>JBLGAM010000095.1:0-12383 GCA_047612305.1 Planctomycetota bacterium | reverse complement strand
TTTGGAAACATACCAAGGCTTGGCTAAACCCAACGCCATTTCGAAAATCTGAGTGCTATTCATAACACCAAAAATAAAATATCGTAATTTTAGTTTAACCATCACCCACTAAAAATCATATAGAGCCTTGTTTTTTGATCAACTATTCTAATATTTTTACTTTTTTTTATTTCGGTTTTAGAACATTTCCAATTGTTGAGTTTGATGCTGGAGATGTGCAAAGCGAAAACTGGGGACTATTCCGAGAACCGATTCCTCGCCGGATAGTGATAGGAATTTTATTTCGTTCAAATTTTGCATCTAGCCCGAATCCGTCTGAGTGGAAACCATTTAAGCTGCACTGAAAAATAGCAGGAAAAGAAAGCTGGGTTTTTTAATAAAAGGAGAGGAGTGCTGCGCTGAACATTGCACTATTGATGCTATTCGAATGACTATTAATAAAGTCTAGATACTAATGCTCCATAAGAATTTTCAGAAAAAAACAGAAAGATGCTTTGCAGTCTCCAATCCCTTTCTAAATTTGTTGAAATAATTATGGTAACAATCTCAAAAAATTATTGGTGGTGGCATTCTATCTCTTTCCAAAAGAAAGCGCAGAAAGCCGTTGCCTAAGAAATTTGTGCAGCATTATATATAAAGGCTTACTGGTTTTCCAGTAAGCCTTTTTTCATTAAAACTCATTCCAATGACTCAAATAAAATTCCCAATCTTAACTACTCATCGTAAACGACTTGCTGATACCATCACTCCCGTGAGTATCTATTTACAAATTAGAGATCGGTTTGCTAATCCGATTTTGCTCGAGAGTTCGGATTACCATGGTCAGGAAAACAGCTTTTCCTACATCTGCTTCAATCCTTTAGCCACCTTTTCCTTTAATGCCGGTAAGGTCACTGAATCACTGCCATTTGGAGAGTCCTTAACTTATGAGGTAAGCAAAGAAAAACCTTTGATGGATGCGCTCAGGGATTTTGGGAGAAAATTTGATGTGGCTCCTGATAACTTTAAATTTAGCTCAAACGGATTGTTTGGATATATTCAATATGATACAGTCGCTTATTTTGAAGATATAGAGCTGAAGAATACTAGTCCAAATGAGGTGCCAATGATGCAGTATTCAGTGTATCAAAATATCATAGTAATTGACCATTACAAAAATGAACTCACCCTACTTGAGCACAGAGTTGCCGGTGCAGATAGCTTAGAGTTGATCGATGAGATCGAGATGCTTCTCAATAGTAAAAATATTCCAGCCTATAATTTTAAAAAAGTGGGTGAGGAGGTATCTAACTACACGGATGAGGAGTTCTTGAAAATCCTTAATCAAGGTCAAGAGCATTGCTTCCGAGGGGATGTTTTTCAGATTGTGCTTTCCAGAAGGTTTACGACCCAGTTTAAAGGTGATGAGTTCAATGTATATCGAGCTCTCCGATCAGTAAATCCTTCCCCCTACTTGTTTTATTTTGACTATGGATCATTCAAGGTTTTCGGAAGTTCTCCGGAAGCTCAAATTGTTGTAAAAGGGAGTAAAGCAACTCTTTACCCGATAGCAGGCACTTTTAGAAGAACAGGTAACGATCAGGAAGATGCTGAACTAGCTAGACAACTATATGATGACCCCAAAGAAAACTCTGAGCATGTTATGCTGGTTGATTTGGCGAGAAATGATCTATCTAGAACGTCTGAGGGAGTCAATGTGGAAGTCTTCAAAGAAATTCAATATTATTCACACGTGATTCACTTAGTATCTAAAGTGACAGGAAAATTACCGGACGGTGCCAATCCACTTCAGCTGGTTGCAGATACTTTTCCTGCAGGTACACTTTCTGGTGCTCCAAAATATAAAGCCATGCAATTGATTGATAAGTTGGAAAACAGCAGTCGACAATTTTACGGAGGTGCGATCGGTTTCCTTGGATTCAATGGCGATTTCAATCATGCCATCCTGATTCGATCATTCGTGTCAGAAAATAATACGCTTCGATTTCAGGCGGGTGCTGGAGTAGTAGCTAAGTCTACCATCCCTTCCGAGCTTCAAGAAGTAGCAAATAAGCTGGAGGCGCTACGAGTAGCGCTAAGGGCTGCTGAGAATATTTAAGTGAAATATTCAAAAATTGCAAGATTTCAAAATTGAAAAATTATGGCAAAATATGAGCGATTTGAGGATTTACCGGTTTGGCAACATGCTATAAAAACTGGAGTGAAAATCTATCAATTAGTTGAATCTGAAAAATTAGCTAAGGATTATCGTGCTAAAGATCAATTGATCGGCTCTGCTATATCTATTTCAAACAATATTGCGGAGGGTTTTGAATACAACCGTAATAGACAATTTATTCGTTACCTGGAAATCTCTAAAGGATCTGCAGGGGAACTTCGGAGTTAGCTCTTTTTGCTATTGTCAGCAGGAAAAATAAACGAGTCAACTTATCAAGAATATTATCTGGATTTAGTTGACTTAGCAAGTGAATTAAAAGGCTTAATAAAATACCTAAATGAATTTGAGGATAGAAAAAAGAAGAATTCTTTATTCTAGTAAATCTTCCAATTTTCCAATCTTTCAATCTTTCGATTTTACAAAATGAAAATACTCGTCCTCGATAATTACGATTCCTTCACCTATAACTTGGTATACATTATACGACAGCTGGGATATGGATCACAAATGGATGTCTTCCGGAATGATAAAATCTCATTGGATGAGGTAGATGCATATGATAAGATATTACTATCTCCAGGTCCGGGGATTCCCGAAGAAGCAGGTATTATGTCCACGCTTCTGAAAAAATATTCTCCAACTAAATCTATTCTGGGGGTTTGCCTCGGACATCAGGCCATTGGAGAGGCTTTTGGTGGAGATCTCACGAATCTTTCTGAAGTCCTTCATGGCGTGGCCTCCGAAGTAACTGTTATTCAGGATTTGCTTTTTGAAGGCATTCCCGATACATTTAATATTGGAAGATATCACTCCTGGGTCATCAACGAAGATACCCTTTCGAAAGACCTTGAAGTCATCGGCCGCACTCCTGATCAGCAGATAATGGCAGTCAGACATAAAGTCTATGATGTACGAGGAGTTCAATTTCACCCTGAAAGTATCCTTACTGAAAATGGTGTATCAATCATGAAAAACTGGTTGAAAACAAAGTAAAATCTTATTAGTCCTAAGTTTATGAAAGAAATTTTAAACCAATTGATAGAGCATCGTACGCTCACTAAAGAAAATGCTAAGGAGGTTTTAAAAAATATTGCTACAGGAACATACAATTCAAGCCAGATTGTTGCTTTTATGACTGTATACCTGATGCGAAGTATCACAGTGGAGGAGCTTCGAGGATTTCGCGATGCGATGCTTGAGCTTTGTGTCCCTGTGGAGATTGCTGAATATGATGCAATGGATCTATGCGGTACCGGAGGAGATGGAAAAGACACCTTTAATATATCTACTCTATCCTCATTTGTGGTGGCGGCATCTGGTCAAAATGTGACCAAGCATGGCAATACCGGAGTATCCTCTATTTGTGGATCATCTAACCTCCTAGCATATTTTGGATACCAATTCACTAGTAACATGGATGAGATAAAGCGAGGGTTGGATGAGGCTGGGATTTGTTTTCTTCATGCCCCTCTTTTTCACCCTGCAATGAAAAATGTAGCTCCGATTCGAAAAGAACTAGGTGTAAAAACTTTTTTTAATATGCTAGGCCCAATGGTTAATCCAAGTTTGCCTCGTAAACAATTAGTGGGTGTATTCAGTCTAGAACTTGCCCGTTTGTACGGATACTTATACCAAGAAATGGATGGGAGATTTTCTGTTCTCCATTCTTTGGACGGTTATGATGAAATATCGCTTACAGGACCTTTCAAAATGATCTCTAACTCTGGAGAAAAATTAATTTCACCTGAAAATATGGGATTTAAAAAGCTCGATGCTCAAAGTATTGTCGGAGGAGATACTGTTGAAGAATCTGCGAAAATATTTGAAAAGATCCTTAGAGGAGAAGGTACTAACAGCCAAAATTCTGTTGTAATCGCTAATTCAGCGGCAGCTCTTGTCACAGCTAGACCCGGGCTTGATTTTCCGGAGGCGGTTTCTATTGCACAAGAATCCCTCCTCTCTGGCAAAGCCTTGAATGTTTTCAACAGCTTGGTCAATCCTAAAACCACTATTTCTTTTTCTTAACTATTGAATATGAATATTTTAGATCAAATAATTGCGGATAAATACCTTGAAGTAGCCGATCGAAAAAGCTTGGTTCCAGTCAAACTATTGGAACAAAGTATATTCTTTGAAGGCAAGGTGGTATCGATGAAAAAGTACGTTACAAATCCGGAGAAGACGGGTATCATTGCTGAATTCAAACGAAAATCTCCTTCAAAAGGGATGATAAATTCCTCTTCGAAAGTAGAAAAAGTCAGTATAGGTTATATGCAGGCAGGAGCTTCGGCACTTTCTATTTTGACCGATACAAAGTATTTCGGGGGAACCACAGATGATTTTAAGTCAGCAAGACATTTTAATTTCTGCCCAATTCTGAGAAAAGATTTTGTAGTGGATGAATATCAAATCGTGGAAGCAAAATCGATTGGAGCGGATTGTGTTTTGTTGATTGCGGCAGCTTTGGAACCTGAGAAGCTGAAGTCGTTAGCCTATTTCGCAAAAAGTCTCGGTCTAGAGGTATTGATGGAAGTGCATGATGGTGATGAACTAGATCGAAGTCTTTGTGATGCTTTAGACTTAGTGGGAGTCAACAATCGAAACCTGAAAACTTTCGAAGTATCCCTTCAGACTTCTTTGGATTTGGTTAATCGAATTCCTTCAGACTTTGTAAAAATATCGGAAAGTGGTATTTCTGATCCGGAGACGTTGATTCAATTAAGAGCTGTGGGTTTTGATGGGTTTTTGATTGGGGAAAATTTCATGAAATCTGCAAGACCGGAACAAGCAGCCTTCAATTTCATCAAAGAATATAAAAAATTGCTTGCTGAGTCAGCGCTAATTAAGGCCTAATGGAAATCAAAGTCTGTGGGATGCGTGAGTTAGAAAATGCGTATCAATTGGTTGAAGAGATTCGGCCAGATTGGATGGGGATAATTTTCTATTCTAAGTCTCCTCGATTTGTATCTGATGAATCTGGTTTAGCCTTGACCAATTTGCCAATTTCAAAAGTTGGGGTTTTTGTCAATGAATCCGAAACAGAAATCTTACGAAAAGTTGAGTTATTCGGTCTCAAAGCAATTCAGCTTCATGGTCAGGAATCAGCAGAATTTGTGGAAACCCTTTCCAAAAAAACAACCTCCGAAATCTGGAAGGTAATTTCTGTAAAAGAAGAAATTGATTGGGAAGTGCTGCGAGGATATTTGCCTTTTGTGAGTAAGTTTTTGTTTGATACGGCTTCGTCAAAATACGGAGGTACAGGTCAAAAATTTGATTGGAGTATTTTGGAAACTTATCCCTTCGACAAAGGCTTTTTAATAAGTGGAGGAATTGGCGAAGATAGCTGGAAAGAAATCTCGGCTTTTAGGGTCAAAAACCCATTGATGCAGGGAGTTGATCTCAATTCAAAATTTGAAGATTACCCAGGATTAAAAAATATTGAAAAACTGAAGAATTTTATACAACACATTCCGAGAAATTAATAGGTTAAAACGTGAAGAATATGATCAGAGTGGACGAAAAAGGCTTTTATGGGAAATTTGGAGGCGCATACATTCCTGAGATGTTGCATCCAAACATTGAAGAGCTACGCGAAAATTATGAGGCGATTGTCGCCACCAAGGAGTTTCAGGACGAATTTCAAAGCTTACTTCGTGACTTCGTAGGCCGACCGACTCCATTGTATCTCGCAGAGCGAATGTCAGAGAAGTATGGAGCAAAAATCTATTTCAAGCGAGAAGATCTTTGTCATACAGGAGCGCATAAAGTTAATAATACGGTCGGGCAGATTATTCTAGCAAAGAAGCTTGGAAAAAAACGAATTATAGCCGAAACCGGTGCTGGACAACACGGGGTAGCTACCGCCACGGTTTGTGCCTTGATGGGCATGGATTGCACCATATATATGGGCGAACTGGATATTCAACGTCAACGTCCCAATGTGGAGCGAATGCGAATACTAGGCGCAAAAATAGTCCCAGCTGTCTCAGGATCTAAAACTCTAAAAGATGCCACAAATGAAGCGATGCGTGCATGGATCAATGATCCAGTGGGCACACATTATATAATAGGCTCTGTCGTTGGTCCGCATCCCTATCCGGAAATGGTGGCTCGATTTCAATCCGTTATTTCCAAAGAGATCAAGTGGCAACTGAAAGAAAAAGAAGGGCGTGAAAACCCGGATGCAATCATTGCTTGTGTGGGAGGCGGATCTAATGCTGCTGGGTCTTTTTACCATTATTACAATACTCCCGAAGTTAGATTAATTGCTGTAGAAGCTGCGGGTTTAGGGGTGAATTCCGGAAAATCTGCTGCTACCACTGCTTTGGGCACACCGGGAATTTTACATGGATCAAAAACACTTTTGATGCAGACCGAAGACGGTCAGGTGGTGGAGCCACACTCCATATCTGCGGGTTTGGATTATCCAGGTATTGGGCCAGTGCACGCCCATTTGTTTGACATCGGTAGGTCAGAATTCGTTGCTGTGGAGGATGAAGATGCTATGAAAGCTGGAATTGAACTCAGCAGAATGGAGGGAATTATCCCAGCGATTGAGACTGCTCATGCGATTCACGCGTTAAATTTGATCGAATATCGAAAAGACGATGTGATTGTGATCAATCTTTCAGGTAGGGGCGACAAAGATTTGGATACTTATATCAAATGGGGTAATTATTAAAGTTTGAAGTCGAATGTCAGGTGTTTACATCTGCGATCTGGCATCTTTCATCCATCATAAAAACAAATGAACCGAATTCACTACCTATTCAATACTAAAAAAGAGCGGGTGCTCTCAATCTATTTTACCGCTGGGTTTCCGCGTTTGGAGGACACAGTTCCGACGATGGAGGCGATTCAGGCCGGTGGGGCAGATATTATCGAGATTGGAGTGCCTTACTCTGATCCAATTGCAGACGGACCAACGATTCAGGACAGCAACATGATTGCCTTGGGAAATGGTATGAGTTTGAAAAAGCTATTTCAGCAATTAATCGGATTTCGGACAAAAATTCATATCCCCGTAGTCATGATGGGTTATTTGAATCCAATCCTTCAGTTTGGAATGGAGGAATTCTGTAAGAAATGCAAAGAAGTAGGCATTGATGGTTTGATCTTACCCGATCTTCCAATGCAACAATATTTGGAGGATTACAAGACCCTATTCGATGCCTATGGTTTGGTTAATACCTTCTTGATCTCACCGGCGACTAGTGAAAATAGGATTCGGGAAATCGATGCAAACTCTAACGGCTTTATTTACATGGTTTCTTCAAATAGTATAACCGGGGCAAAAACTGGGATCAGCACCGAACAAATCACCTATTTTGAACGGGTACAGGCTATGAATTTAAAAAATCCAAGACTGATAGGTTTTGGGATTTCTGATTCGGAGTCATTCAGCACTGCTTCAAATTACGGTAATGGCGCAATCATCGGATCGGCGTTTATTAAAACCGTTAAAAACGCAAATAATTTGGATGCAGACATTCAGCAATACATTCAATCTGTAATTAATTAATCATGATCATACAACTTCAACCTGATATTTCCGAAGAACAAAAAGAAAAATTAATTAACAAAGTCAATGGCATTGGTTATAAAACTACCCATGTAAAAACCCAGTTGGGGGACTACCTAATCGGAATCGGTAAAAACGATTTTGACATCCGTAAAATCGGTCAAATGGATGGGATCTCAGATATTCATGTCGTTTCGGATGAATATAAACTCGTATCCAAAAAGTGGAAAGCGAAGCCAACTTCAGTGGATTTGGGAGACAACGTCTTTATCAAAGACGGAGAAATGGCGATCATCACCGGTCCTTGCTCCATCGAATCCGAAGAGCAAATCCGTAAAGTTGTACAGCATTGTGTTGAAAACGATATCAAATTGATGCGCGGTGGCGTGTTTAAGCCACGGAGTTCCCCTTACGCTTTCCGTGGCTTAGGTTTGGAAGGCCTGAAACTCTGGTATGATATCGCTTCTGCTGCCGGGATCAAGATCGTAACCGAGGTGATGCAGACTTCCCAGATTGAAGAAATGTATCCTTATGTGGATGTGTATCAGGTAGGTGCTCGGAATTCTCAGAATTTCAACCTGCTCGACGAACTCGGAAAAGTGGACAAAGCGGTCATGATCAAGCGAGGAATTTCCGGCACAATTGAGGAATTGTTACAATCTGCTGAGTATGTCTTTTCCGGAGGAAATGAAAAGCTGATCCTGTGCGAGCGGGGAATCAGAACCTATGAAAAAGCTTCAAGAAATACCTTAGATCTCAATGCTATTCCAATTTTGAAAGCCAAGTCGCATTTGCCGGTCATAGTTGATCCTTCACATGGAATCGGTATTCGAGAGTATGTGCCTCAGATGGCACTTTCCGGAGTAATGGCAGGAGCAGATGGGATTATGTATGAATCGCATGAGATTCCGGAGAAAGCCTATTCCGATGGTCAGCAGACGTTGGACTTTGCGCAAAGCGCAAGACTGGCTTCTTGGATAAGACAAAGCTTTACAATGCGGAAAAATTTTGATCTGCTTTAAAAATGCAAAAATAATAATCGGCTGTTTAATTAGAGGCAGCCGATTTTGCTTTTACCCTTTTTTGCTAAAATTACATTTACTCAGATTGAGAGTTAAAGACTTCCGTTGGGAGAAGAAGAATATTAAAATGCATTCTATTTCTCCTGAAGCTATATGTAAAACAACAGAAAGAAATCTTTTATTTTTGATTTTTAGGGTAAGGAAGCCGAAATTTAACTATGATAGGATTTTCGTCCTTTTCTAATGAAGTTGGATCTAAGTCTTTGAACAATGGACTTTCCGATAATTCCCCTCCGTTTTCAATGTAATCTACTAGAATAGCTGAAGGCATATATCCGTACAAATAGATAGAATCAGAAAGGATGATTATGGGGTCAATTTTGCTAGTTATTTGCCCTATGGATATGACCGCTTTAGCATTTTTATCATAGAGAACATTATGTGCCCTGCTGCCGCCGGAAAACCGAAAAAACAAGTAATCTTTTGTTTCCCGTATAGTTTGTGGGGGTTTATAATATTCAGAAGTAAGAATCTCGTATTTGTTCTCCCAATAATTCATTAATTCAATTTCGGGGATTTCCTTGTCTCCGTAATCAAACCTGAACTTGGTGTAAACACTATCTTTGGCTACCCCAAGAATATCTGTGGAACCAAGTCTTGCCGAAATATTATATTCATTTTTTGCAGAGGCTGGGTAAAAGATATTCGCATCCATGACTCCATACTTTTTCTCTACATGAAAGCTATTGCTTCCATTTTCAACTCTCAATAAATGATGAGTTCCTAGTTCTTTCTCACTGACTAATTGATTGGGAGGAAGGGGTGTCCATAGATAAAGGACGTCGCAGATCCGAGTAAAATTGGTGAAGTTCTTATCTCTAGGTAGATCTCTTAGATCTTCAGTGCTGATATATTCAAAAGTGCTAAGCTTATATTTTTTTAGCTTCAGGTAATCCAAAATCTCAAGTATATCGTTTTCAAAATCTATTTCGACATCACAAATTTCCAAATATTCGCCGGGACCATCTCCTTTGCGATCAAAAATTTGTTTTGGTAGTCCTGATTTTTCGAAAACAAAGATTTTACTTTGATTTCGATCCAAAATATAAAAGAGATTATTTTCGGGAGAAATTATCAATTTATCCACGTATGAAACAAGATAGCCAGCAATAGGCTTTAAATAAGTAATTTTTTCAACCTCAAGATTACTTGGCCACTTAAAGGGAATAGAGGTATCCACCTTAAGTAAAATAGGTGAAGTATCCTTTGGTGAACTTGATATGGGTTCTTTATGTCTTGGAGAACAAGCCAAAAAAGGACAAAGGAGAAGTACTCCTAAACTGTTCCAAAGTAAATCTTTCATTAATAAATGCAGTTTTGCAATTTTTCTCCTTTCGGGTTGTTGGATAATAAAAGCCTAAAGGTTTAAAAGATCAAGTATTTCCCTTTTTCTATAAACCTTTAGGTTTTACCAATCATTTGGATCTTCCCAGAATTTTTGTTGCCTTAGGTTTTACTTGGCAGTTTCTAATGAAAAGAACCTAGATTCAAGCTTTAATTTTTAGTGTGCTTGGGATGTAAATTTATTGTTCAGAGGTACCTCGACAAAGTCCAGGTCCATGAATACACAATGGTCTAATTTTATCTCCATCTGGATATGGGGTTATTATAACTCCTATTTCTATTTTATAGTTGTATCCCTGCGCCTTGGATTCAATATTCGATGTAGCGAAGATCCCAATAATTGCCAAAGGCAGCCCAAGTATTGCTGAAATAGATTTAAATTTTTTCATTGTTTTTTTGATTTGGTTATCTTCAAATATGATGACTTAATTTTTAATTAAATCGGACAAAATCGGACATATTTCCTTTGAAAGAAATTTCTTTTACTGATTTTAAAAAAAGTGCTTTTTCTGCGAAAAAAATTTGTTTGATTCTCTTTGCCATTTTTTGTGGCTAAATCATCAAAAGTTTTTCATTTTTTATGGATTGAAAATGAAAAACACTACCCAAACGGCGAAATCCAGAAATCAAATCACCTTAGAATACGGCATTTCACTAAGGACAATTATCCGTTGGATCAAGGAAAGTAATGTTTGACTATTAGAATTAGTTTTGTGCCTATCATTTTTTTAGTTATTATTGAAATAATAAATTTAGGTTTCAATTTTTTTTAAGATGACTCAAAAAGCTTAATCACGTCAAGAAATCGCTGAAGAATACGGAATTTGTGTTCGTGCACTTTCTGGATGGTTTCAGAAAAATAATCTAAGCATTCCAAAGGGATTACTTTCCCCTAAAATTCAGGAATTGATCTATCAGGAATTTGGGAGACCAACTTTTTAATAATACTTTTTTTAAAAAATTAGAAATTTCGACCTTCTGTAAAAATACTATTGTTGGTGATCTTTAACATGCTTACTTTAGTACCATGAGTCCCACACCAAGAACTTTCATTCATCATTCCAACTACCGTCTTCAATGAAGGAATAGGGATGATTGTGGCTTTTTGGCTGAAATTAACAAGACCTATTCCTATTTGGAGTAGGTCTTTTTGGTTAACGTCATTGCGAGTGAAGCGAAGCAATGACGAACAAATCAAGCTTCGAAGACTTAGATAGATATAAACCCAATTAGAAATGAATAGTAAACCAAAAGACTGGGTCTTTACAGACTCAAGATTGAAGGACCTAAGGCAGGACTACGCTGCCTATACCCCTGAAGATTTCAAAGTATGGAAGATTCTCTTCGAACGTCAGATGCCGAACCTTCCCAAAGCAGCCTGCAAAGCCTATTTGGATGGGGTAGATATCGTGAAGTTCAATGCAGAAGAGATCGCCAACTTTGAGAAATTGAACAAAATACTAGCTGAAACCACTGGTTGGGAAGTGTTTGTAGTACCGGGTTTAATTGATGATGATTTGTTCTTTGGACTGTTGAATAACAAGCGTTTCCCTTCTTCGACTTGGATGCGTAAAATGGAGCAATTGGATTACCTAGAGGAGCCGGATATGTTTCATGATGCCTTTGCTCACATGCCTTTGCTGATAAACCCACATTACACAGGATTCTTAGAAAAGATTTCCGGTATTGCGCTCAAGCATATCGATGATCCTTATGCAATCAATATTTTGAGTCGGATTTATTGGTTCACCATTGAGTTTGGATTGATTCGGGAAGAGGGTGAATTGAAAATATATGGCGCTGGAATTTTGAGCTCAGCTGGAGAGACAAAGTTTAGCCTTTCAGAGGTGCCTTTGCATTTGCCATACGAAGTGCGAACGATTATGAGCCAAGGCTACTGGAAGGATAAATTTCAAGATCGTTACTTTATTATCGATAGTTTAGAGCAGCTTTTCGCGTCTCTTCCGGAAATTGAATCTTTGCTTGAGGAAATGCTGTTGAGTCGAACGTTGGAAGTTGGGAAATAGGGGCTTAGAAAGCAGAGTGTGGGAGGTAGGATGTTTTTAAGTAAGTATTAAAAATAAAAATATCCAGAGGTCATGTTAGTGGGTTGGGGTTCCAAAATTCATTATTGCATCTTTGGTCTTGATAAAATGAAAGTAGCGGTAATTAAATACAACTCGGGAAATGTGCAATCTGTGCTTTATGCACTAGAGCGCCTAGGTGCAAACGCAGAACTGACTGATGATCCCGAGAAAATCCGGGCGGCAGACAAGGT
>JBLGAM010000094.1:0-12404 GCA_047612305.1 Planctomycetota bacterium | reverse complement strand
TTGATCGCACAGCGCGAAAGGTCAAGCAATATGCACAGCAACAGTTCAAATCAGGTGACTTTGATGTAACCGTTGATCAATGGTTGGTATTAAAAAACCTTTCAGAAAATGGTCATTTGAGTCAAACTGAATTAGCCAATTTGGTTTTCAAGGATCATCCGACTTTAACTCGAATTTTAGATTTGCTTTGCAAAAAAGGATACGTCGAGCGGGTGCCGCATCCAATGGATCGTCGAAGTTTCCAATTACACCTAACCGAAACGGGTGTAGCAAAGGTCAAAGCCCTTCGCCCCCAAATTCTTGAGATTCGCGAAAAAGCTTGGGAGAATCTATCTGATCAGGATTTTGAAGAGTTCAAACGAATCCTAGATACCATCTACCAAAATCTTGGCGGACAGGAATTGGAAGAATGAAGTTAGTGCGCGAATAATATTTACACGAACAAAATTGAGTTTTCAAGGTTTTCCTAACAAAATTTAAGAGAATGATTCACACAGATCTTTGTATCATCGGAGCAGGTCCAGTTGCTCTATTTGCAGTTTTTGAAGCAGGCTTGCTCAAAATGCGTTGTCACTTGATCGATGCCTTGCCACAAATTGGCGGTCAGCTCTCGGAAATTTATCCTCAAAAACCAATCTATGATATCCCAGGATATCCTGAAGTAAAAGCACAGGACCTTGTGGAAAATCTGATGGAGCAGGCCAAACCATTTAAGCCCACCTTCACTTTAGGAGAGCGAGTGGATCATTTAGATAAGCAAGAGGATGGTTCTTTCATCGTGACGACCAGCGACAAGACTCATGTGCATGCTCAAGTGATCATCATTGCGGGTGGACTGGGATGTTTTGAGCCGAGAAAGCCAGTGCTAGAGAACCTTGAGAGGTTTGAGGGCAAAGGAGTCACCTATATGGTAAAAGACCCTGAAACATTCCGTGACAAAAAAGTGGTAATTGCTGGAGGCGGTGATTCTGCTTTGGATTGGGCTATATATTTAGCAAAAGTATCTTCTAGAGTAACTTTGGTTCACCGAAATGAAACCTTCCGAGGCACCCCAGATTCAGCGGCAAAAGTATTCGACTTGGCTAATCAAGGGAAAATTGATCTGATACTTTCTGCAAATTTGAAGCAAGTAAATGGAAATGGGAAATTGGATACCGTGATTTTAGAAGGTAAATTAAAAGAAGAAATTAAGCTTGAGGCGGATTATTTGATTCCTCTTTTTGGTTTGAGTCCAAAGCTCGGCCCGATTGCAGATTGGGGATTGAGTATTGACAAGAATGCAATTGAAGTGGATACCCGTGATTATTCTACAGGAGTCGAAAGGATCTACGCAATAGGGGATATCAATACCTACCCAGGCAAATTGAAATTGATTCTTTGTGGTTTCCATGAGGCAGCAATCATGATGCATTCAGCTTTCAAATATGTCTATCCAGATCAAAAATTAAGCTTTAAATACACGACAGTGAACGGGGTGAATGCATTTTAATTCTATTTTTGCGGCATGGTAAATTTCACAGTAGAAGATCAGGAAGGCAATCGCCAAGAGCACGAAGCTCCGGAGGATATGGGTTTGAATTTGATGGAAATCCTCAAAGCCTACGAATATCCAGTATTGGCCACCTGTGGTGGAATGGCGCTTTGCGCAACTTGCCATGTGGAGATTTTGGAAGGTAAAGATGGTCTTGGTGATGCGACCGATGTGGAATTGGATCAATTGGAAAATTTGCCAGAATATTTTGCCACTTCTCGCTTAGCCTGCCAAATCCGAATAGGAGATATTTTGGAGGGGGCAGTGGTCAAGCTTCGAGGAGAAGACGTGGTCTGATTTGAGATTTTAGAGTTTTTATAAAACGTTAAAACCACCTGGAGATAGGTGGTTTTTTTGTTTTAATTTTCCATCAAAAAAAGAGTAGGTGGTCTTGTGAAGATGTTAATTAGGCTGGGCCACCGTCGCAATTCACATTTACTAGACGGCTTAGTTTTTTTTTCAAAAATCATCTGATTTAAGGTAACTAGTCCATTTGTATGGAAATTGTTATTTTGAAGAGAATTAATTGCCTTCAATTATGAAATTACTCCTAATTCCTTTCATCCTACTAATCGTTATTGCACAAGCGGGATTTGCACAGACTTCAGAGAAACAAAAAGCAGACTCTAATGAAATTTTGCATTTGATTAACCAATATTCATCCGCTCGAGATAGTCGAGATACCGTTTTGTTAAGACAAATTCTGACTGGGGATGTGGATCAACTTTTCTCCTCGGGAGAGTGGCGAAATGGCATGGATGCAGCTATCAAAGGCATGCTCAATAGTTCCACTAGTAATCCTGGGGATCGAAAACTGACCGTGGAAAAAATCAGATTTCTCTCTGAAAACTCAGCGTTAGTCGATGCGCGCTACATCATCACCAATCCAGATCAAACCATGAGAAAGATGTGGAGTAGCTTTGTCGTCGTCAGAAATAAAAAGAACTGGCGAATGTCTGCCATTCGAAATATGCTACCCAGTTCTGGAAATTAATTAATAGGACTCTTCGGAATCCTGCATGTAGGTTGTTGCTTTCAAATTATTACAGCTCAAAATTCCCCTAACCCCCTTTGAGAGGGAGAATCACCGCAAATTAAGCATCAAATCGCTATTCTATAAGGGTAAGTTCAACAATACAGATAATCATCTCAATTAATTTCACCAATGCGAAAATCACTCTTTCTAATCTTTATTTCACTAATTTTTTTTCAGTGTCAAGAGGTTGTAAAACCACCCACACTTATCCTTCACAATGCCAAAATTTGGACTGGAGAGTCTGAAAATTCTTTCGTGGAAGCAATAGCTATCCGAGACAGTCTTATTATTTCCACTGGCAATTCAGAAGAGATTCTGGCTTTGACTGGATCGGAAACTCAAGTCTTGGATTTGGAGGGAAAGTTAGTCACAGCAGGGTTCAATGATGCGCATATTCACTTTTTGAGCGGTTCAATGGGCTTGACCCAAGTAGAACTTTCCGGTGCTGAAACCTTTGATGCTGCCATTGCTAGTACCTTGAAATTCATTGCAGAAAATCCAGACAAGGAATGGGTCACAGGTCGAGGTTGGCAATACACTTTTTTTGAATCTGGTCTTCCAGACCACGAAACAATGAGGGTTTTGGATATTGACCGACCAGTTTTTATACGAGCCTATGATGGGCACTCGGCTTATGCAAATCCAAAAGCATTGGAAATTGCCGGATTGGATGAGCAAACTCCATTCACTGGCTTTGGAGAAATCGTCAAAGATAAAAACGGAAAACTTACCGGTGCATTGAAGGAAAGTGCCATGGGATTGGTTGGAGATTTAATTCCTGAAGACACCTTCGAGGATCAATTAAATGGGCTCCGAAAAGGGTTGGCTTATGCTGCTTCTCTTGGGATTACTTCCGTCCAAAATGCTTCTGGGTCTGAAAATGATCTTCGTCTTTTCCAGAAATTATATGAAAATGGTGAATTGACCCTCAGGTACGCTGCGGCATTTTCAGTTTCTGAGCAGGCTACTTCTAGTGAACTTGACCGATTCACTTTTCTGAAGGATAGCGTAGGCACAGCAAACCCTTGGCTTAGAGCCGACGCCATCAAATTCATGATTGATGGAGTGATTGAAGGTCATACTGGATCAATGTTAGCCCCTTATTCAGACCTTCCAGCAGCCGATGCTTTAGCTTTAGGCCAGTTGAATTTTACTATTGAAGGGTATCAGAAATTGGTAAAAACTTTGGATGCAAAAGGTTTTCGATTGTTCACCCATGCCATCGGAGATCGTGGTGTACGAGAAGTTTTGAATGCCTACGAAAAAGCGATTTTGGAAAATAATTCCAAGGATAAGAGACATCGCATCGAGCATATCGAAACCATCAACCTTGACGATATTTCTCGTTTTGCAAAAGCTGGGATTCTTCCTAGTATGGAGCCTATTCATGCGGAGCCAGGTACTACGACAGTTTGGTCAAAAGCAGTGGGAGAGGAGCGATTGCCTTATTCCTTCGCTTGGAGATCACTTTTGAATGCAGATGCTCAACTTGTTTTTAGTAGTGATTGGCCAGCTTGCATCAGCTTGAATCCAATTCGCGGAATTCACGATGCGGTAAATAGAAGAAACCCTTCCGGCTATCCAGCCGGTGGCTGGATTCCTCAGGAGCGAATCAGTATTTATGAGGCGATGAAAGCTTATACTTTAATGGGAGCATTTTCTTCCTTTGAAGAAGATCGAAAAGGGCTACTTAAAGCTGGATATCTGGCAGATTTGGTTGTTCTTTCTAAAGATTTGTTTACGATAGATCCGATGGAAATTCATCAGGTAGTGGTGGAGATGACGCTAGTAGATGGGAAGGTCGTTTATTCAAAAAATTAAAATCATTAACTAATTTGAAACTTGGCTTAGGGTTAGTCGTTTCAATTTTTGAATAAGCTTCTTATGAAAAACGCCTTATTATTCTCCGCATTCTTTCTATTAATGAGTTGCAATCTTTCCACAGATGAAGGGGGAGGAGAAGCATCGCCAATCGCTTTGGATCAATTATGGACTGAAATCAATCAGCTCGCTACTTCACAAACCTGCACCAATGTAAGTGATTGGACATTTACCCCGATTGGAAGTAAACCCTGTGGAGGTCCAATGAGCTATCTTGCTTATTCTAGAAAAATCGATGAGAAGCGGTTTTTAGAATTGGTACAAGCCTATACTGAGCTACAGGCCGATTTTAATAAGCGAACAGGAGCATTCTCTGATTGCGCTTTAGTTCAGCGGCCAAGTGGGGTTATTTGTGAAAATAGTAAGGCAGTTTTGGTTTATTGATTCTTTTTCCAGCAAATTCAATCCTTATTCTTCCATCAACTTCTCCAAAATTTTGATCGCTGCCTCTGACAAGATAGTCCCTGGGCCAAATATGGCGGTAACTCCCGAATCATGAAGAAATTCATAATCTTTTGCTGGAATCACGCCACCTGCGACTACCATGATATCTTCACGCCCCTGTTCTTTGAGGGCTTGGATAAGTTGAGGAACAAGGGTCTTGTGACCAGCGGCCAAGGATGACGCGCCAACAAGATGGACGTCATTTTCTATGGCTTGAGCGGCGACTTCCTCTGGGGTCTGAAAAAGTGGCCCGATGTCCACATCAAAACCCAAATCAGCAAAACCTGTAGCAATGACTTTTGCCCCACGATCATGGCCGTCTTGACCCATTTTAGCGACCATGATTCGCGGTCTTCTTCCTTCGATTGAGGCAAAAAGATCTGAGAGTTCGGTCGCTTTTTTAAAGGATTCTTGGTCTTTCATAGCCGATGCATATACGCCTGAGATGGATTGAGTTTTTGCGTGATGTCTTCCGAATACTTCCTCAATCGCCATCGAAATTTCACCTAAAGTAGCTCTTTCCCGAGCTGCCTGAATAGCTAAATCTAATAAATTGCCTTGGCCTGACTTAGCAGAAGCTGTCAGGGCTTCCAAGGAAACATTTACCTCAAGGTTATTCCTACTTGACTTCAAGGACTTCAATCGGATCAATTGGGACTCGCGTACCGCTTGATTGTCAACATCCCGGACCTCTATATTGGATTCTTCATCTACTTGATAGCGATTGACTCCCACGATTACATCTTTGCCGCTGTCTATTCTTGCCTGTTTTTTGGCAGCAGCCTCCTCAATCCGAAGCTTCGGAAGACCGGCTTCAATTGCTTTTGCCATGCCACCCAACTCTTCTACTTCCTCAATCAGTGACCAAGCCCGTTCAACCAATTGATCCGTCAAATATTCCACATAATAGGAACCTCCCCAAGGATCTACGGTTGCAGTTACTCCAGCTTCTTCTTGAAGTACCAGTTGGGTATTTCTTGCAATTCTGGCTGAAAAGTCAGTCGGCAATGCGATGGCTTCATCCAGTGAATTCGTGTGTAAAGACTGGGTATGTCCCATCACGGCTGCCAGTGCTTCAACGGCTGTTCGGGTAACATTATTGAAAGGATCCTGCTCAGTAAGCGACCAACCTGAAGTTTGGCAATGGGCACGAAGCATCAAGGATTTATCTGATTTGGGATCAAACTGCTTCACGATTTTTGCCCAAAGCAATCTTCCTGCCCGCATTTTGGCTATTTCCATAAAGTAATTCATGCCAATAGCCCAGAAGAATGAAATTCTAGGTGCAAAATCATCGATATCTAAACCTGCTTTGATTCCAGTTCTCAAGTATTCCAAACCATCGGCAAGGGTATAAGCCAACTCAATATCTGCCGTGGCTCCAGCTTCCTGCATGTGATAGCCCGAGATAGAAATTGAATTGAATTTGGGCATTTTTTGCGCAGTAAATCCAAAGATATCTGCAATGATTCGCATCGATGGCAGAGGAGGATAGATGTAGGTATTGCGAACCATAAACTCTTTCAGAATATCATTCTGAATTGTACCACTCAACTGTTCAGGCGAGACTCCCTGTTCTTCTGCTGCTACGATATAAAAGGCTAAAATTGGAATAACCGCCCCATTCATCGTCATCGAAACGGACATCTCATCAAGAGGAATCTGATCAAAAAGGATTTTCATATCCTCGACCGAATCGATCGCGACACCTGCCTTACCGACATCCCCGACTACTCGAGGATGATCGGAATCATAACCTCTGTGGGTGGCCAAATCAAAAGCTACTGAAAGCCCCTTCTGGCCTCCTGCAAGGTTTTTCCGATAGAAGGCATTGGATTCTTCAGCTGTAGAAAATCCCGCATATTGCCTTATAGTCCAAGGCCGCTGCACATACATGGTGCTGTAGGGACCGCGGAGATAGGGAGCTTTGCCAGCGATGAATTTCAAATGGCCGATATGGGCAACAGATTCTTGATTCAGTATGGGCGGAACATTGATTTGCTCTGCGGTTTCCCATTCTGATTCCTTCGGAGAATCAAGCTTGTTTTTGGTAGCACTTTTCCAATTTTTAAAGTCCGGTCTCATAGCTGATTCGATTTTTCAGTCTCTACTAAATAGCTTGCGCTACTTGGGTGTAATTCGTAATCTTCAAATTCTGTATTTGAAGGACTAAGTTTGAATGAATCTTCATTTTTGAGTTTATAGCTATTTACACCAATGAGTATTTTTTGCTTTTCGAGCACTTTTCTTTGGGTTTTGGTAGCCGTTTTTTTGATTTGAGAATGAATAGTTCGATTCATGAAATTTGCAGTCCAGCCCCCTTCATCTTCTAAAATTTCCAATTGCTTCAAGACTAGATTAGAGATTTCGTTTTGGAGACTTTCGAGATAATAAGACCCCGCGCCAGGATCTATCACTTTATTCAAAAAGCTTTCTTCGCTGAGAATGGTTGAAATATTTCTTGAGATCCGTTTGGAAAGCACATCGTTGCCTTGACCTAGAATTGGTTTTACCCAAAGGGAATTACATCCGCCCATGACTGCCGCCATAGCTTCATAAGTCTGGCGGATAAGTGAGGTGTTTGGATCGAGTGAAGACTTACTCCAGCCACTGGTAGATGCTATTAAGTGTATTGCTTCAGATTCTAAATCCCCTCCAAGATTTGAAATCAAATCAAGCAAAAGGGATCGGATCGTTTTCACTTTAGCGATTTCCGGAAAGTGATTTTCTCCAATAGCCGTATGAAATGCAATCTTGCTGATGGCTTGGTTGACAGAAATTCCCTGTTGAATAAGGTGGTCCAAGATTTCAATTAACTCACCTAAGCCATAGGATAACTCCTGGATACCAGTTCCTCCTGCATTCGAATAGCGAGCAAAATCGATGGTGATTGGATGAAAATCCGGAAAAGATTTAAAATCTGAAATCAATCCCGCTGCTAAAGACATTTGTTCTCCCAGGTCTGTTTTTCCTTTGAAAAGTTCTCCCGTTGGAGACCAAAGGATTGCTCCATGGAGCATTTTAGATGTCAGCTTTTGGGATTCTACCCAGTTTTTGATTTGGATCAGGACTGGTCTGGCTTCTCCCAAAGGCAAGAAATAAAGGGGGATATATTCCGAGAAAACGCCTTTCAAAATCAAATTTAAATCCTCGGTACCATTCAAATGAAGTGCCAAGCCCTCTGCCCCAAGCTGTAAGACTTCTAAGATTTCGGCATTGATTGATTTTTCCTCTCCGGCACCTGGCGACACGACGTTGGACCAGATTCGAGGTGGAAGGCCTGGGAGTTTTGATTCCAAATTGAATCGTATAGGGTTAGGATTGCGCTGTCTTTGTTCAAAACTGTAAACAGGCGCTATCTGAATTTCATCCCAAAGTGTTGAATTCAATGTAGATTCATCGATTTTTCCTTTTAAATCCTTTTTGATTTGCTCCAGCCATTCGGCATGACTCGATTCGGGAAAAGGATAAAATTCTGGATTTGGCATTTTGGCTTTTTTCGGTAAAAAGTTTCTTTGTTGTTCAAAAATAAAGAAATCAAGTGGAAATGCTTGGGAAGAGCTCAAGGCTTTTCACCAGATTGCTTTTTATCCTTCCGGAAAAGCTAAAAAAAACCTACTAAATCAACTGTTGCGAAATAGTTATTGGAATTCATGATACAAAAAAACTCTTATTCAAAGAATTTTTATAACAAAAGGTCGAATAGTGGATATATGACATTTTCAAGCCAAAATTGATTTTTTATTTAATTTAATTTTCTCCAATTTTGGCATCCTTGGTCCCACCCCGGTCCATTGTTTTTCAGAAATTTTCTCTAATGAGTTCAGAAGCTACCGCAGTTTGGAATGAATGTTTACGTGTTGTCGAACAGCACGTCAACGAGCAGAGCTTTTCTACTTGGTTTAAACCTATTAATCCTGTCAAATTAGAAGGGACAATTCTCACGATTCAGGTCCCTAGTCAATTTTTTTACGAATGGCTTGAGGATAACTATGTTCAAGTATTGAAACTTGCCATAAAAACAACTCTGGGACAAGGTGGTAAATTGGAATATGCAGTGGTGGTAGATAAGGGTAACTCTTCCAACCAACCCTATGTAGTATCTTATCCGCAGGGCAATTCCGGCACAAAGAAAAATCAGCCAGAAGAGCAGCATAAAACGCCATTTGAGATGCAGTCTCTAAATGCGGAAGCACTTACCAATAGCAATCTTAATCCAACTTATACTTTTACTACCTACATCGAAGGGGATTGTAATCGACTAGCAAGGTCGGCAGGTTTTGCAGTGGCGACCAAGCCAGGTATTACTTCGTTTAATCCACTAATGGTTTATGGTGGAGTAGGTTTGGGCAAAACACACTTGGTTCAGGCCATCGGCAACGAGATCAAAAATGGACCAGATAATAAATTTGTACTTTATGTCTCTTCTGAAAAGTTTGTAAATCAATTCATGGATTCCATTAAGGATGGAAATGTGAAGAGTTTTACCAATTTCTACATGCAGGTGGATGTTTTGATCATCGATGATATTCAGTTTCTTGCCGGTAAAGACAGAACTCAAGAGATGTTTTTCCACATCTTCAATCATTTGCATCAGAGCAAGAAGCAAATTATTATGACTTCTGATTGTCCTCCGCGGGATTTGAAAGGTCTTGAAGAACGCTTATTGTCCAGATTCAAATGGGGCTTGACTGCAGATCTTCAAATGCCTGATTTTGAGACAAGAGTGGCGATTATTCGGCGAAAGATGGAATCAGAAGGAATAGTTATTCCAGACGATGTGGTAGAATATTTGGCCTATACTGTAGATACTAACGTTCGGGAATTGGAAGGTATTCTAATTTCTCTTATTGCACATTCTTCCCTAAATAGAGTCGAAATCAGCCTTGAACTCGGTAAAACTGTGATGAAAAACATCATCAAGGATATTGAAACCGAGGTGGGGATTGATTTTATCCAGAAGTCAGTATCCGAATATTACAGGATTAGTATTGAAGATTTAAAGGCGAAAACCAGAAAGAAAGAAATCGTAGTGGCTCGCCAAGTATCGATGTATTTCTGTAAGGAATTTACCAATCACTCTTTGAAATCAATTGGCTACCATTTTGGTGGTCGAGATCATTCCACAGTTATACACGCTATCACAACAGTGAATGATATCATGGAAACTGACTCTTCATTCAGAAATTCAGTAAATGAATTGAAGAAGAAATTCAAAATGAGGTCTTATTGAATTTACCATTGAAATAAAGAAAGCTTTCTTGATGCTATTCTTCTAATTTTTTCTCCATCGTATTTTCAAAACGATCCAAGAATCTCAAGTATTTCTTCTGAATATTATCCAAAAATACTGCCTGAGTATCGATCTTATAAACAGGATTATATTGAATCCTGTCAATAACCATGTCGAGCCAAGATTTGCCATCATCGATAAGGTCCGCATGAAAGGCCTCCACTGTCAGATCTCTTGAACCTGTAAAAGTACCTTTCCCTTGTTTTCTGAAATATGCGGCAAGGACCCTAAGTGCTAATTCGTGCGTCATTTCGAAATTGATGATCAATTCTCGTGATTGAGACTCGGTTAAATTTCCTTTTTTGGCGCGCTGGATAAAGACTCTTAAATCATCGAGGGCAGTTGAAAATTCATTTAGACAATCTTCGCAGCTTTTTGGGAGGGATTTCATATTCAACTTTTTAAGAAGTTACTAAAAATCTTTAATAAGGCATAGTTACCTCACATTATAGCTCTGCCTAAAAGGTTGACCATTTGGAGCGACACCTTCAATCAATAATTCCCCACTGAATTCTTCTAAAAACTTACCTACCTCCTTTGGGTTTATGGCTGCTTCACGATTCAGCATCGTAATCACAAATCTATCCCGCAAACCTAAATCCCGAAGGTAGCCTCTGGTTAGCGCGGTGATCTTTATGCCATATGGGAACCTAAGACGATCCTTTTCGATGGTATTCACAGCTTCGAGTGTTGCTCCCAAGACTGCTGAATTGAAAAACTCTCTTTTCAATACTCCTTCACCACCTTCTAGATTCTGAAGGGTGAGCAGAGTTTCTTTTGTAGAACCATTCCTGTTGAAATTTACAGCTAGTTTTTGACCTGGATAATAATAGGAGAGTGCTTCTTCGAAACTGCCCATTCCACCGATCTCCTGATCTCCAAGCTTAGTAATTACATCATTTTTGGAAATTCCCACAGTTTCAGCGGCACCTCCTTTGACTACATGAGTCACAAATACACCATTTAGCGTGTTCAGTTTCATTTCTTCAGCTAGTTCAGGAGTAATTTCGACAGCTTCGATTCCTGGGATGGCTTTTTGCACTTCTCCATATTGAATCAAGTCGTTTGCTACTTTCATCGCAATATCCACAGGTACAGCAAAACCGTAGCCTGTGTAAGAACCTGTTCGGGAGAGAATAGCAGTATTTATTCCCACAAGTTCCCCCTTTATATTTACAAGCGCCCCACCGGAGTTCCCCGGGTTGATAGGGGCATCAGTTTGGATAAAGCTTTCCAAAGGGAAATCTCCTCCTAGAATATTTATTTGGCGCTCTTTTGCTGAGACTATTCCAGCCGTAACGGTGGAGGTCAGATTAAATGGATTGCCCACTGCCAAGACCCATTCTCCAACTTTCAAGTCGCGACTGCTTCCTCGCTTGACTGCAGGCATATTTTCAGCTTCAATCTTTAATACTGCGATATCTGTATTTTTATCAGTGCCTACCAATCGGGCTTTGTAGGTTCTTTTTTTGTGGATCACTTCAATGATTTCTGCTTGGTCAATCACATGATTATTAGTTACTATGTAGCCATCTATTGAAATAATCACTCCGGGGCCAGTACTCACTTGTTGGGAAGGTTCATTTCCGAAGAAATAATCAAACATGCTGTAGCGACGGGGGTCTGTCCCTGAGAAGTTCTTAATAAATACGACCGATTCGGTGCTATTTTCGGAAGCTTCCACAAAGGAAACTGATGGGTCGGTCTGGAGATTTGTATCTCGATCTGTGGCAAATTGACTGGTATAGGATTCTTTTTGAAATTTTCCGTTAGCGAAAACCGTCGTAGGTTCAGGATTGGCAAAAAAGAATTGAGTCCAAATCGCTGCTCCTGCAAGTCCGGCTATAAATGACAGTCCTGTAGTTTTGATGGTCGAATTCATAAGCTGTTTTTTTAATTGGACGAAAGAAATGGATTTTTGATACAGGTATTCACGTTTTTTAAGATGAAAACCCGAAGTCTTACACTCATTTTAGGCAAAAATTATCCCATTCCGTAAATACTGACGATTTGTACAAGGAAAAGTCTAGGCATCTTGTAATTTTGTTAGCCCGATAAGAAAACCTTCTGCAACTAGTGGAGGTTTTTATTTGATCAAAACCCAAACGCATGACAGAACCCAAGCGCGTAGCCATCCTAGGGAGTACCGGAAGTATAGGTACACAAACTTTAGAGGTGATTCGCCAACATTCTTCTGATTTTCAAGTCGAAGTACTTAC
>JBLGAM010000093.1:0-12685 GCA_047612305.1 Planctomycetota bacterium | reverse complement strand
ATATTTTTAAGCTTGCGCTTCAATCTCCCAGTGTGATTTCACAAATTTCTTCAGAGGATAAAGAGAATGAAGAGGATTGGGTTGAAGTTAAAAATGTGATTACACAAGCGTTAAAAAAATGTGATTCTTTTAGACAAGATGAGGGAAATTCACTTTTTGAAAAATTGATTGGTAATATCAATACGATTACCTCAGGGTTGGATCATATAAAATCACAAGAAGGAAAGAGAAAGGACAGGATTAAGGATAAAATCCGGAATCATTTCAAAGAATGGCTGGACGAAACCTCATTTGATGCCAATCGATTCGAGCAAGAGTTGATTTATTATTTCGAGAAATTGGACATCACTGAAGAACTTGTTAGGCTTGACACGCACTTGAAGTACTTTTCAAAATCTCTCAATGAGGAAATCATGCAAGGCAAAAAATTGGGTTTCATCAGCCAAGAAATTGGTCGAGAGATCAATACTATCGGTTCCAAAGCTAACGATGCTGAAATGCAAAAGCATGTAATTTTGATGAAAGACGAACTGGAAAAAATAAAGGAGCAGGCATTGAATGTGCTTTAATCAGTCAGGCTTTATTTTACGAATTACTTTTCCAGCAGGAACTGCTAGATAGTCCCCATTCTTCACCGCAATTCCCCCATTAATGATCACAAATTCGATCCCTGAAGGGTATTGATGTGGCTTAGTAAATGTGGATTGATCCAAGATCTGGTCAGCATCGAAAATCGTAATATCAGCGACAGCTCCTTCCTTTATAATTCCTCGATCAGTTAATCCCAATCGCTTAGCGGACAGTCCAGTCATTTTATGGATAGCTTCGCTAAGCGGTAGTAATTTTTTGTCTCTGACATAATATCCGAGCACTCTGGGGAAAGTGCCATAAGCCCTTGGATGTGGATGTCCATCTCCGGGTTGCGAAAGTCTCCCATCAGAGCCGATCATGGTCATGGGATGCTTCATGATTCTCTCCACATCAGCCTCATCCATGGCATGGTAGATTGTTCCTGTCCCCCCATTGAGTTGGGCTTGGATCACTAAGTCAGCTCCATTTTCTATAGTTGGCTCTTTGCCTTCTCTGACAACCCAATCGTTGAGTGTTTTTCCTTCTAGGCTTGAATCCCATTCTACTCTAGAAAATTGAATTCTATTGAGATCCTTTCCTCCACGGTCATTTAGAATATTGAAAATTATTCCTTTTTTAATACTGTCTCTCAGCGCTGGGTTTTCTACCCGAGTCGCAAATTCGCCATTTTCCAGAGCCCAGCTGGGAATCAAAACGCTTATCCCAGTATGACTTGCAGTGTATGGATATTGATCCATCATAATATCTAATCCAATGGATCTAGCAGAATCGACCATCGCTAAGGTCCTGGAACTTGCTCCCCACATTTTCACTCCGATTGCTTTATGATGCGTGAGGACTACGGGAATCAGTGCTTCTCTCGAAATCGAAATCGCCTCCTGAACAGCTTCTATAAGCCCTAAGCCTTCTTCTCTTAAATGTGAAGTATAAATTCCATCATATTGGGCTGCGACAGTTGATAGCGCAATTACCTCATCAATTTTGGCGAAAGTACCCGGTAAATATTTTAGACCAGTTGAAATTCCAAATGCCCCCTCATCCATACCTTGCTTTATATAGCTCTTCATCAATTCTAATTCTTCAAGGTTGGGTTCCCTGTCTTCGAGCCCCATTACTTCTTTCCGAATGGTATTATGGCCAATTAAGTAAGCGACATTTACGCCTAAACCACTCTTGTCAAGTGAATCTAAATAGCTTCCGAATGGCCAAGGGCTACCTCCATCTGGACCGCCTAAAGCTAGCGTGACACCCTGTCGGACCAGGCTTTCGGCTAAAGGCATCTCCATGATTGGTTCTAAATGCGTATGCATATCGATAAATCCAGGGGAAACTACAAGACCTCGAGCATCGATCGTTTCTACGGCGGTTGAATTCGATAAATCGCCAATTGAAATAATTCGATCAGCTTTGATTCCTAAATCTCCTTGAAAAGGTTCAGAACCCGTTCCATCATAAATTGTCCCATTACTAATAAGAATGTCAAATTCAGGATCTTTAGACTTGCATTGTATCAAAATCGAACAAATGAGTAGCAGGAAAAGGGCAGACTTTATCATAGGGGGATAGGATATATGTATGACCAATTTAGCCTAAAAAAAAGGAAGCTTTTACTCAGAGGTAAAAGCTTCCAATGGAAATATTGAAGAGCGGTTTTAATCTAATCTAAATCGAATTGGCATTGTCATTCGTGACCTCACTGGTCTGTCTTTACTGATACCAGGATTCCAACTTGGTGAGTTTAGGATTACATTTTTAGCAATTTCATCACATCCACCACCAATACCTCGAAGGAACTCAACATTCTGGATGGATCCATCGGTATTTACTATAAAGCGGACAATCACCGTTCCTTCGATACCCATTCTTCGGGCTTGACTTGGATAATTAAGGTTTTTTTTAAGGTACGCATACCAAGCTTCCATCCCTCCTTTGAATGAAGCCTGTTTTTCGACAAAATCTTCAATCTCATCGGGATTATCTATAATGGGTGGTTCTGTTAATTCGATCGCTGGAATCGGCGTATTTATGGGCACATCAATATCAATGATCATTTCAATCTTATCGATATTTTCATCATTCGGTTTTATTGTGATTTCTGGTGCTTGTTCAGGTGGGGGTGGTGGGGTTTGAATGGTAATGGGAATCTCAGGCATATCCCAAATCTCCGGTGAAGAACTGAAATTTTTCAATTGAAAATCGTCGTAAGCTTTCCACTCGAAAGCTACTAGTAGTGCAGAAATACTAACTACCAAACCAAGATTGGTAAAGGTAGAAGACCATTTTTTTAGGTCAGATCGGGGATTTTTCTTTAATTCCATGAGTATTTGATTTAGGTTGACAAATATTACTCATAGAAATTAATCACTTGGTAAGCAGAGTACAAATCTACTAACGAAAATTAACTAATTTAAAAGTTGTTAAAATTTGGACATAAAAAAACCCCGAAATTATCGGGGTTTATATTTTAGCTTAGTTTGAATCGAATCGGTAATCTCATTCGAGTACGAACTGGTCTACCTCGCTGTTTACCAGGTTCCCACTTAGGAGCGTCGCCTACAACTTTAATTGCTTCTTCGTCGCATCCACCTCCGATACCTCTAAGAACTTCCACATCTTGTATAGAACCATCTGTATTCACGACGAATACCACGATTACTGTTCCCTCTATACCCATTCTTCGGGCTTGAGTTGGATATTTCAAGTTTTTAGATAGGTAAGCGTTCCATCCGGACATTCCTCCAGGAGGGTTGGGCTGAGTTTCTACTACGTCAAAGATTTGATCTGCTTTCTCCACTATTGGAGCCTCTTTGATAACAATTTCTTTAATTACTGTAGTCTCTTTAACGTCAACGTCAAAGTTCACCTCAATTTTATCTTCAATTTCTACTTCATCAGGAATCTCCTCGATGATCGGTTGCTCCACTGGAGGGGGTGGCGGTGGCGGTGGCTGCTCGGTGATAGGAATATCTAGCAATTCTTCGAAATTATCAGTCACTTGTCCTAGGTCCTTGAGCGAACCATTATCGTATGACTTCCACTCGAAGGCAGCAAGAGTAGCAGCTACAGCTACAGCTAAACCCAAATTCAAGAACATTCCTGACTTTCTGGTTAGATCAGCGCTGGGAGTCTTTTTTGCTTCCATGATGGGATTGGTTTATACTGGTTAAAATTTTTCTAGTTCAGAGTAACAATTGTAATAATTATAACGGATTAATCCAAGTGTATTAGGGTAGTCGGAATCTTAAAATATCCTAATAAACCTAAAATTCCACCTATTTCATTGACAATCATGTCCATAAAATCAAATGTCCGAAAGGGAATAAATCGCTGAGCGTACTCTAATCCAATCCCTGCAGCTAGACCGAAGAGAATAAAATTTAGAATTAGCCTATTTTTTCCTAGAGGTAGCTCAGATTTTTTAATTCCAACCCCACACCAAAGAAAGCTTAATCCTGAGAAACAAAGAAAGTGAATAAACTTGTCTTGTAAATCAAAGTAGTTTGCGTCCGGTAATTTGTTGCCCGGGGTAAGCATTGCTATAGAAATAATAATTAGCCAGCTCAGGGCCAATATTAATCTTGGCATTCTATCTTAATTCCCTACTAGCTCTCCGTACTCTTCTGCTGTAAGCAAATCGTCAGGTAAATCACCAGAAATTCTTATTTTAATCATCCAGCCTTCCCCGTAAGGAGATTCATTGACTAATTCTGGGTTTGCTTCTAATTCTGAATTCAACTCAAGAATTTCACCACGCAAAGGCATGAAAAGATCAGACACCGTTTTCACAGCCTCAACTGTCCCAAATACCTCACCAGTCTCTATAGATTCACCAATGGTCTCTACTTCTACATAAACGATGTCACCTAATTCGCCAGCGGCAAATTCTGTAATTCCAATAGTAGCGACATCACCATCGATTTTGACCCATTCGTGGTCTTTAGTGTACTTTAATTCTTGAGGAAAGTTCATTTTTAGCTGTTTATATAAGGACTCAAAAATAGCAGGAATATGATGAGTTTAAAATCTATTGGGATAAATTAAATCTTAATTGTCCACCAAATGCTGTGGATGCTCTTTTGAATGCTGTCGTGATACGAGGATCATTGATGGTTCTGTCAAAATAAAAGGTTAGGTTCAGATTTTGGTTGATCAAATAACTAACTGTAGGCCGGATTTGGATACTTAGATTTCCATTTGTTACTGTACTTTGTTCTTCAATTTTTCGTTGAATAGCTCGGGTATCGACCACTTTTGCATCCATTCTAAACTGCAAATCATTCTTCAACACGGTCTGTCTGCCTTGGATTTTAAAGGGTATTTTCATTCCAGCTTTGATGAATCCGATATTAATTCCAAAATCATTGCTTCGCTGCTCGGTTACTTGTGAATTGGAGAAGTTCAATCCCAAATTCCGCTCTTTGTTGAAGTTTACAGCAATATTCAATCTGTTTTTGGTCAAGAGATCCAATCCAATCAAAGGAGCAAACCGCTCAGAAAGCACCACTTGATTTAAAACATAAATTGGGATGAACTGCCCTGATTCATTTAACTCTGAGGGTGCGGGGATGTTCTGCAACGTATTGAAGAGTTCTAATCCATTTTGGTACTGCAAGGAATTTGAGAAATTGCTTACATCATAGGTGGAGGTATAAGCATGTGTGATATTGATACTTGTAAAAATATCGCTCAGACCTTTTACTCTTGAAAGCCCCCGGTAATCTAATCTCCAATTCGGTAAAGGTGTTCGAGGGAAAGGACTAAGATTGAAACTGTTGGCATCTTTTCCTCGATAAGCAGCTAAAAAAGAAGGAATAAGAACATCTTGACCATTTACGGAAAATTCCCCACCTGAATTACCCTCTAATCTTGACTTTATTATTGCTCGATTATTTTCGAAATCTGTAAATAGTGGAGATATATTATCAAAATCATCTTTACTGAAAGTTGTGCCCAGCATAATGGTTGTAATGCTATAAGAGCCGATTCGGTTAGGGCTTATCGATAAATATTCACCTGGATTATCGAATGAATTTCTGAATATTTCACGGTATTCTCCAGATTCTCGTTTGGTCGCATTCAGAGTGATTTTGAAGTCTTGAAAGGGCTCCACCATACTTCCAAATCTCATATTTAGTACTTTGTTTTGTAGAAAAGGTTGCGTTAATTCTGGACTTGGGGCCATGATCCCCATACTCGCAAAATCATTTCTTATGGTAGGGTCTTGACTGCCAAATAAGAATGCTAAGCCTGGATTGCCGAAAAGCCGATCCATTCCTAAGAGTCCAGTATTGGGCTGATAACCTGGGAGGAATGTCCCCTCTATTTTCCCCACTGTAAAGGTGAATTCCTTGATCATCATCAAGGTTTTGAGGAGTTTATTTGTAAAGGGGGATCCGATAGTGTCTTCTGCCGTTAAGGTATTCCTGCCTGGGATGCTCGGTCGCTTTGGTGCATTCAGAGCGGCTAATTTTTTGTTTTTGTTGTAAAGCTTGACTAAATCTAGTTTGCCTTGGAGACTTTGATCTCGAGTGTTTTGTATGGTATTACCCAAGGTGTCTCGCTGGCCAATCGCTCCTGTTAACCAAGTGTAGGTCGTACCATACCGGTAGTCTGCTTTTATCCAATCTGTCAATGGAGACTTATCAAAAGGGATAATGTAGTTCAAATTGACATTGTGATTGTAATTGGTCTTTCTGCCGAATCGCCAGAAGTTCGTCCGAACCGAGTCAGACTTTTCTTGGCTATCCAAATCCCCCTGCGGTTCATCTATCACAGCTAAAACGCTTCCGCTGTAATCTATTCTAAGATTCTTTGTTAGATCCCAATTCACCGTATAGAATCGATTCATGAAGAAGCTCTTTTGGAAAAGTGGATCAACACCACCTGTTCCCAATTGATCGTTTCGATATTGGGAGCGAAGAAATCTTCGATCAACGTCCAATCTTGCCAAGACTAAAGTAGGAGATAGGTTTAAATTGAAATCTTTAATTAGGCGTAGATTTGGAGAACTTAAAAATTCTGAATTCTTAAATGGTTCGATCAAGAGTGGCTTTGGCTCGAAGCTATAGGTGATATTTCCTCTGTAAGTTTTGAAATTGTAAGCTTGAATCTGTGCATTTGTCTGCGTTACGGTACCAAAAGAATAGGATAGGGATAAATTACTTATGTCATAGAATCTATTTTTTGCTTCAGGATTGGACTTTATTTTCCGGACATTGTTGAAACTGAAGTTTTTTCGTTTCAATTGATCTAAAGCGATTCCTCGATAAGCTTCACGTTGTTGATTAGTTTCAAATTTCTGTAAAGCTACTTCGAATGGGACATCCGGATTCAGCGGATCATATTGTGGTCTTGTCGATGAATTTTCAATACTGAAATAGAAAGGAATACTTACTCCTAACCCTTCTGGAAGTAATTTGTGGATGTCCACATTGGTGGAAATATCATATTGAGTTGTGGCTGTACGACTTCGCTGTGAAAGTCGCGTTTCTAAGCCTCCAAATCCGATTGAATTATGTCTGATTGAAGCAGAAACTACAGCAACATCCGCAATTTTAGCATTAATCAAAGCATTTGCCGCCCAGCCATTTGACTTGGTAAAGCCAGTAACTCGCAATTCATTTGCCCAAATACAGACACTTCTACTTCCTCCTCCATTGAGGCCTGGATTACGTACTCCGATCATAGTAGTCTGGGATTGGGAGAGTTCCGGCCGACCCACTACAGTCACTTTGTATTGCCGAATTGTTTGAGAAAATGGAAGGTTAAGCGGAACCCTATTATTATCTCGTTCCACTTTTACACCAACAATCTCTTGAATAGCAATATCAATTTCATTTTCAAGTGGCCAGATAAGTGTAGGGTCTCTAGTTCCCTTCGGAGTAATCGTAAGCGGAACCTCGATCTCATAATAATTTTCAGTGAAGTCGGTTCCGAGCCTTAAGAAGGCTGTAATCTCGCCGTCAATTGCATCTTCACTATCTGCATGTAAGAACATTTTGATTCGCTCAAACTGAACCAAATCAAGAGTTACATTCTTGAAAACTGCTCTGGCATCTCTAGCCTGAAGATCTTCCACACATACTCTAAGCGACTGTTCATTCAATCGACGCTCCACTGTTGAAGTATTATCCCGATCTCGGATTATTCCAGGAGGAAGAACATAAGGACTTTGCGTGGCACTTCCTTGACTATTTTCTTCAATTCCTACTACATCAACAGTGACATTGGAATTGTCAGGCTCCGGAATCTCAAAGAAACCTCGCTCAAAAAGTGATTCTTGGAATACTCGCCACTGACTACCTACCATCCTGAAGTTTGCCATACGCATCACTACAGGTTGCTCAAAATCTGTAAGGTATGTCCTTATCCAACGAATGGATTTGAATCCGCTGATACTTCCCTGTACACGATCAGGCTGTCGAACGGGGATTCGTATTAGATACCAATCCACATTTTCACCGGCTTCATTATGAGTGACTTTATCTACGATGTAGTTTTGTCCAACCTGTAATTGCCCAGGGCGAAGGTCTAATTCATACTCGTAGTAGTTTTCCAGTTCGTTGACGGTATTATCGGAGTTTAGATCTTCGTTGTCAGGCAGGTTAGACCCTGATGGAGTGTAGGATAGGTTTTGATTTACAGTTACTGGAGTGTTGCGCTCTTGACCATTGAATTTTTTATATCTCTCTAGGATTTTGATATTGTTTGCGTCAAAATTTTCATCCAAATAGTATTGGAAAAAGTCTGCCGACACATCCTGCTCGATGCTACTTCTAGCTTGAGCAGAGACGCTGAGTCGATCTAGAAAGCTGGTTCTGAAGAAAGCTGGCTCGTCTTCATTTTTCAGTCCGTCCAAACCGACGTCTTGGTTGACTCGAGAGATTTCAGAATTATCAAAAGCAGGTAATAAGAATTGCTCTCTTGTGATTCGTCCCCATTCATTACTCCCGGTTTCGGCAGGATCACCATCAGCTGGAAGTCCGTTTTCGAATGAATGTCTTCCATCTTTCAAGACATCTTCCGAGATATCTCCAAGGTTGATTAATAATTTACCTCCTGTGGTGTTGTTTTGATTTAAAACTCCATCAAGGACTTTTCCATTCTCTCCTTGTATGAATGGATCTAATAACCAGAATTCAATGTAATCGATATTCGTTCGGTCAAAATCTACTTCTGTGGTAATAGCCCGGGTTATCGCTCCAAAATTCCTTCTTGGGTTAGGTAATTGTCCACTTTGAGTCAAGTTGGGGTTGTAATTATACATTCCTCTTTCGCTGGGGAAGAAAGCTAACTCAAAAAGCGGTTCATTAACAATTAGGTTTTCGCGATCCTGCTGGGGAAAGATTTCCCGCGGTAGTACTCCTCTCACGTAGTGATTTCTGCGGTCTTCCCGAGTAATATTAGCTGGGACACCAGGCCCTTTTTCCCGGTAGAAAATATTATCAATATTATACCAAGCTACTCGGGCTCGGCGATAGGCTGCGCCAAGATTATCTTCAGTTTGATTGCTTAAATCAAATCGGTTATCCTCTGTTTGCGGAGTAGATCCAAGTTTCCAGTTTTGATTTGCGGCACCACCTAAGTTAAAAGGAGTAATAGCTGCCTCAAAATCGTCGATGTAGGAGGCCTGATCCCCACCCACCTGATTAGAAGTGCCTGGTATCAAATGTGCAAACTCGCCGCTAAACTGAACCATTGAGGTCTCCTTCGTATCTGTAAAAGGGAGTGCATCAGCCAATTTGGTCAACCATCGGGATTCATCACTATAATTAGCATCAAGTCCCCAAATGCTATTTCGCAAGGTCTCACTTCCTGTGGCAATTCGGGTTACATTTGGTCGCTCGTTCAAATATAGAAAAGTGCCTCCAAGGTTGAATTTGTCACTGAAAAGGTAATCAAGTCTAGTACCGATTAAGCTTCGTGTTTGGAAGGAAACTAAATCAGCTTTTTCAAAACTCACATTGATTTGCTTTCCGGACTGTAAGATCGCATCATTGATGATTACTAATCGACCAGTATTGTAATCGACAGTAAAGTCTACTCCTTCGGTAAGAGGAATATTTCCTGCTTGGACAATCACAGATCCTGGAGAAATATTTAAGCCGGGAAGTTGGATCTCACTGGCTGATCCTGCTGTGAGTCTACCTTTCAGAAAGTATTTGTTGAGTCTAGTGACTAATTCTGCATCGGCTTGGGTGGTCTTATAAAGTGTGTCGTAGACATACTTATCCTTCAATACGACCTCGGTAGGATTAAATTTATTTGCCAGGTTGGATCCAAAAGGTTCAAGAACAGGAAATACTAAGAGTCCTCGATTGGAAAGAATAGTTAAGCCTTCGACGAAGTCAAAATTCCCATCAGGCGCAGGATCATTTTGAGGGTTTAGATTATCAAGACCTGTCAGTCGAATGAGGGGAATGTCTTTGACATTTTGTCCTTCGAGTAAGGAGGGGTTGTCTAAGCCTGTCCGGTCGTCTCGGTAGATTACTTGAAGTTGGAAGCCTTCTCTTAAAATCTGGTTTGCATTAAGTGAATAAATATTTTTCATCATCAGATCCCAAGTAGGAGTCTTAGTATTGATTCTTGCAGGACGAAGTAGTTTTAAAAATATCAATTCATCTTCTGCGCGTGCTTGATAATCTTCTGTCAACTCACCTACTTTATAGACTTGGCCATTGTAAGTGTATTCGTAGGAAACAGCTAGAACTTCATCATTTTGAAGCCTTCGGAAAAGAGATAGGTAACCAAGTTGAGGGTTGAAAAAGTATTCAGAAGGATCGAGTTTTCTCGAACCATTGATCTGCTCGAAGTCAACTCCTTTTCGTAAACCTAAAGTTGATTCAATTGATCTTGCTCCAGTATCAAAAGGTCTAAAAGTAGGGTTGTTCGAAATAGATCCATAAAGGTTGTTGGCGTTATTTCCAGCCGGAGCACTTGGGGTTCCACTTCCGACTGCAGGATTTGAGGGGTTGAAAATCACTCTTCCTTCCCCTAGATCAATAAACGCAGCAAAATTCCGTAAGGTCTCCGTGTTAGTCGCACGGTTCATGATGTATACTTCTATTCGAGTCACGTTGACTCCAGAAAGCACCTGTGGAAGTCCTCTCAGCCATTTTTCATAATTGTCTCTGAAAAAGTGAGAAAGAAAAAAGTGGCGATTCTCGTCATATCTTGATGCTTGGATATCGAAAGTTCTGCCTTGGCCATTTGCGTCAATGGTCAAATTGTCTCTCCTGCCTCGTTGAGTAGAAGCAACAGCAGTCATGCTTAATTTTCCAAATTGAAGCTGTGTTTTTACGCCAAAAAGGTTCTGAGCGCCTTGAATCAATCGGTTTTGAACAGGCATACTTACATTTCCGATCTCAATTGATTTGACGATGTCTTCTTCAAATCCATTGAATTCTACTTTCAGCTGATTTTGAAAATCAAAGGAATTATTGGAATCGAAGTTTGCGCCTATTTTAACCTTTTCGCCAAGAGTTCCATTAACCGCCATCTGAATCTGTTGGTTGAAATTGAATCCGCCATTTTGCTGCTGACGGATGGGAAGCGTAGGATTATCCACTCGTCTGAATACTGCTCCGAAATCCAGATTTACGTAGCCCGAAGGGATTATATTAATCTCAGAGCCCCCAAATAAGCGATCAAAAGATGGGCTAACAGTCAACGGTGGAATTAGACCTCGTCCCTCTACGGCACTTTCTCCATCTCCGCCTCTTGCACGGCTTCTCCAATATTCCTGCCGAACCTTATATTCTTGAATTTTTGAGAATTCTTCAAAATCATACTCCTGTTCATTTCCAATTCGTGTAGAGTCTAATTGATCTACAATATTGTACCTAAGCGTAGAATCAATCAAAACTTGAATGGATTGATCAATAGGTGAAGGTTTATAAAACGGGATGCGTGAAGTATAAAAAGGATTGCTTTGAGGGAATAGGGGATTCGTCCTCATATTTTGCCATAGCAGATATGAGGGTGAAATTCTCCTGAGATTCAAGGAATCAATCCGAGACTGGGTGCTGTCAGGATTGGTCTGTTGAGCCTGGGAAGTGGTAAAGGTGAGGATAAGGCCCAAAAGGATAATAATTTGAGGCCAACCCACTAAAAACCTTCGCCTGCAAAAAGTCAGTATCTTCCTAAAGTTCAATACAGCTTGATGTTATGGTGTCTTTAAAGATGCTTTAATTAAATCTTCTAACGAAATTTCCCCAACGGTTTTTTTGAGAACAGTAGCTATATTTTTCTCTGCTGCAGCCTTTGGAAATCCTAGCGTAATTAAGGCTTGTAACGCTTCTTCCCGTGTTTTATTGCTTGATTTCAAAAATCCTAGAGAAGCGGTAACCCCATCACTTCCAGCTTTCCCTACCTTATCCTTCAATTCCAGAATTATCCTTTGGGCTGTTTTAGTTCCAATTCCTTTGACATGCTGAATTGTCCCTACATCTCCAGAAAGAATAGCATGCTCTATTTCCTCAGTACTCAAGGAAGATAAAATCATCAGGCCTGTATTTGGACCTACCCCATTGATTCCTATTAAAAGTAAAAAAAGCCGCTTTTCATCTTCTTCTTTAAAGCCGTAAAGTGTATGCGCATCTTCTTTGATATGCAAAAAAGTGAGGAGCCTAACCTGCTCCTCATCTTTAATTCTACTGTAAGTTTGAAGTGAAATTTTGACTTGGTAGCCAATTCCTCCCACATCAATAATTACATATGTTGGGTCTTTTATAACTAGTTTTCCACTTAGATATGCGATCATAGTTTAAATATTGTTTTGAGCATCAACCACAGCTATTGCTACCATATTGACTATTTCTCGGATTGAACTTCCAAGTTGTAAAATGTGCACTGGCTTATTCATACCCAATAAAATCGGGCCTATTGCTTCTGCATTTCCAAGTTCAGCCAAGAGTTTGTAAGCGATATTTCCAGAACTTAAATCTGGGAAGATTAAGGTGTTAGCCTTTTTGTTAATCAAATTTGAGAAAGGATACATTTCTCGTTGGATCTCCTCATTTATTGCCACATTTGCTTGCATTTCTCCTTCAATAATCAAATCCGGGAATCTCTTTTTCGCCATTGCAGTGGCCTT
>JBLGAM010000092.1:0-12871 GCA_047612305.1 Planctomycetota bacterium | reverse complement strand
CGATTCATACGATGATTCATCAAGTGAAGTCATGGTTGAGAACGACTTACTCCTGGGTAAGCAAAAGGCATATTGAACGCTATTTGAGCGAGTTTTCCTACCGAATTAATCGCTCCCAGAACAAAGATACCATCTTCAATAATCTAATCATCAGAATGGTAAAAGCAGATAAAATGTATATCTCAAATATGATATAACGTTAAGCGGACACCTCTATAAAATAAATTATCTAAATATTGATTCATTACGATATGAAAATTAGCGAAGATTTAATCAGTGTTATTATACCAACCTATAATCGTATAACTTATTTGATAGAAGCTGTAGAAAGCTGTATTGCTCAAAGTTATGCAAATATTGAAGTCTTAATTATAGATGATGGATCAACTGATGGAACTGAAGAAACGCTCAATAGACTGCTGAAAGAGAAATGGAAAAACAAGCCAATAAAATATTTTAGACAAAATAATGCTGGAGCATCAGCAGCTCGAAATCAAGGATTACAGTTATCAAAGGGGCAATATATTCAGTTTTTGGATTCAGATGATATGTTATTCCCAAGAAAAATTGAGATTCAACTAGAGGCTTTGTTGAAAGTTAATGCAGACGGTTGCACATGTCAGGGAATAATGGGAAAAAGCATAAATGAAAAAGTTATCAGCTTAGGAGAAAATTTTCACTCTATTTTGAATTTAATGCACAAAATATGTAGTGGAAAACAGCATATAATGTGTACTAATGCACCTTTATGGAGAAAGTCAGCATTAGAAAAAACAAGCGGATGGAACCCAGAATTAGCTTTTGGGGACGATCTTGATTTCCATATTCGTGTTCTATTGGGGGTAAAAAAGATGGAGTTTGTTCCAAATATTTTATTTTTCGTTCGTGAACATAACTATGATCGGTTAAGTCATGCAACAAAAAGTATAAAACAGGTAGAATCAGGTATCAAAACACATCAACTGATTACTGAAAATTTAAAGAAAAATGGACTTTGGGATATTGAATTTCAGGACAATATCCTAAAAAGATGCCGTGCGCTTTATCCGATTTATTTAAGATTTTCAAGTAAAAAAAACTTAACTGAATTTGAAAGATGGTTTATGATCACTGCAAGTAAAAGCGATTTGATATTCGTCTTTTTTTTCTTAATTGTATTACGTAGACTCCTTGGATGCAATGTTTTGTTGTATTTGTATGAGAAAGTGCGTGATAGGTAGTTTATTCAACAGGCAGGATCGTTTAATTTCCTTCTAAATTTTTTTGGTTCTACCCTTAAGTTAGTGGGGATATAGATTTAATCCACCGTGAAAAAACAGTATTGCACTTCTAAAGTTTGTAAAGGCTCGATAGCCTTTTCCTACTGTTTTGAGTTCTTGAATTTACCATTTAGCCGTTCTGCCATTGCGTTGTTTAGGTTCATCAATAAGGCATTCACGACACCTTTGATATGGTTATTAAACATGGTTACTGCTTTGTCGATTTCCTTGATTTTTCTACTCATTGAGTCAGCAGTCCATTTGTTGTATAGTGACCAGGCGAAAAGCTTTCCGCAACTGAACAGACCTTTGAAGTTTTCTCTTACCTGCCAAGCCTTGCTTACCTCATAGTTTGCACCGGCAATTGCTTTAAATTTAATACGCTGTTTCTCTGTGAGGTTTTCTGGATTCTTAAGTAATGCGTAACGTGTGTGTTTTAACTCCTCATGCTGCTTGACTTCTCTTCGCCGAACGTTATCGATTGCCTCATTGAGGCACTTAACCAGATGAAAACGGTCATAGACTATAGCTGCGTTGGGGAGCATTTCCTGGGCAGTAGAGATAAAAGCCTTCCACACTTGTGCGCCGTGGCGTATATCCATGCTTATCGCTTTAACCTGCTGAATTTGCTCATTAGTCAATGATTTGTTTAATAGCGACTTGACTGATTCTTTGGTCCAGTCTTCCCCAACATCCAGTACACAACCGGAATGTGGATGACTCAGTACGGTGATGCAATAAAAATAATATCCTATCACCTTGTTTATGAAAGATCGAGGCATTTACTGGGATAAATTCTTCATAAACTACCTGCTGCTCGGAATTGTACCCTAGGATTTTTCTTAAACTTCGATCTAAAATAAATAAGGTATCACCTACTACTTGGAAATGATCAAGTTGCTGATACTCTTGTGGGCCCTGTCCAGTGGATTTAAATAAATTTTGAAGGATTCCTTTTCTATCAAATTTATGAACGTAGCTGTTAAAATAGTCCTGTATGAAAATCGAATTACTAGTTACAATGGTTTGATACGATTCTACTAGCGGATTAGCTTCTTGGTTTTCAATCAAAGTATATGTAATACCACTGAAATATTCAGATAATTTACCACCTGAGGACTGATCAAGATCTATATTAATAATTTCCTCTTCAATTGAATGTTGTATTTCTGAGGAGTTTTGACAGGCAGAGATAAATAGAAATATGATAAATGAAAGTGTTTTGCTTTTCGACATTTCGCTCTTAAGATTAGGTAGCGGCCCACAATAGGCCGCTGCTTCTTTAACCAATTCCATTAAGTTCATCACAATGCTTTTGTCCATAAACATCACAAGTTTCTGTCCCGTCAAATCTGCATCTATAAACTGATCCTCCACTAGAACTTTCGATTGTTTCAATTCTATACGTTCCATTAGCTTTGACGCTTGAAGTGGATGAAAATAAAAGGAACGCGGTTCCCAGCACTCCCAATCCAAAAATTAACTTTTTCATGATTTTTTGAAATCAAAGAAAAACACAAGCTATTGGCCAAGAGCGACTAGCCAATCGGCTAACTAATTTTAACATACTATTATTATGCGAGAAAGGAGTCAACTAAGCCTATGGAATTAGTCCAATGTTTGATGAATGGCGATGCGACTATTCAACTAGCTGGTTTGAAAAAAGTCTTATCTTTTCACCGCCTGATTGAAAATTCATTTTTCATTGTTTTCCAGGCTCTTCTTACCTTTCATTCATGAAAACCATACACGACATCCTCAAACTTGGAGACTCCAGATTATATGAAATTTGCGATCCTGTTGACCAAAATGAACTGACTCTCGTGCCCGGTTGGGTCGAGCAGCTTCATGAGGCGATGGAAGATATCCGGAAGGTTTATGGTTTTGGTCGCGGCATTGCTGCTCCGCAGTTAGGAATCATGAAGCGACTTTTTTATATGAATCTAGACCGTCCCTATGTGATTCTGAATCCTGAGTTGAAAAACCTAAGCGATGAAAAATTCGAGCTTTGGGACGATTGCATGTCCTTTCCTAATCTTTTGGTCAAAGTCGCTCGTCATCAATCCCTGACTTTGGAATACCGGGATGAAAATTGGCAAAAACAAAGCTGGACTGTTGCTGGTGCATTCTCTGAACTCATTCAACACGAATACGATCACCTTGACGGAGTTCTCTGCACCATGCGGGCTGTTGATCAGAAAGCATTTAAATGGAAAGAATAGGCATCAAACCCCTTATAGTCAGGTATAAAGATTAACCTTATTCCGGGTTTACAACCGGGATATTCTCTTACAATTTGAACTTTTCGACCTGCCATCCGATTCTACACACCAAATCAATACCTTTGCATTATGGAAGAAATTCTGAAAAAGGACATTCGTAAGTTTTCCCTGCCTGAGTTGGAGGAGTTTTTTTTGGCACAAGGAGAAAAGAAATTCCGGGCCAAGCAGGTCTATGAATGGCTTTGGAATAAATCGCTGAAGAACTTCGATGACATGAGCAATATCTCCCTTAGTACTAGGGAAATGCTCAAAACTCATTTTGAGATCAACCACATTCTGGTGGACCTCATGCAGCACTCTAGCGACGGTACGATCAAAAATGCGGTGAAGCTTTTCGATTCCATGATTGTTGAGTCGGTTTTGATCCCAACGAGTAAGCGCATCACGGCCTGTGTATCTTCTCAAGTCGGGTGCAGTCTCGATTGTAATTTTTGTGCGACAGCACGTCTGAAAAGGATGCGTAACCTCAATTCTGCGGAAATCTATGACCAGGTGGTTGCGATCAAAGAGGAAGCAGAAACTTATTTTCAGCGTCCACTGACCAATATCGTCTTTATGGGTATGGGCGAACCCCTTCTCAACTATGCCAATGTGCTGGAGGCAATCGAGAAAATCACTTCGCCCGAAGGACTCGGGATGGCTCCCCGACGAATTACCCTTTCTACTGTCGGCGTGACCAAAATGATTCGAAAACTGGCCGATGATGGGGTAAAGTTTAACCTAGCAGTTTCCCTCCACTCCGCCATTAACGAAACACGCTCCCGTCTCATGCCGATCAATGATAGCAATCCAGTAGAGGAACTCGGCGACTCTTTGAAATATTGGTACGAAAAGACTAAGCGCAAAGTCACGTATGAATATGTGATCTGGGAAGGTATCAATGATGACGAGCGACATGCCAGAGCATTAGCTAAGTTTTGCAAAATAATCCCTTCGAAAGTGAATCTCATCCAATACAACCCGATTGATGAAGGCGAATTTCGTCAGGCAAAGCAAGAAGCCGTGGATATGTATGTCCGAATTTTAGAATCACAAGGAATTATCGCCAAAGTCCGTAAATCCAGAGGTCAAGACATCGATGCAGCTTGCGGTCAGTTAGCAAACAAAAATGAAGTGGCAGCTTTAAACACTATTTAAGATTTTTTCACTTGCAATTCAACAAGTGATTAGTTTTATTCGTAGCGTTCTTAGTAACAAGCCAACTTATTTATGAAAAATCTTTTTTCTTTGCTGATATTTTTTCTTCTCAGCTGTGCTTCTCTGGACCTATATGGCCAGGAAGCCCTTCCTCAAACAATCCAGACCTATTTTGAAACCTATCAGAAGGAATATCCGGTAGAGAAAGCCTACCTCCATCTGGACAAAAATACCTACACCTTGGGTGAGGAGGTTTGGTTTAGCGCTTACCTCACAGCAGGAAGTAATCAAATTCCTTCCCCTTTGAGTGCAACATTATTTGTTGACTTATTTGATGGGGATGGGCTCCTACTCGAACAGAAAATCGTTCGCTTGGAAAAAGGTAGAGGAAAGGGTGATTTTGAACTTCCCACTTTTGGAAAACCTGGAATCTATCAAATCAAGGCATATACAGCTTGGATGCGAAATTTTGGTGACGCTTATTTCTTCACCGGATCGATCCACGTAGTTGACGGTGCTGGAGGGTCATTTCTACCAAAAATCACCTATTCTGGCATCGAATCGACAAGTGGAAAAGTGACTTATCGTGCTGATCTGGTCGTGGTGGATAGTGAGGGTAACTCATTAGCAGGAAAAACAATAGAAATAAAGGCTAAAGCTGGAGAGGATCAATTGTATAGTCAAAAATTCCCACTGAATGCGCAGGGAGAACTCAGTTTTACTTTTTCCATCCCAGAAAAAGCCAATCCCAATCAGATTCTAGAACTCACTTATTTTGAAAATGAAACTTATGAAGTGACCCAAAAACTGTCTTTACCCTACAGTTTAAGCCTTGCTGATATTCAATTTTTGCCAGAGGGCGGTCGATGGATCATGGGAAAAAAATCCAATATGGCATTTCGTGCAATCTACCCGAATGGCATGCCCGTAAGCCTAGAAGGCGAAGTCAGTGGAACTGAAATTACATTTTCAAGCAATTTTGGTGGTTTAGGTAAATTTGAAATCACTCCTGATCGTACGGATTATCAGGCGAAAATCAGAAACCCTACTACCGGACAGGAAAGATCATTGAGCCTGCCAAAAGTAGATTCTGAGGGTGTTGTGATTCAAATCATCAATAACCCGGTGGCAAGCTATGTCACCGCATTTGTACAAGGCGCCTACGAGCCGAATAGCCTTTTGTTAATATCTCAAACTCGAGGAATCATCAACTACATGATCCAAGGATCCTTGGCAAACGGCGTTTGGGGTGTTCGCATTCCAAAAGAAAACTTGATTTCCGGAATCAATCATATTACGGTAATGGACAGTAAAGGCAATGCCTTGCTCGAACGCTTACTCTTTATCCAACCAGTAAATCCCATCCAACTGGAACTGACTAAGTCCGGCAATCTGAGTCCAAGAGAAAAAATCTCCATCAATCTAAAATCCACCGCGACTGGAAGTGCCGTAGCGGGAAGCTTCTCAATTGCAGTTTTGGATGCTGTGCAGACCGGAGCGGAAATGAATCGCGCTGAGACTATTTTCTCTAACCTTTTATTGACATCGGATCTGAAAGGCAGCATCTATCAGCCGGCCAGGTATTTCCTAGACAGCAAGCCAGAAACTTTGGAAGATTTGGATTTAGTGATGCTGACTCATGGTTGGAGAAGATTTAACTGGGAGGACGTATTGGCGGGGAATTTTCAAAAAGTCGAACACTTCATCGAGCGTGGAATCAATATTGAAGGCACTGTCACTGATCAGGAACAAACGAAGAAAGGGCTAGGAGGCGGAAAGATAACGGCTTTAGTCGGTGAAGGAATAGAAATTGTAAGTTCCGAATTTGGACCAAATGGTCGATTTATTTTCCGGGATTTGGAATACCTCGATTCGGCAAAAGTCACAATCACGGCAGAAGATAGTCGGCTTAAGAATTTTATCGACGTAGAAGTAATTCGGCCAGAAGCAGTATTCAATGAGGTGGGTGGTAAGTATCCAAATGAGATCATTTGGCCTGCTGAACTCGTGGCAACCTATCGTGAGCGAAACATGATGCGACAACTTAACTCTGACCAAGACATTATTGATCTCCAAGGTGTGACGGTCGAAGCAAAAACCATCGAACGCGAGGAAGAAGAAATCAAAAAAATCTACGGAGCTGGTGATGTCACACTTGATCCCTCAAAAATCCCTTCTTCTGTTGGATTTACTAACGTTTTCCAACTGATTCAAGGAAGAGTTTCTGGCGTGCAAGTATTTGTATCTGGATTAAGTGTTAGTGTGACGATTCGAGGAGTTGGGTCACTTGGTGGCTCGGGTACTCAGCCATTATACCTGCTGGACAATGCTCCGGTAGAAGCCTCTACTTTACTCAACATCAGCCCCAGAGATATCGCCAATGTAGACGTATTCAAAGATCCGGCAAAGACTGCCATTTTCGGTGCCCAAGGTGCCAACGGAGTAATTGCCGTCTATACCAAAACGGGCTCAGGATTTGGTCGAAGTGTAGGAGGCACGCTTGTGACCAATTATGGAGGCTACTCCGTTCCAAAGGAATTCTATCTTCCAAAATACGATACCAAAACCGCGGAAAATTCGATCAAGGATGCACGAGCAACCATCTACTGGAATCCAATCTTGAGTACAGATGAAAACGGTCAGGCAAAAGTAGAATTCTTTAATTCCGATCTTGCCAAAAAACAGTTGGTCATCATAGAAGGGATCACTGCGGATGGAAGATTAGCTCGTCTAGTCCGTATTTTAGAATAAGCATTTGCTTTCTTCACCAAAGCCTTCTAATTTCTTCCAAATTTAAAAAATGAACAAATGAAAAAGGCTTTGGTGATTTTTTTTGTACTGGTTTTAATCTGCTTTTCGGGCTATTCACAGACCCAAAATCAGGGTGATGCCCGACTCCATACTTTTGGAACCTATGGGCTTCGATGGCAAGATTTTGGAGTTGGTGGTGGAATCGAATATTTCTTTGTGGACCACTTTGCTTTCATGCCGAGTTATACTCAGATTTTTCCAGCAATCGGCTCAGAAAGCAATTTCAGTGCAGACTTACGCTACTACATTTCCGAAGGACCTTCCCAGTTATATTTTATGGCTGGATACAGCCAAAACTGGGAAAATACACAGCCGGACGGCGCAGGAGTACGGAGGAATTTCAAAGGCGCAAATGTAGGTGTAGGAGCCTACATTGGATTAGTTGACTGGATGGGCTTGAGCACTGAATTCAAATTTCAAAGCACCAACAGGCAGGAAGTTGGATTTCGGGTAGGATTGGCATTCCCACTTGGAGGAAGAGCAGCAACCAATTAATTACTTTTTCGAAAACTCGAAAAGCTTTCGTTTCTCCTCTTTATTCAAAGCATCGTAACCTTTATCAGCTATTTTATCGAGAATCCGATCAATTTCTTCTTGTGTTGCATCCCCTGAGTTTGAGACCACATTGGAAGCTTTTGTGGATTTCGAAAAAGTGGACCCGAAGCTGGGGCTTGCACTTTTTTTCCGATAGGAAACGTGTACTTTTTTATTTTTGGAGAAAAAGTTTTCAAACCAAATCCCCACTCGCTGCACTGGATCCCCTAAATCTCTCCCATTTCGAAGCTGAGTAACGTAAACAAATCCCATTAAGGCTCCCCCCAAATGTGCAAGTTCTCCACCTGCATTCGCACCAACAGTATTGGCAAAAGCAAGAATGACATAAAACATCGCAATGTATTTGATCTTAACTGGGCCAATCAAGATCAGCATGAATGTCGTATTGGGGGCCAAAGTGGCGGCTCCCACTACAATCGCAAACACACCCGCACTGGCTCCTAACATGAGCGAAGTATCGATTGCATCGTTGAAAAATGGTGCAATGTTATAAATCAGCACATAAAACAGTCCTCCAGCTAGACCTCCAAGAATGTAAAGATTTGCAAGCTTACGACTTCCCAAGTATTGGTGTATAATCATCCCAAACCAATAGAGGAATAGCATATTGAATATAATATGGAAAAACCCCTCATGCAAAAACATGTAAGTCACAATACTCCAAGGCTGAGTAATCAAGCGATCGAGCGCAGCTGGCATCATTAAATAGGTCAGTGCTTGATGGTACAACTCACCTGCTCCACCTATGGTAAATAGCACTCTGAATACCAACAAAGCCATAAACACCAACAAATTGATTGCAATCAATTTGTAAAGGCTGTTATCGCTGTATTTAAAAGCGTTTTTTAAATTCTCCCAAAAATTACCGTACATACTCAATAAAGATTAGACCTGTCTTTTTTCCAAAAATAAACTAAAATCGCTCCTACTACCAATCCACTCAAGTGGGCAAAATGCGCCACATTATCTGTTGGGTTATTAAAGATCACGTTATAAATCGTATATAATCCATAAAATAATACCAGATACTTTGCCTTGACCGGTATAGGAGGAAACAGTAGAAAGAGCTGTGTATTTGGAAATAGCATTGCAAAAGCAATCAAAACTCCGAATAACGCACCCGAAGCACCGACCATAGGCACATTTCCCTGGATCTCCACAATTGCATTTAATGTCTGCTTCGCTTGGCTGATCTTATTTGGATCATCTGGATTTCTGCTGTAATCATCTACAAAGTCAAATACTGAACTTTGAAAAAACCCTCTATTTGAAATAACTAGCCGATTAAAAGCATCAGGAGTCGGATTATTCTCAAAAGACTCAACCTGATCTTGAAGGGTATTCATCCGATAGGAATTGTAGCCGGAATAAAGGACGCCAGATCCTACCCCACAAACCATCCAAAGAATCAAGATTTTCTTTGGGCCAAGAAACTGCTCCAATAAAGGTCCAAAGATCAATAAGCCAAACATGTTGCTGAACAAATGCCAAAAATCCGCATGCATAAACATGTAAGTCAAAAACTGAAAGGGCTTAAAGTAAGAACTATTGATGTAATACAAAGCAAACCAAGCCTTCAGCTGGGGAAAAACAAATGCGCTCACCAAGAAAAAGACAGCGTTCGCAATAAGAAGATTTTTAACTACTGGGGTGATATTTCTAAACATGCTGTTTGCCGAAGAAGGAATGAATATTACCTATATCCAATTTCACGAAAGATTTGTTTCCCCCCAAACCAAAGTTCGGGTTTTGACAGGCAAACAATTGACCTACCAGGTTTTCCATTTCTTGTGAAGTTAGCTTTTGGCCTTTTTTTAATGATGATTTACGAGCGAGTGAGCGCGCAAGATTTTCTCGTTTGTCAAGTGAAAGCTCGCTTTTAAAATTCTTGAACTGTTCTAATAACCCCTCGAAGAGTTCTTTTTCATTCTTGATTTGAATGTCCGCTGGCACACCTTGAACCAAAATGCTGTCTTTTCCAAACTCAGAAACCATAAAGCCAAGACTATGCAGTTCTGGCATTAAGTCCATCACTAAAGCAAAATCCGAGGAGCCTAAGTTCAAAACAGGTGGAAAAAGACATTGTTGTGAAGGGCCTTGGGCGAGCTTTAACTGCCGTAAATAGCGCTCGTAAAGGATGCGCTCATGTGCTGCCTGCTGGTCCAAGATCAACATACCGGTAGACATCTGCGCGACAATATAGCTGAGCTCAACCTGAAAAGTGGTGCCGGTAGCTTCATCCTCAATCGGCCTGATCAATGAATTGGCAGCCTGATCAGAATTCGCCTTGCTCCCAAAAGTAAGTACATCAAGTTCTCCTTCAGATTGCCGGATCTCTGTCAACTGCCGATTTGGTCCAGCGCTATTTCCTTCAAAAAGTCGCTCCCAACCTGAAGGATCGGATTTTTTGAATTCAGGAGTATTGAACGTTTTATAGCTGTATTCCCGATCGACTTGCTCTTTTTTGCTGGGATCTTGATCCCATTTCTCGTTGAAATTTACATCATAAGTGAAATCAATCGAAGGAACTACATGATGAGAGCCTAGGGCTTGCTTCACCGCTGATCGGATCACCGCATAGACGGTACGCTCATCGTCAAACTTGATCTCTGTTTTCGTAGGGTGGACGTTGATATCTATATGTGATGGATCAATTTCCAAAAAAAGCACATAGAATGGATTCTGATCGGGTTGGAGCAAGCCTTCAAAAGCATTACTCACTGCATGATGTAAATAGCTACTCCTGATGTATCGATTATTAACGAAGAAAAACTGTTCTCCTCTTGTCTTTTTTGCATGCTCTGGCTTGCCGACATAGCCTTTGACATTGATATGAGGCGTGAGCTCTTCACAAGGAACCAACTGTCCTTGGTAGTTTTTGCCAAAAAGCTGAACAACTCGCTGGCTGAGTTTACCTGGAGTAAGACTGTATACTTCCAGATCCTGTTGAAAAAGAGAAAAACCTATTTCGGAATAGGATAAGGCTACACGCTGAAATTCCTCCACAATGTGTCTCATTTCAACTGGATTCGATTTGAGGAAATTCCTTCGTGCTGGCACGTTAAAGAAGAGATTTTTCATGGAAACTGAAGTGCCAACATTTCCGGCAAAAGGCTCTTGTTTTTTAATTTCAGAGCCTTCGATCTGAATCAATGTACCAAGCTCTGATTCTGCCTGTCGGGTTTTAAGCTCGACCTGTGCTACTGCTGCGATTGAGGCTAAAGCCTCACCCCTGAATCCAAAAGTTCGAATAGAAAAAAGATCACTGGATTTTCTAATTTTGGAAGTGGCATGACGCTCAAAGCTCATTCGGGCATCCGTTGCTGACATGCCTTTGCCGTTATCTATGACTTGGATTAATTGCTTCCCCGCTTCTTTGACTACCACTTGAACCTGTGTAGCACCTGCATCCACTGCATTCTCTAGTAACTCTTTGAGTGCAGAGGCTGGTCGCTGAACTACCTCTCCTGCTGCGATTTGATTTGCGATCGCGTCAGGTAGGAGTTGGATGATATCAGACATTTTTTTTCTTGGGTCTGAGTCTAAAGAAAAGATAGATGGCTCCAACTAGCAGTGTTGCGTAAGCCATGTATTCAAATATCACTGGACCGAGATAGATATATCCGAAGATTATTCCCAATAAGAGCAAAAAGATCAGGGTTCGGATCAAAGCTGTTGAAGCAAACATATTTGGGCTTGACCGCTCTTTAATCCCTCGATATTGTGCAAAAGAACCTCTGATTCCACCACCCTGAGATTCCAGCTCATCGCCTTCTTTGAGAAGGCCCTCGACTTGAAGTTCTCGCTTGATTCGTGATGTCCTTTGTTCAATTTCTTCCTTTACTGGATCATAATATCTTGGTTTGATATCATATCGCATCGGAGCGGAAGTACGAAAGATGGAAGGGAATTTCATTTCTGCTTAATTTTTACTGAGTGGGAAGCCAAAATCCCAATTTGCCATGAAGTTCTAAACTAATGACCAGCTATCAAAATTATAACCTTTTAAACCTTTTTTACGGGTTAATGTTGCCTCAATTTTAGTAATTTCATCTATCCCAAGACGAACTCTCCTTTATTAAATTGACCTAGAATATAGTTTAGGTAGCTTCTTTTCGTTAGCAGGAGGTCCTGTACACAAATTTATTTTAAAAGTTAAATATTAAAAATTAACTCAAGCATGAGTAGCAAGCTTTCGAGGATATTCGGCATTGGATTGATTGTTATTATTTTTTCATCAGGCAAACTGGATGAGACGATTCTTATCAGGGATCCCTTGGTATCTACGGACCCAATAGCTCAATTAGACTGGGTAGACTCTGTATTCCAAAGCCTCACCTTTGATGAGCGTTTGGGACAGTTATTTATGGTTGCTGCATATTCGAATAAAGATCAAGCCCATATCAATGAAATCTCCAATCTGATCCAAACAGAAAATCTTGGGGGGATCATTTTTTTCCAAGGCGGACCACAAAGACAAGCGAGGCTGACAAATCTCTACCAAGCCCAGGCCAAGACTCCCTTATTTATTGCCATGGATGCCGAGTGGGGGATAAGTATGCGACTGGACTCTGTGCCTGATTTTCCGAAAGCAATGACACTGGGTGCGATTCAGGATAATAAGTTGATCTACAAAATGGGTGAAGAGATGGCCCGTCAGTTCAAAGAGCTCCGGATGCATATCAATTTTGCCCCCGTGGTAGATGTGAATTCCAACCCTGAAAATCCAGTTATCGGCTATCGGGCTTTCGGTGGAAACAAAGAATTGGTTGCAAAGCGAGCCGTTTCCTACATGAAGGGACTTCAGGATCATGGGGTCATCGCAAA
>JBLGAM010000091.1:0-13146 GCA_047612305.1 Planctomycetota bacterium | reverse complement strand
AATCTCTTTCTTGACCCTTTTCTACGGAAATCACTCCGTACAATGTTTCTATTGTGCTATCAAGCGTCTGAACCTTGCTTAGGTATTTGGCATCCGTGGATTGCGCATTTACGGTCATCGAAATGGCAAAGAATGTGATTGCTAGAATTGCTACCTTTTTCATCTGTTTATAATTTGTTTTTTAGAGGTCATATGGAATGCCCTGGATAATCATTCTCCTGTGTGAGAACTTTTCTCATGGGCATTTCATGTGTTTATAATTTGATTTTTAATGGCCACATGGAATCTTCGCAAGGCATATAATCATCCCATTGTGTGTCGATTACGACACGCTCGATTTCATAAGATTTGTTTTATAATTTATGGGAGACTTCACTTTTCTTAAGTAGAAGATTGAAAGCCTCTTAAGAAATGGTCAACATTAAGAAATCGCTACTTCGGTCATCCTTCATCGGTCTTTGGTCTATTAAGGAAAAACATTAATGCCCTGACTTCATCCAGAATAATGATAATTTCTAAATCATCTACCAGCTTCCGCCACCGCCACCGCCAAAACCACCTCCGGATGATCCACCGCCACCCGAACCTCCAGAACTGGAAGGCGAACTCACCATAGTGGATTGGGTGGACTTGATCGAATTGTTAAAGGATTTGGAGAAATGATTCATTGACATCATCCTTCCTGAAGTAGAATAGTACCAGGTTGGTGGCTGTATATTTAGAGCATCGAATTTCTTTGCCCATTTGTCAAACATGCCAAAAGCCAAGGCATAGCTCATCGTGGACTCGAAATAAGAAGGGTCTTCCTTGAGTAGCATTTTGAGTTTGTTCTCCTCAGCGACTTTGATGAACTGTTTAAATCCTTTCAACTCGGATAGAATCGCAGTTCCTTCTTTATTCTTTTTGATCAAAAACTGACTCATAATTATCAAGAAAAGGAGCGAAACTGCGACAGCGATTGCGGCTATTATTCCCCAGAAAAACAAAAATAATGGCGTAAGAATTAAAATCAGAATTACTAATCCGACAATTGTAAAATTTTTGATTCTGCGAGACTTATTCACATAGTAAATCTGCGCTGCGGCTTTTAAGTCACCACTTGCGGTACTCATTGTGGTATAAAACTTCTCTTTGAGACTACTGACTAGCACTTCTGTTGTGCTGGCAAATAGACCATTGAAAAGTTGGCGCTGATATAAAGGAGCATCTGCTTCAATTTCTTTCAATTTGGTGAGCCGAGTGTCATCCTTGGCAAGCCAACCCTTTTCATCTATCTCCTCAATAGTCAAGTAGCCATTGGAAGCCCAGAAGGGAATGAGGGATATCAAATCTGCCGTATCACCAGAATCATCGATCAAGTAACCCACCATAGCTGGATCCATACCTTTTGGGGGATAGTAACTCGTCGTAGTGGTGACATGATCGTCTTTGCCATGCTTTTTCCAGATCGCATGAAATGCAATATAGACTAAGGTCAAAATGATTATCCATCCATAATTTGTCCAGAACGGCCAGAAGGGTTTGATTTCTGTAATACTTCCCAAAGGCAATTTCAAAAGTACTGTCACCGCTTCTCCGCCAGAAGAAACTACATCAGGTTTGCTGGTGCCCGAAAAAGCACCATTAGAATAACTCGTTAGGAAATCTGAGGAGGGCACAGTTGAGCCTATCGTTCCAGAATACAAAAAGTAATCTCCCTCATCCAGCGTGACTCCATTTGGTAAATGAACTTTGAAATCAATTTTATTGAAAGGAGCATTCCAATCACTAGGCTTGATATTCCAATAGAATTGTATGGCCTCTTTCTCGTGGAGAAAAGCGTTCTCTACTCTATATCTGATTTCGTACAGCTGTGGGCCTTCCAAAGTCACATCACTATCACCGATTTTGATCTGCAGATTATCGGACATTTTCTGCCCAATTGCTGAGGGAGCATCAAACTTATAGCCTGGAACTTCAATGTTGCTTACTTTGATCTTACGGGTTTCTTGCTTGTCTTCTTCATTCAGCAAATCATAGGAAGTTTGAATACTTCGGAAGATCCCGTGTTTTGGAGCTTCAAAATTGAGGTTGTATTTCTCAACTACATCAAAGTAACCTTCCTCATGAATCGTAATGTCCACTGCGTAGGAAGTGACTGTGAAATCTTGAGCGTGAATTGTTAACTGCGTAAAAATTAAGAGTAATAAAAATGAGATTTTTTTCATGCTAGTGCTAATTTACCTACAAAGCTTAACTGAAGAATTGTAAGGATAATTGTTCTCTAATTAAGAAATAGGTGTTTCTTACTTTCTGAAAATATATTGACAAAGGCATCATAGAAAAAGCTCCAAACTTGATTTTAGGCTACTTCGGTCACCGGTCTTCTTTCTTCCGTCCGGTAAAGCAAAGAAATTATGGGTACTGGCATCTAAAAAGATAATCAGATCAATTAAAACTCACTTTTACATTTTCACGACTTTCTGGCTCAGCTTCGAAATAGTCAAAATGTTGGTAATTGAACATACCTGCTACAATCACTGCAGGAAAACTTTCTCCATAGGTATTGTTTTCGCGAACAGTGCCATTGTAATAGCGTCTTGACCACTCTAGATTTTCCTCTATTTCATTCAGTTTGTCTTGGAGTTGAAGAAAATTAGTATTGGCTTTCAGATCGGGATATGCTTCGCTCAATGCAAAGATGCTTCTCAGTGTTTTTTGGAGCTGATTCTCTGCTTGGATCTGTTTGTTGATGTCATCAGAAGGTACAGCCATCGCAGCATTTCTAGCTTGGATTACCGCTTCAAGGGTTTCTTTTTCATGACTTGCATAGCCTTTTACAGTTTCCACAAGATTTGGAATAAGGTCATAACGCCGCTTAAGAGCCACATCAATATTACTCCAGCCATCTTTTACCGTGTTTTTGTTTTTTACAAATTTGTTGAATATGCCAATTAGAATAATGCTCAGAAACACAATGATTCCAGAAATAATAAGAAGTACTACCATAATAGATTGATTTTAAAATGAATTAGGACAGAGATATCAAAAAAGTAAATTGGGTTACAGTCTTTTCGTACTCCAATGATTTTACATTTTAACATACCAACTTTTATTGAAAACTCAACAATATCGGCACATCCAAATCTAGAAAGCAAAGCCTCCACAGAAGATTACTAAATTACCCTTACAATAAGCAACTCTATCCGATCTTAAAATGAAGTCACTCCATTTAATCCTAATTTCTTTTGTTCTTTTTGCATTTCAGCCTAAGGAGAACACATCTGATTATCTGAACGATCTGAAAATCGAATTTCAGAAAAAATGGCCTGAAAACAGGACGATCAACTTGGTTTTTCATGGTCATTCTGTACCTGCCGGTTATTTCAAAACCCCAATTGTAAATACGCTCGAATCCTATCCTTACCTAGTATTAAAGGAGCTAAAAGCACAATATCCATACGCTGTGATTAACATCATCAATACCTCGATTGGTGGCGAAGATTCTAAAAGTGGAGCCCAGCGATTCAAATCAGATGTCCTAATTCATAAACCTGATGTACTCTTTATCGACTATGCCTTGAATGATAGAAGACTTGGAATTGATAGCGCAAAAGTTGAATGGGAATCAATGATCCAAATGGCCTTGGAAGCGGATATAAAAATCATTCTATTAACTCCTTCACCCGATCAGAAAATAGATTTAAAAGAGGATGATACCATTTTAGATCAGCATGCAAATCAAATTCGTGCCTTATCAGAAAAATACGAGGTCGGCCTTGCTGATAGCTACGCCTTGTTCAAAAATGAAGTGATCTCTGGAGGCGATCTTCTTTCTTTGATGTCTCAAGGAAATCATCCGAATGAAAAAGGACATGCACTAATTGCCAAAAGGATTTTGGAGTATTTCAAGTAGTATTTAATAGGTTGTACATATGACCCCGACTAGGGTTATATGGCTTATTTTGATTTACAATTATCCACGTACAAACCCCGTAAATTGTAATGGATTAAGTAATGGTTTTATTAGAATTTCGGATAGCATTTGGTTTAATCTCCCTAATTACTTAACCCAAAAGCCCTTTTGGGATTATCTATCAAAAGCATTTTCCAATCTTCCTTGGTAAACCCTTTAGCATCCAAGTCAGGAATCAAATCAGTAAAGATTGCAGTGAAGGGCTGGAAATCTCCACCATTCAATTCGCCAGGTTTGTACCAGCCTGCATCATGGGAGATTAATACCTGATTGAGAAATCCATTTTTCTTTGCAAAAAGTAATCGATCCACATAGGAACCCACTTCCCAGCCTATTCCATCCCAAGAGATCCAAACACCCAAGTCAGCTGCTTTCTTGAAATTCTGAAAATCAGTTTCTACCTGCGCATGAACCCATACAAAAGCAGAAGGATCAATTCCCAATTCTTGCAAAATCGCAACTTCCTGCTCGGCGGCAAACCAAGCTCCAGTATGCGAAGCGATCTGAAGCCCTGTTTTCTAAAGAGTTAGTCCTGCAGCTCGGACTAGCTTCACATCTACTTCTCGAAGAGGAGTTTCTGCATTGACAGAAATCTTGATAAAACCCGGTTGGATTTTGGAGTCTCCAATTCCATTTTCAAATTCAGCGATCCAATGAGCAGCAAGCTGCTCAGCAGATTCAGAAAAAGCGTATTCAGGCAAGTATTTCCTATCCACTGCACCATAGAAGCCAGTATTAGTGACTAGCTGAATTCCTGATTTTTCACTTAGGAGTCTCAAGGGTTCGGGATCCTTCCCAAGAAAAGATGGCGTACAATCCAGTATCGTTTTAACTCCGAATCTTCTCACCTCAAGAAGGTAAGGGAGAACTTTAGCAATCACGGAATCTCGATCATAACGATCAGTAGACACCGAATCCGCACCGATGAAGTCCACCAGCATATGCTCATGAATCAGTGTCAAACCCATGGAATCAATCGGATGAGCTCCCGAAACAGAATTAAAATAAGCTTGGGGCTTCTCGGCTTTTGGCTGACTTCAAGAAAAAAGCAATCCAAAAAAGAGAAGGTGAAGAAGGGCTCTAATCATGGGGGAAAGGGAATTCTTCTTTCAATATATTGGAAATGTGGAAGAAAATCGAATTTTGAAATCAGTTAAGCTCTTCTTCGATAAAACCCAGCTATTAAATTCCCTATATCGTGGATGTAACCTCAAAACGCGATCAGAAGATTTGTGATCTTCAAACTAAGCCTCGATCTATACCAAAAACGACTCGAATCTTCAATTATTACTTGGTCTTTGCAGTGCAAACCCCAGTAAATTCAATCTAAAAAGCTTTGAATCTAAGGATTTGCTACCTTGAACCATCAAATCATATCTAACCCCAAAATGATCAAAAAACACCTCTTCACATCAACCCTTTTGGTTGTTCTATTTTTAAGTTCGTTCACCTTCATCTTTGCCCAGTCTCCTGTCAAACCATTTGTATATGGAGATCTTTTGCCAGATGCGCCAGAATTGGCAACACGAGGTGAGTACACTGTGGGTGTTCAAACATTAGATTTAATTCATGCCAATCAGCTTGACATCCTGAACTATGGTAAGGGCATTGACTCGCTTTACAATAGACCGCTGAAGATCGAAGTTTGGTACCCAGCTGAAGCTACATCAGGATCTAGCGAATTAATATCTTATGATGAAGTGATGGGACAGAATGGCTCTCCAACCAGACCAATTATCCCCTTTACCTTTTTGGGAAGAGCAACACGGAATGCAAAACCTGACTACTCTGATGATTCTTATCCTTTGGTAATCGTATCTCACGGATACACAGGTTCTCGCTATTTGATGACGTACCTCACAGAGAACCTTGCTTCCAAAGGCTATGTCGTCGTGGCAATTGATCATACAGAGGCAACTTTTAGAGATGCTGCCGGCTTTCAAAGTACATTGCTCAATCGATCACTGGATGATCTTTTTGTCCTAAACGAAATAGCACGATTGGGCAAGCAGGATGATTCCTTCTTAAACGGCTTAGTTGATTCCGACAATACCGCATTAATTGGATATTCCATGGGAGGCTATGGCGCGGTCAATGTAGCAGGTGCAGGATACAGTCCTCAGGCTGCTCAACTATTTGGGACTATGGCTGGCGGTAGTAAAGCATTGCAAAAGCGTACTAAGGGAAATCCGGAATTTGAGGCGTCAATAGATCCTCGAATCAAGGTTATTGTAGCTTTTGCTCCTTGGGGCATGCAGCGTGGTGTTTGGAATGCCGAAGGTTTGGCTGGCATCAAAATCCCTTCGCTTTTTGTTGCTGGGAGTTTGGATGATATCTCCGGCTATGAAAATGGTACCAAAGCAATCTATGAAGGCGCCATCAACTCTGAAAGATATCTCCTCACCTACCTCGATGCCCGACATAATACCGCTCCCAATCCTGCACCTGCAGAAGCACTTGACCCGGCAAGATCTATCGATGAGTATTTGAGATATGCTGATTCTGTTTGGGATAGTCGTAGAATCAACAATGTGAACCAGCATTTTGTGACAGCCTTTCTGGGCTATTACCTCAAGGGAAATCAAGACTACAAAGCCTATTTACATGTCAAAGAAAATACAGAAAAGAATGAATGGCCAGGCTTTAAACCACGGACTACCGTTGGTTTAGAGATGGACCATCAACCGGCTAAAAAGTAAGATCAATTTGGTAATATCAGTTTTTAAAATATTTGTATAATGCACAAAAAGTAACGTCGAAAGAAAGGAGATTTCTACTCAAATACATCCATATAATCCTACAAGGTGTAGTATCCAGCTACACCTTTTTTTTGGCATCACTTAGCACCCCATACAAATTCTACGCGGGTCCTCGGGCTTCAAATAATCACTTCAGGCAATCCACATCTTTTCACTTTTTTAAAAAGTAATTTCAAATTACCTTAAGCGATGAAGGAGTTGAGATCTAAACCCTATTCAACTTCCAACTGACTGTACAGATATGCTGTGCTTGCAGACATATTTTATCACCTCGCCAATAACATCATTCACCCATATCCCCCAAAATCAATGAGAATTATTCTCGCAATTTTAATTGGACTGAGCCTTTTTGGCTGTGGGTCTAAATCTGATGACCGATTATTTATTGTAGGTCTGCAGGAACCTGTCGAAATAATTAGAGATGAATGGGGCGTCAATCATATTTATGCCAAAAATCAGCACGATTTGTTTTTTGCACAAGGCTATGCGGCAGCTAAAGACCGGCTTTTTCAATTCGAAATCTGGAGACGTCAAGCCACTGGAACTGTAGCTGAGATTTTAGGCGAAAATGAATTGAAGCGTGATATTGGTACTAGGCTCTTTAAATATCGTGGTGATATGAAGCAAGAAATGAATCACTATCATCAGGACGGGGAAGTCATCATTACTGCTTATACCCAAGGTGTAAATGCCTATATAGACGAAATAATGGTTACGCCTGATCAGCTTCCAATAGAATTTAAACTGCTCGATATAGTCCCTGAAAAATGGACTTCTGATGTGGTCATATCACGGCATCAGGGTCTTTTGGGTAATATTGAACTAGAATTAGAGGTGGCGCGTGGCGTGGCAAAATTAGGGGAAGAGAAGGTCAAGGACTTATATTGGTTTCACCCGAAAGACCCGGAGATTAAACTAGATCCAAGTATCAATCAGGAGCTCTTATTTGATGATATTTTAGAATTGTACAACGCTTATCGAAATCCAATTGAGTTCGAGCAAGATGACATACTTCCAGAATATAGGAATTCGAAAATTCAAAATACGCTCGGATCAGTGACTAAACAAAAGGAAGATCCTCTAGCTATCGGTAGTAATAACTGGGTTATAGGCGGATCGCTCACATCAGATGGCAATACATATATGGCCAATGATCCACATCGAACTATTGCCATTCCTTCGCTTCGGTATATGGTCCATTTGGTGGCTCCAGGATGGAATGTGATTGGTGGTGGTGAGCCAGAAATTCCGGGGATTTCTATCGGACACAATGAATATGGTGCATGGGGGCTGACGATCTTCAGTACAGATGGTGAGGACTTGTATGTGTACGATTTAAATCCAGAGAATAGGAATCAGTACTTATACAAAGGAGTTTGGGAAGACATGAATGTCATTACCGAGACGATCAAAGTAAAAGATAAAGCTGAGGTAAATGTAGACCTATTATATACCCGTCATGGCCCTGTCACCTATGTGGATTCGGTGCACAATAAGGCTTATGCCATTCGTGCTGCATGGCTCGAACCAGGTGGCTCACCGTATTTGGCCTCTTTGCGCATGGATCAGGCAAAAACGTGGGAAGAGTTCCGTGAGGCATGTAGCTACAGTCATATTCCCGGTGAAAACATGGTTTGGGCAGACAAAAAAGGGAATATTGGTTGGCAATCTGTTGGAATTGCTCCCATTCGCAGGAATTTCAGTGGACTTGTACCCGTCCCCGGAGATGGTAGATATGAATGGGATGGCTATTTGCCAATAATTCAAAAGCCAAATGCCTTAAACCCTCTACAAGGTTACTTCGCCACAGCAAATCAAAACGTGACACCAACCGACTATGTGCATTGGAATGCGATTGGATTTTCTTGGGCGGACCCCTTTCGAGGAAATCGCATTAATGAAGTACTTGGCGCTGGTAAAAAATTAAGTATGGATGATATGAAAGCTTTGCAAGTTGATTATCATTCAATTCCTGCAAGTGTTCTTGTACCTATGTTAGCAGATCTTCCTCTCACAGGTAAATCTGCTGAAGCGAGGGATAAACTCCGCGGATGGGATTTTACGTTGGGACCAAATTCCATAGAAGCAGCGATATATGTAGCCTTTGAAAACAAGATTAACACCCTTGCCAGTTCAAGATTTATCCCTGAGTCTGGGAGGAATATAATTGGAAGGATTCAAATGAAGAAAATCATAGATTGGATTAGTACACCTGATAGCAGATTTGGACCAAATCCGATTCAGGGCAGAGATGAATTTCTTGTCGATGCTTTTAATCAGGGAGTTGAGTACCTCGAAAAAACGTTAGGTGATGATATGAGCAATTGGCAATACGGTCAGGAGAAATTCAAACATACCTATATGGCACATGCCTTAGGGGAATTTGTGAACGACGACATAAAATCCAAATTAGACCTTGGCCCATTACCTAGAGGAGGCAATGCACACACACCTGGATCTACTGGTGGAAATAATAGACAAAGTTCAGGCGCCTCGTTTAGGATGATTGTAAATACAGGGGATTGGGACGGCGCTGTAAGTACAAATGGGCCTGGACAGTCCGGGAATCCTGAAAGCTCTTTTTACAGTAACTTATTCGAGACTTGGGCCAAAGATCAATACTTCCCTGTTTATTTTTCGCGCCAAAAAATAGATTCTGTAGCGGTAGATAGGATGCTATTGAGTCCTAAAAAATAGTTCCTATTCGACACAAAAAGAGAAGCTAAATAAAATAACCATTCTTTTTGGAAGCCATAAATTAGAATGAATCGAAATACATAACTAAGACAGTTTGGGTATTATAATTGGTAAGTCTGTTCACAGAAACCGCTAGTGAAATGTTGTATCCTATAATGCCGATTTATTTAAAGTCAATTGGGTCTTCCATTGTGCTTATTGGAATTCTTTAGGGAGTGGCAGAAGCAACAGCGGATTTAAGCAAAGGGTATTTTGGTAAGCTTTCAGACTCTTCAGGCAAGCGAGTCACATTTATTCAAATTGGCTATGCGATTAGCGCTATTTCAAAACCAATGATGGCGATTTTCATTTATCCACTTTGGATATTCTTTGCTCGTACAATTGACTGTTTCGGAAAAGGAATTAGAACAGAAGCAAGAGATGCCATACTTTCAGATGAATCAAGCACGGAAACCAAAGGGAAGCTATTTGGTTTTCATTTTTATGGAAACCTTAGGTGCGGTAATCGGACTTTCTCTGGCTTTGATTTATTGATATTGTTTCCCGAGGAATACAAAACACTTTTCTTCCTCGCCTTTATCCCTAGATTCCTTGCTGTTTTGGCCTCGTTTTTATTGAAAAGTAAAACAATCAGGGCTTGAGGACACCATAGTAGTTGGTATCTATATTTTTTACAATCTTATTTATGCGCTATTAGCTTTTCCCTTTGGCATTTTAGCTGATAAAGTGGGATTGAAAAGGGTCTTTATAATCGGGCTTCTACTATTTTCAGTTATTTACTTTGGCATGTCTATAAACACCAACCTGTATCTATTTTTTAGACTTTTCTTTCTTTATGGAATTTATGCATCTGCGACCGAAGGGATTTCGAAGGCTTGGATTTCAACTATCACAGTCAAAAAGAATACCGCCACAGCGATCGGGACATTTTCAGGATTCCAAAGCATTTGCACCATGCTAGCAAGTTCTTTCGCAGGACTTATTTGGTTTCAGTTTGGTGCGGCAATGACGTTTTTAATAACTGCCATTGCAACACTTGGTATTATTCTATACATCCTGACAATTCCTCCTTCCCCATCTAGCCCCACATCTACCCAGGTGTAATCTCATGCAGCAGTCTTGGGTGTTCCTCTATTCAACCCTTCCACGGGTGTTGCTTCAGCTATGCCTTTTTATTTTTTTTGGGTTTATGACCTTTTTATAAAAAATCATCCATCCTATTCCTCAGCTCAATAAAAAGTGAACCGATTCACCTTCGAAATTACCCCCAACTTTAAAAAATAATTTCAATCTCATTTACTCCAAAAAAGATTGAGGCTTGAAAATGATTGGATCTTTCAAGGGATAATTAGCATTAACCACAATTGCGGGTCACTTTTACCCTATTCAACTAATTAAATTTTATAACATGATAATTAAAAATCATTTTTCAAGCTTCGCTATATTCGCCTCCTTTTCTCTAATCATGCTATCCTGTAACCAAGAAACTAATCTGGCCAATATTAAAGACGCTCAAATTCAACTAGCATCTGAAGAAGACCTGATTAGTCATGGAAAATATCTGGTGACTATCATGGGATGTAATGACTGCCATTCACCAAAAAGAATGGGAGAAATGGGCCCTGAAATAATTCCAGAATTATTATTGTCTGGTTTTCCTTCAGATAGACCTATCATAAAGTTTGACAGTCCATTAATAAAAAAAGGCTTTGGAATGTTTTATCCAGACCTGACCGCTGCAGCTGGACCTTGGGGCATTTCATTTGCCGGAAATCTGACTCCTGATGAAACAGGCATCGGAAATTGGACCGAAGAACAATTTAAAGTAGCGTTAACACAAGGAAAATTTAAAGGATTGGAGAATGGTCGAATGATGTTACCTCCGATGCCTTGGTTCAATTTTACTGAAATGAAAGATGAGGATATTCATGCAGTCTTTGCCTACTTGAAAAGTATTACGCCTGTAGAAAATGTAGTTCCTCAGCCTATTAGTCCTGAAAATATGTAAGGCATTGTGGATCATGTTAAAATGTTGAATAAGCAGTTCTATTGATGCCACTTATTCATGTTTCCATATCTCTGAATTTACCATTCCATCCTACTCCACCTTATAGTATTGGGACTAATCCTATTTTCAAATCTCCCTCAGGTTTAGCTTTATATTGGAGGAAAAATTAAAAATCGGAAAAAACTTATAAGAAAAATATTGGTTATAGTGGCATTAATCTATAGCCACTATAGGGGAAAAATTAAGACGGTAATCGAGTAAGACGATAAGCTATTTTCCCAATGCAAGTCTCTCGTTCTTACTTATACTTGCCATTCAAGGAGCAGAATCTAAAAAATAACATACATGACCAGCAAATTAGATTTAAGAGTAGTTATTGAAACAAAAGAATTGGAGAATAGCACGATTGAAGAAAGGTTTCAAACCCAAACCCTGCGTCCTGTTTTAAAACTTCAAAACGAACTTTTGCTTGGGCTTTTCAAAAACCATATTATTGAATCCAAAAATACATTTTACCAGCTATCTCCTGAAAACAAGAATCTTTTTGTAGAAAATAGTTTGCAAAAGAACATCGCATTGAAAAACAAACTTCTAGGGGTGACACTTGGGATGTTTACTGTGGAAGAGTTAGAAATCTACAGCACACAAATTGGTGTTTTTAACAAGCGTATCTCTAGCCTAATCATAGAGCGAATCAGGAGTCAAATACACCTTCTCTAGGGCGGACCATCAACCGCTATACAGCAGTCAGTTCAAAAATCATATGTTCAGGGTAATGGAATGACTAGAAAAAAATTAGTTTTTTTCCTGGTATAGCGGAGTAAATGGCAAAGCGTTCACAAAAATTTATTTACGACCCAAAAACACCTCTCGATTAAATAATAGTGTTTATCCTCTACTTTTAAGAGAATAGGCAAACATTCAAAAGTATAAGCCGTGATAAATCGCTTTGAAAATAGGAGTTTCATTTTTAATTTTTGCTGTTTTTTCAGTTATGGGTTTCTCATCCTGTCAAAATCAAGAAGACATGGATCACAAGACCGAGAATTTAGAACCTATCTTGCTTTTGGATACTGTGTTTCAGTTCGGAATTGCACATTTCCTGAAATTGGATAATGCTTCAGATACTGATAACTGGGATTGGGAAAACTCAACCTACATAAACACATTCGTGGACAATATCCTCGGCGAAACCGTACCCTGGAATATGACAGTCCCTTGGAAAACTATGGGAAATGCCCTTAGCATATTGAACCCTAATATCGATAAGTCATATGGATGGGAATTGAAATTTTCAAATTTTGGGACTTTAGATTTCCCAGTAAAAAGACCTTATTTTTTGATCTACAACCGGACAATGGGAAAGATTTATTTTTTCGTTCATAATACTCAATCCCAAGCTGGAAATTATGCAGTAGCCGAATTAGAAATTCAATCTGAAAAGCAAGATTTCAAACTTGTCCTAGTTTCCAAACAAGCAAAATTCAGCCAATTTGATTCTTGGTTTAATTTCGAATTTGACATCGATAGCAAAAATTCGGATATCATTTTGAAGAGTGAAATTTGGCAACTTGTAGGCACCGGAGTTCAGATCACACGATTGTCTGGTTCAGGCAGGAATTAAATATTGGCAAGGAAGTGCGATTCTAATAAATTAAGGATGGATTTATTCAATATTCAGTTTCCAAAATTTCTTTTTTCTAAAACTATCACAATAGCCTCATTTT
>JBLGAM010000090.1:0-13208 GCA_047612305.1 Planctomycetota bacterium | reverse complement strand
CTTTGGGAGTTTCGATCTGAATATTCAAAGTCACTTTTGTCGAAAGGCGCATTTTCATCAGCTCAATGTAATCGTTGATGAAATTCACTTCTTTGCTCAGCAGGGTCTCTTCTTTTTGATTTTCATAGAGGACATAGCGCATCATTCGGGAAAGCTTGAGCAGGGCTTCCTGGGCCTTTTTTACATCAAGGTTTGTTAAAGCATAAATGTTGTTCAGTGTATTGAAGAAGAAATGCGGATTGATCTGAGCTTTCAAATAGGATAGCTCAGTATTAATACGCTGTTGATCAAGTTCGAGCCGGAGGGTTTCATCCGTTTGCCATTTCTGTACAGAGGCTACCGCAGTGCTGATTCCGATGGAAAGCAGGTACAACATTAAATGGAAAACATCTCCGGATAACCAACGCTTTCCCGGTTTGAAGACTTTATCTGGATTAAAGGCTTTGAACATCAGCTCGGGTAAATGGACCAAATTTTCAAAGTAGATAATCAATCCAAGGTATAAAACCCCCGAGACTACTGCTAAGAGTAGAAAGACGATAAGCTTGCCTTGGAAAAGAAACGTCGGGACTATCCAAGTCATATTCCCATAAAAAATAAAAAGCAGCATGCAGACTAGGAAAATCTGCCGGTACCAAAATTCCATAGGAATATCAACCCGCCAAGAAAGGGGAGAAAGTAAAAGCAAAACGGTGATCAGTGCAAACCAACCTAGTACATGTACTAGGACAGATACGCGTTTGCTTCTGTTGAGTGTGAGCATAAAGGTGATTTTCAATTAGTAAACTACTTAAAAGTAAACCATTCTATGAAATCAAATCTACAGATAGCAAGTTTACGTCTGCAAAACACCTTAATGGGTAGATTAAATTCATTGGTCCATCCATGGTGGATTTGATCTGCTAAAAATGGGTCTTTGTCGATATAACCAGCCTCGCTATCTATTATGCAATTTTTACTCAAACAAACCCGCTTTTTTTGGGGTATAGATTAAGGGTGGAGAAAAGTAACCAATCAAATCCAGTTTCTACTACACTGTTTCAAAAGAACCAACTATTACTACCACATGAAAAAAGCTATTTATTTACTCATTTTTAACCTGTTTTTGGGCTTTGGCTTGGCGCAGGCGCAACAGACGCCACCGGCTGCCAAACAGCCTGCGCGCATGATTGGCGTTGCAAAAGATCTGAAAACCGGTGAGGCGGTCTCTTATGCCACAGCCGCTTTATATAAGTCAGGGACTGACACCAATATTGCCGGAGGAGTGGCCGACGGTGAAGGGAAATTTTTTATCGCAGGTTTTGAAATAGGCAATTATGATCTGAAGATCACTTTCCTAGGCTTTGAAACCAAAGTGATCAAGGACATTAAAGTAATCTCATCTACAGGAGATATTAATTTGGGGACAATTGAAATGATTGATGAGGGTGTTGCCCTTGAAGAAGTCACTGTCCAAGGTCAGCGAGAGTTGATCGAGGAGCGTGTGGATCGTACCATCTATAAAGCAGAAAACGATAAGACTACTGCCGGTGGAGATGCAACAGATGTACTTAGAAGGGTGCCGATGCTTTCGGTGGATTTTGACGGAAACGTATCCATGCGAGGTAGTAGCAATATTCAGGTGCTGATTGATAACAGACCATCGGCCATCACAGCCAGCAGTATTGCAGATGCTTTGAGACAAATTCCCGCTGACGAAATCAAAGCGGTAGAGGTGATTACTTCGCCATCTGCGAGATTTGATGCGGAGGGTACTTCTGGGGTGATTAACATTATTACTAAAAAGAATAATTTCCAGGGAATGACTCTGAATGTCAATAGTGGATTTGGCCTAAGAGGATCAAATCTGAGCGTGAACGGTGCTGCGCGAAAAGGCAAGTTTGGATTTTCACTGGGCGGATTTGGTAGAGCCGGTTATAATATCAATGGGCGTTTTGAAAATGAGCAGTTGTTGAACAACTCGAATAATAGTATCTCAAAAATCTTGCAATCAGCAAATACAGAGCGAAATGACTTATTTGGTAGATATAATTTTGGTGTTGATTATGAGATTGACAAATTCAATTTCTTGACTGGTTCGGTAAACTTTGGAGTTAGAAATTCCAATAGTAATCAAAATGATTTTCTTACTCGAAACTTCTTAAATGATCAGCTTATTAGAACTGCTCTTAGAAGTACAGATGTAGTAGATGAATCCAATACGATTGATGTGAGTGTAAACTATACCAAGACCTTTGAGAAGAAAGGAAAAGAGTTCAGCTTACTTACACTATACAGCAGAAATAATCGAGAGAATTCTTTTGTGAATTCGCTTTACGAAGATGATTTACAGACAATTGATTCTAGACTTCGGAATTTCAACCCAAGCAGAAATGAGGAATTCACTGCTCAAGTAGATTTTGTAAATCCAATGGGAGATGATGGAAAAGCTATTCTTGAATATGGTGCTAAGAATATCTTAAGAAAAGCATATTCTGATTTTGCTTATTTCCAGGCAGATGGAGCAGGTGGAGAATATGTAGAAGATACTAGGCCAAGCAGAAGCAATGAGTTTAGCTACGATCAGAATGTCACGGCAGCTTATACGTCTTACACGTTCAGTTTATTGAAAAATTACACCTTGAAGACTGGTTTGCGATATGAGTACACTTCGATAAACGCTGATTTCAAGACAGAAACTACAGTAAACATTCCTTCATACGGAACATTGGTACCGAGTATCAATGCCAGCCGTAAAATGAAAAATGGCAACTTGATCAAGGCTGCTTATAACAGAAGAATTTCAAGACCTTCGCTTAGATTCTTGAATCCAAATATCGAGGCATCCAACCCGCTTCAGATTTCTCAGGGTAATCCAACATTGGATCCAGAGTTGACAGACAACTACGAGGTAGGGTATAGTACGTTCATTAAAGGAACGGTAATTAATTTCACCTCATTCTACAGAAACACCACGGGCTCGATACAGTCTGTTCGTACCATTCAAGATGATGGCGTGATTTTCACCACTTTTGAAAATATCGGTAGAGAGCAGGCGATCGGTGGAAGTGTGTTCTTTAATATCAATGCGAGCAACAAGCTTTCATTCAATGGTGGTTTCGATACCTACTACGCGATTTTGGATAATGGATTGTCTGATCCATTGCTTGCGGCGCAAAATGAAGGTTTTGTAATCAGCGGTAGAATGTTTGGTAACTACACACTTCCTAAAAACTGGCAGCTACAGTTATTCACCTTTGCTCGAGGTAGAAGAGTGGAATTGCAGGGAAGTTCTGGAGGATTTGCAGCTTATGGGTTGAGTTTAAACAAGCAGTTTGCTGAGAAGCGTGGAAGTATTGGCTTTGGAGCAGAGAACTTCTTAGCAAAGGAATTCATCATCCGAAATGAAATCATCACTCCTTCAATCGTTCAAAATAGTACTTCTGCGATTCGAAACATGAACTTCAAGGTCAACTTCAGCTACCGAATCGGTAAGCTTAGTATGGATCAGGGAAGACCTCGAAAAAGAAAATCAGTTAATAATGATGACTTGAAAGAGGGAGCACCAGCAGGAGGTGGAGAAAACAATTAAGATTAAACCAATTGCCCCGTCCAGAATCTAATCTGTGACTGGGCTTTTTAAAGATAACAATTAGATAGATTAGGTTATAAATCAAAAAACCCGCCCTTTGAATAAGAGCGGGCTTTTTTATGACATCAGTTTTGTTTACTTATAAGTTACTTTCTTGATTGCGTCAATGGTACGCTTCACATTTGGAAGAGTTACATCAATGTAGTTTGATGAATAACTCAAAGGGATATCCATGGAGTTAACCCGGATCACCGGAGCATCCAAGTAGTCGAATGCATAGCGCTGGAAATGATACGTAAGTTCGGAAGAGATTCCTGCAATTGGATTTGCTTCTTCTACAATTACTGCACGATTGGTTTTCTTTACAGATTCCAGGCAAGTGGCGTAGTCAATAGGTCGTACAGTACGAAGATCGATGACCTCGCAGTCAATCCCTTCCTTGGCCATTTCCTCCGCAGCTTCCAGCGCAACTTTCATCATTTTTCCAAAGGAGATCACTGTTACATCTTTTCCCTTTCGTTTGATATCCGCTACACCGATAGGAAGCAAGTATTCGCCTTCAGGCACTTCGCCTTTGTCGCTATACATCACTTCAGATTCCATAAAGATTATTGGATCTGGGTCGCGGATGGCGGCTTTCATCAGGCCTTTCGCATCGTATGGGTTAGATGGGACGATTACTTTAAGACCGGGAGTATTAGCAAACCAATTCTCAAAGTTTGAAGAGTGTGTAGCTCCCAATTGACCAGCATTTCCTGTTGGACCTCTGAACACAATTGGCACACTAAAAGCTCCGCCTGACATGGCTAGCATTTTAGCGGAAGAATTGATGATTTGATCAATAGCAACCAAGGAAAAGTTGAATGTCATAAACTCGATGATTGGCTTTAGGCCATTCATCGCTGCTCCCACACCTAAACCTGCGAATCCTAATTCTGCTATTGGAGTATCATAAACTCGGTTTGGACCGAATTCTTCAAGCATTCCCTGAGATACTTTATAGGCTCCATTATATTCTGCGACTTCCTCACCCATCAAAAAGACGTTTGGATCGCGTCTCATTTCCTCTGACATTGCCTCTCTTAAGGCTTCTCGAAACTGTATTTCTCTCATGAGTTAATGACTAAAATTTGGTCTGTAAAAATAGAAAGGAAAAGCCCAAAACCAAAAATAAGCTGGTTTTTAATAGGGTTTTAATAGGAGTGATATACTTACCAAGAGCAACTTTCCCCTTGAACAAGAACTATGGATTTATTGAGGAGGTAAACTTTGAATGAATTGTTCAAGCTATACCTCTCGATTACTAGACACTTCTCTTGACGACTAGTTTATTGGTAGCTCACAAAGCTGTAAGTAGGTATGTGTGGTTTGGGATCGAGCGTCATGTTAGTTTTTTAATTACTTCCATTCAGCAATGCACCCATATTTTTATGGTAAAGTAACACGGTTTTCTTATGAAAATATCCGTAAAAGTATTTGTCACGGATCCATGAATTGCTTCTGAAATAGGAAATATGATCAATTCTGCAACCACCATTTTCGAGATTATGAAACGAAATGACTTGTTTTCCACTGCTCTTTGATCCCTCGATATAACTAAATACAAGACGTTTTTCTACCTCGTTTACTTCTACCACTTCTTGGGCATTCGCAATGGTAAGTATGTTCCAATACTTCATTTGCACGTACATCAAGAAGCCTTCTTGCGCATTTGGGATGTCGCTACCAGGATAAAAGAGTTGCCCTGACTTTTTGTCTAGCACCAAACCAAGCTGTAAAGATTCGCCGCAATTCCACGCGGCGTTGATGTTGCAGTTTACGTAATGGTTGAATAAAATTTCGGGACTTAAGTCCGATAAAATAGTGTCGGTAACCGAAGAGTAGTTTTTTAAATCTAAATCATTCGGCATTGTCGAGCGAATATCAGCTATCATTTCAGATCCATTCGAAATCTGCTTTTGTAAAAACTCTCGAATTTTAAGCTGTTTTATTTTGCCGAAATTGATCTCGGAAAGCTGCATTTAATTGATCAGTGAGGAGGTTTAATTTATTATTCAACCAATACTAACCAATTATTCTCAGGTTTTCATCTTTCAATAATTGGGCTCTCCTGTTAGGATTTAGTGATTTTAAAAGAGAATTCCCATCCTCTAAATTCTGATTAAATCTGATGGATTTAGGAAGAGTTGAGAATCCAATTCGCAAAGTGAGATTCTCTGATGTCATACTAGGGATGAAAGGTAAAAAAGGGGAGTGAATTTCGCTAAATCACTTCTCAACAGTCTTCCCCTCTTCTATCCACGAGGTGATCCCACCATCGAGCATATAGATATTTTTGAAGCCAGCTGCTTTCATCATGGCGCCAGCTTTTGCGGTTCTCTTTCCTGATCTGCAGTACAAGAGATAAGTTTTATTTTTATTCAGCGTCTCAATTTTTTCCGGGAAGCTTTCATCCAAAAAATCCAGGTTAGCTGCGTTCTCAATATGGCCCTCTGTCATTTCTTCTGGAGTTCTCACATCCAGAAGAATGTTTTTTTTCTTTTTAAGCATCTTTTCAAAAGTTGCTGCAGGTATTACGGTAGCAGAGTCAGCGCTTTGTGCGGTGGCGAAACTTGCTTGAAATAGGAAGAAAATCAAGACGAGGGAAAAGATTTTTGAGAAATTCATTGTAAAGATGTTTGAACTGATCAATTGAGAATCCATATTGAGATTAAAATTTAGCCAATTCATCTCAAATGCCTACAAAGATTGCTCTGATTTCTGACTCTCACAGTTACATTGATCACATAACCTGTTCCTATCTTGAAGATTGTGATGAGATCTGGCACGCAGGAGATATAGGTTCTTTAGCTGTAATGGAGACTTTGCCTAAAGGGAAAACGATCCGGGCTGTTTTTGGGAATATCGATGATTCAGAGATTCAGGATCATTATCCAGAATGGCAGAATTTTGAACAGGATGGCGTACGAGTCCTGATGACTCACATTGGCGGGAAGCCACCTCGTTACGCAAAAGGAGTGAAGAGCATGATCAAAACCCATAAGCCAAAACTTTTTATTTGTGGGCATTCGCATATCTGCAAAGTAGTTTTCGATCCGGAGTCCAATTGTCTTTATATGAATCCAGGGGCAATTGGTCAGCATGGTTTTCATATCATGCGCACCCTGCTGCTGTTTGACTTGGATCAGGGACAGATTAAAAATCTCCGTGTGGTCGAATTGGGAAAAAGGGGAGTATGAGGTTTAAGTCTGAAGCCTTCCTTCATTTAGGCTAGTCATCTTACCTTCGCGGTAAATCTGTGACCGATGTGATTAAAAAAATTTAACTAAAAAAGGCGATCAAAATGATCGCCTTTCGAAAGATGATTGGGAAAGATTACTTTCCAAAAGATTTTTTAAGCTCTTCGATGTCCACGTTTTTGATTACGGGCATTGCGCACAATTGCTTAATCTTAATCACACGTGTGGTCTGACTTTGTCTTTTTCTTTTCAATTTTCTCTTTAGCGTAGTAACTGCCATGGTCGTATGTTTTAAATGAGTTGTTTCGAAATGAATCGCAAAAGTAAGGAAACATTTCTTTTCTGCCTAAAATAAATCCGGAATAAATTGCAGGCAATTAGAGATTAAAAGGATGCTTTACCATTTTTTAGATAAATTTGAAGCATAATCACCAAAAAAATATCCATGCAAAAGCCAAGTCTTCCTAAAGGAACCCGAGATTTTGGGCCAATCCAAATGGCGAGGAGAAACTATATTCTGGATCAAATCAGGTCAACGTTTCAACTTTTTGGGTATAATCAAATCGAAACTCCCGCGATGGAAAATCTCAGTACCTTGACCGGGAAGTATGGAGATGAAGGAGATCAATTACTTTTTAAGATTCTGAACAGTGGAGATTATCTTAAGAATGTGTCAGCCGAAGACTTGGAAAAAGGTGCTTCAGCTACGCTTACTAAAGTTTCTGAAAAAGGACTTCGATACGATCTTACTGTGCCCTTTGCAAGATTTGTGGTAATGAATCGAAATGATCTGACTTTTCCCTTCAAGCGATTTCAGATTCAGCCTGTCTGGAGAGCAGATCGTCCACAGAAAGGTCGCTATCGTGAATTTTATCAGTGTGATGCCGATGTGGTTGGCACGGATAGTCTAGTTTGTGAGGCCGAGATTATCTTGATGATCCGAGATGTTTTCGCAAAACTCAAATTGAATGATTACAGCATCAAACTTAATAATCGAAAAATTTTAACTGGAATATCTGAAGCAATTGGAGCGGCAGGGAAAGAAGGGCAGCTGTGTGTAGCGATAGATAAGCTGGACAAAATCGGTTGGGAGAAAGTGCAGGAGGAATTGATCGGAAGAGCGTTTTCTGAGGATTCTTTGGAAAAGCTGGCTCCCTTGATCAATCTGACTGAAGGATTTGAAGGGAAAATCTCTTTTCTTAAATCCTTTTTAGCAGGCAGCAAAGTAGGACTTCAGGGAGTAGGGGAGTTGGAAGAGCTTGCTGTGATCCTAAAAGGAATGGGTGAGAATTTAGATTTTGTAGACTTTGATGTCATGCTGGCTAGAGGATTATCTTATTATACAGGTGCGATTTTCGAAGTGAAAGTGAATAATGCTTCAATAGGATCTGTTAGCGGTGGAGGTCGATACGATAACCTGACTGGCGTATTTGGCCTTTCAGGAGTTTCCGGAGTAGGTATTTCTTTCGGGGTAGATCGCCTTTATGATGTATTGGAGGAGCTTGAATTATTTCCGCAAGGAAGTGTTCAAACTTCAAAGATTCTCTTGACTCACTTCGATGAAAAGGGATTTAGCTATGCACTTTCACATTTACAAAAGTTTAGAAATGCTGGCATCAAAGCAGAAATTTATCCTGATTTAAGTAAAGTGAAAAAACAACTGGATTTTGCAACGAAGAAGGGGATTCACTTCGTTGGGATCTGTGGGGACAATGAAATCGCCGATAACCTGATCTCAATCAAGAATCTGGAAACGGGCGATCAGGAAAGTTTGACAATTGATGCTGCAATTTTTAAGCTATCTTAATCCACCTTGTGATTAGCATTGACCGGGATGACGATTCAGCCCTTGAGCGAGACAAAGTCATTTCTTACTGCCCAAACGGTAGTTTCTGCCTGGTAAAGTGAGCCATTGGCCGTTTCGAATGTAAGTTTAACTTTGGATTGGAGTAGATTGCTTAGCGTTTGAGCACGATGGAGATCGGCGGTTCTTTTGATTAGTTCAGCAGCTGTCAATAGGATTTCTTTCTTGGAAAATTAAAGCGAAGAGATCAGCTCTTTGGAGATGATTTTTGTGGTCTTTATACGCTGATTGTTTTGTAAGTGGATACTTGCCTTCGTCTTAAAATGTTACAGAAAATTGCTTTATGGATGACATAATAGATGTTTATCAAAATTAAATTTTTATTTTTTATAATATATAGTTATAAAATATTGAAACTGATTAGTGATTATTAAAAAATTGAAGAAACTATGTTTGATTTGATGGGAATGATGGGCAAAGTGAAAGAAGCTCAAGCGAAAATAAAAGAAGCACAGTCTAAGCTTCACTTGATCACTGCCATAGGAGAGTCTGGAGCAGGATTAGTCAAAGTAACTGTTAATGGGGAACGAAAAGTCTTGACTATTGATATAGATGAAAGCCTTTTATCACCAAAAGAGAAGGAAATGTTGAGTGATTTGATTGTAGCTGCCACTAACATTGCGATGCAATCGATCGATCTAAAAATCAAAACCGAAATGAAAGCTGCTACTGACGGGATGATGCCAAATATACCGGGCATGGATCTGGGCAGCATGTTTGGATGAGTTCGGCTGCGATCGTCATATTGAATTACAATGGGCGAGAGATGCTCGAAACTTTCCTGCCCTCAGTGATAGCGAATAGTCATGTTGATATTTGGGTGATTGATAATAGTAGTTCGGATGATTCTATTCCCTTTTTGGAAGAAAAATTCCCCCAAATTCAGGTTTTAAAATCATCGCAAAATCTTGGTTTTGCTGGAGGCTACAACTGGGGACTGGATCAGCTTAGAAATAAGTATGATTTTCACATCTTGTTGAATTCGGATGTTGAAGTGACCAAAAATTGGGATAATGATTTGGTTCGGGCCTTAGAAGGCATGCCGGATTATGCTGCGATTCAACCAAAGATTTTGTCCTGGACATCCAAAAACAAGTTCGACTACGCTGGTGCTGGAGGAGGATTTGTGGATGGCTACGGTTATCCTTATTGTAGGGGGCGGATTATGGATCAGATCGAACAGGATTCAGGTCAGTATGATGATTCCATAGACGTGGACTGGGCATCAGGAGCTTGTTTTATTGTTCGGTCTGTGGTTTTTCAACAATTCGAGGGCTTTGATGCAAGTTTTTTTGCGCACATGGAGGAAATCGATTTGTGCTGGCGAATGCGAAAATCGGGTTGGAAAATTGGCTACAAAGGAGATATTTCAGTTTACCACCTTGGCGGTGGTACGTTGCAGCGCTCTAGTCCTCAGAAGTTGTATTTGAATATTCGGAATAGTCTAAGCATGATTTATAAAAATGAATCAGCTGCTAATTTTAAAAAAATCTATTGGGTCAAATACTTGTTGGAGCACCTTGCGATTCTGAGCTACCTGATCAAAGGTCAAAAAGAACTAGCCAAGGCAATTCGGAAGGGATATGATGATTTTGACAGTGCTAAGTCAAGTCTTTGTAAATTCCAATCGGCTATAAGTAAGGAGCAAGAGATAAAAAGTAAAAGTCCAGTAACTTTTCTAGTTTGGCACTGGGCAGTTTTAAGAAAGAAAAAGTTCTCAGCTTTTTAATCAAAAAGAACCGGATTGTTTTTCTTTCTGAAATAGGTTCTAATCTTCATCATCATCGCCATTGATACATATAGAATCACTGGAGAGCCCATGGTGATGAAAGAAGCATAGATGAAGAATAGTCGAATACTGTCAATTGGGAAGTTTAATTTTTCTCCAAGTTTAGAACAAACACCAAAAGCGCGCTCTTCAAAGAATAATCTTAGCTTTTCCATAATTTCATTTTGTTAAATCTCAATGTTTTGGCAAGATTGAAATAATTTAAAGAATAATGTCTATTCCATTTATTAAGAAACAGGTGAAAAATATTTTTTTACTTGTCCTGCTAGCGAATTTTGTTCAAAAATAATGCCCAAAAGTAATTTTCTGGAAGATTCTAAAATCAGTCCTTCGAAACTTGAGTTTTTCAGAGACTCCATTCAATTTGAGGTTTCAGGTATTATTCCGATCGAATCAGTCATGTCACCGAAAAACCCTCAAGTAAGCCTTCATTTTGTAAGTCGCGAAAATTCGATTGATTTGGGCAAGTTTCTTCTGACAAAGAATTTTGAGGCTTTGCGATACTCGAAATCTTTCAAAATAGCCTATGAGCCTTGGATGGAATTTGCGACGATGGAACTTCACTTCAATCAGGGAGAAAAACAAACTACTCAGCCTCAAGAAAGGAAAGGCCTAGCTAAAGGAGTGATAACTACTCCGCTTTTGGCCAAGATTGGGAATGTTTATGCAGATGAGCCCATTCCCGATGTGGGGCTTTACATCCCTACCGGAGTAGCAACAATTGATCAGACTCGCGCTCAAACTTTTGAAGTTTTATTTCAAACCGGTTCAGCTGAGATTAATTTAACTAATTCGAATAATGAGCAACTGAAGAGACTTCAAACATTTATCTCGGAAAACCCTTCAATAAAAAAATCAGAATTACCGGAATCCAATCTCCAGAATAAGGAGAGGGCAAAAGTAGTGCGTTGGGAAATAGCCGAGCTAAAACTGTATATGAGTACCTGAAAAACGCTGGAATGATCCTTCGGGATAGCACCACTGAGGTGAAATCAAGGTGGAAAAGATTGGTTTGACTTAAGGCTGCTTCTGCGGGATTATGATAAAATATCCACCCAGCGTAAAGATCAATATTATGATCTCTTGCTCAGTGGTTCAGATTTCATCTCCCAATCAGACCAGTTGAAACGAATCTCTGGATTTGATCAGGTTTCCAGAGACTTGTATCCAAGACTTCGGGTGGTAAAAATCGAAATTGAGGCTAAGCCAACCACAGGATTAAATCAAGAGCATGCTTTGGAGCTTCGAAGAGTCCTAGACGAAGGAAGGGGAGGTAAGAACCTTGAGCATTCCGAATAGGCTATCGCTGGTGAATATGCACCGAGGCTTCGGGATAAGGAGGAAATTTATAGCAAAATGACGGAGCTATTCAGGTCAGCTCTTCCCTACAATAATTTGGCGGTGGTTCGGATGAAAGAAGCACAGCAAACTTTAGACTTTGATACTAAGGAGAAGCTTTGGGACGAGGCTACCTGGTTACTAAACCAAGCGGCTCGCTTGGAAACCAGTCCTTATATTCTTCACAATCAAGGTCAGATACTTATTTTTCAGGGTAATTATTGGGGAGCCTATCAAAAGCTATCGAATGCCTCTGTTTTGACCAAGAATGATGATTTCCTGAAAGCTAATGAAAGTTTGCGAGGTGCTTTGGATATTATTCGAGGGGATTACCGATTGGCTACCTTACGGTTTGAAAGCTCCTATTCAGATGCTAAAGATTTATTTAATAAAGGCTTAGCCTCATTTTTGGCCAGAGACTATGCCAGTGCTAGTTTAGCATTTGAAGAGTCAGTGATCGCACAGCGAGAATATGGCTATGGCTTTTATGGGCTGGCAATGATCGCGATTGCCACTGGTCAAAACGAAATTGCGATAATTCAATTACAAAAGGCGGTTGCGGTAAGCGAAAATCTTTACCAAAAAGCACTTACGGATCCATTTTTTGAGGAAATCAGATCTGAACCTGAGTATTTCGAACTTTTAAAAAGGAGAGAGGAGATTTAATTTCAATAGTATTGTCCGAAATCAAGTCAGCAACCATATTTTATTTGCCTTTTCGGCCCAAATACTCAAGAATAAATAGGTTTTGTTTGTCGTTCCTATGCGAAAGCTCTTTTGGAAAACGTGCATAACTAGAGTTACCTAGTTGGTTAGTAGGCTTTCAGGAAAAAAGTTTCTCAAAATTAAATGTTAAAAAAACAGGATTGTGAAGGATTGTTTTTCTGTTAATACTATTATTTCACTAAATTAGGGTTGAATTATTTCTCAAAACTATTGATTCTGGAGCTTTTGAAGGGAATTGCCAAATTTTATTTATCATTTAAAATTTGAAAAATTGTTTAAGAATCTTTAACATTGGGCACTAAAAATGAAACAAAAACCCAAAACAGATGCAAATGACCTATTAACTAAATCAAGTTGTCACCCGCCCCATACTTAATAGAAGCTCTTAAACCTATTGGTATTTCATTTAGTCGGTTTACTGAAACCACGGTATAGTCGCAATAGAGTTCTGAAATTCAGACATATATCTATTGCAATTATTTTGAGTGATATCGCAAACGATTGCATTAACAATTACAGACAAGTTTTTAAATTATTCTTGTCACCCAATCTATCTACTTATATGAAAAATCTTTACAAATTTCTAGGGGCATTCCTAATGCTCCTAATGCTTTCCAGTGCTACGGCCTTCGCACAGAAGACTGTCACCGGAACAGTACTTGACGAGTACGATATAGGACT
>JBLGAM010000089.1:0-13212 GCA_047612305.1 Planctomycetota bacterium | reverse complement strand
GCCATGAGATGAAATGGAAAATCAAAAATTAGTCTTGGTCGAAACCTTATGTATCCACTACGAACTCGAAGCGTCTTTTTTTGAATCGCTCGAAGAAATAGGATTGCTCATTTTGGTTCGGGAAAATGACGAAATATACATCCCAGAAGAGAAGGTCACTGATTTAGAGAAAGTCCTTAGACAGCACAAAGAATTGGATGTCAATTTAGAAGGGATTGATGTGATTTTAAATTTGCTGGGAAAGGTGGAATAGTTACAGACCGAATTAACGCTAGCCAAACAACGCCTGGGTAATCTTAACAAGGAAATTTAAAAATAGAATCAAGCCATCCCGAGGAGATAAAATTCAATCATCCTCAACCTTTGTGGTCAAAAAAATCAAAGTATCAACAAGCCCTGTTCCAGTAGAATTTCCCAGACTTCAGACTCAAGTAACTCTTCAAATTTACCCAAATCAGCCTCATACCATTCTCGGATGATTTTGATTGTTTTTAAGTTTTGCTGATACGAAACTTCTTGAAGTAATTTCAAAACCCATTCTGCAAACTCAGTTGGGAGCTCCATCGCAAAATCCTCCTTTTTTCCAGAGAAAATCAAATCCGAGAAACCTTCATTTTCACCTTCCAAAAGTTCAGGCTCCTCTCCTATCCAGATGATACGCTTTTGATCTTTGTAAGATATAGGTTCTTCTTTTTCCAATTCCTTTAAAATATAATCTTTGGCCACAGTCGGATTCGGTACTTTGGAATCAAACCATTCTTTTAATGGAATATCAAATCCTATCCCATGCATGTAATTGAATAATGACTTACGGAGTCCTTCCCCAAAAAGCTCATGATCACCGCCGGTTGGATCTTTATGCTGTAATTCATTATTGGCAAAGCTTCCTTCAGCACCGATAGTTTTTACTGAAAAAGCATTTGGATCTATGCCCACAGGACTATGAACTGTCATCGCAAATCGATGCCAAAACCCAGATTGCAATACGCCAGTCTCGAATAATTGACGCACCATTTCCAGTGAATCGATAGTCTCCTGAGCCGTCTGTGTTGGGAAACCGTACATTAAATAAGCATGAACCATGATGCCCGATTGGGTAAAATGATTGGTCACTCGTGCTACTTGACTTACAGTTACTCCTTTTTTGATTAGTTCTAAAAGCCGATCAGATGCCACTTCCAAACCACCGGATATAGCGATGCAACCTGAGGCTCGGAGTAACCGACAAAGCTCTGCCGTAAAGCTACTTTCAAATCGAATATTCGTCCACCAAACTACTGTCAGCCCTCTTCTTAAAATTTCAATTGCCAAATCTCGCATCAATGCCGGAGGAGCAGCCTCATCTACAAAATGAAACCCATTTTGGCCTGTTTGCGTCATGATTTCCTCGATCCGATCACAGAGAATCTCTGCATTAATTGGCTCGTATCTACCGATGTAATCAAGAGAAATATCACAAAAAGTACATTTACCCCAATAGCAGCCATGTGCTAACGTGAGCTTATTCCATCGACCATCCGACCAAAGTCGATGCATGGGATTGGCTATTTCAATCACTGATAAATAATCCCGAAGTCTTAAATCAGAGTAATCTGGAGTTCCGGTATCTCGCTGCGCAATATCTTTAACCGCAGAGTTATTCAAAAATTTCACTTCCGAATCTATCCGAACAAAAGTTCGCTTCAATTCATTGATTGGTCTTTTTCCCTCCAAATGCTCTAAAAGTAAGCGAATCGGCGCTTCTCCATCGTCCAAAACAATGTAATCCACATAATCAAAAACTCGCGGCTCTTTGAGAGATCGGAGTTCGGTATTTGGGTAACCTCCACCCATCCAGATCTTAATCTCCGGATAATGCTTTTTTAAGTATTGACCGCATCGGAATGCTCCATAAAGATTGCCTGGAAAAGGGACTGAAAAAGCAACAGAGTTGGGCTGGTACGTTTGGATTTTCTCCTCAAAGAGCGCTAGCATAATCTCATCTATCATTCCAGCTGGATTCTGTAGCGCTAGCTCCATCTCATCAAAGGTGCTTGCAGATAATCCCAGGCGCTCAGCATAGCGACTAAAACCAAAATTAGGATCAACTGCCTCTTTGATCAAATCTCCCAAATCTTCCAAGTAAAGTGTGGCGTAATAGCGCGCTTTGTCTCGGATCCCAAGTGTTCCAAAAGCCCATTCTAAATCCTCTAATTGCTCAAATCGACTTGCCTCCGGCAAATAATCTCCTTCCGAAATCGTATAAGCAAGCGTGGGATTTTTATCCTGAAGAAAGGCGATCACCGGATCAATCGTCTGGAGGTATTTTTTACGAAGTCGGTAGATCCTTGCAGAATTATCCGATAACTGATCCAACTCCTTAGAGACTATATCAAAAACACCTTGAAGTCCTTTATTAGAAAATAGCTTCAAAATCATCTCTATACCCAAATCGACCTGATTGGAGGATACCTTCAAGGTATTTAAATAACCTTTCAAATACGCCGTCGCAGGATAAGGGGTATTGAGTTGGGTAAGCGGAGGGGTAATGAAAAGGACTTTATTTATCAAAATCTATGATGTTTTGGTGCAGTAAAGTTCGGAAAGAATCCCTAGAACCTAGTCAAACATTGAAATAAAATGGTCTATTAGAAGCTGTTCGAAGGCTGAAAGTTTTAAATTAATTAGATTTACATATCAAAAAGTATTAAAAATGAAAGAGAACAAATTCAACATAGCCGTCTTGATTGACGGAGATAATGCCCAAGCAAAACTTATTAAAGAGATTTTAGAGGAAGTATCCAAATACGGAAAAGCGACGATTCGAAGAATATACGGCGATTGGACCACTCCACATATGAATAGCTGGAAAGAAGTCATCAACCAATATTCCTTTAATCCCATTCAGAAATTCTCCTACACCACAGGTAAAAACTCAACTGATAGTTCATTGATCATCGATGCGATGGATATTTTGCATAGTGATAGTGTGGACGGGTTTTGCATCGTTTCCAGTGACTCCGATTATACCGGTTTAGCAAAGCGAATTCGTGAAGAAGGAATGTTTGTAATGGGAATTGGCAGAAGATTGACTCCAAAAGCGTTTGTCCAATCTTGTGAGATTTTCACTTTTGCAGAAAACCTTATCCCTGAGTCCGTAAGTGAAAAACAATCAAAGTCTGCCGAAAAATCAAGCAAATCTCAGCCTAAAAAGACCTCCACAAAATCAGAAGATTCTACTAAAGAAGAGCTTTTCAAAGAATCTCCAAGTTTGGATTTAGAAGTAATTGATAAGGCGTTTGAGATCGCATCAGATGAAGAAGAGGAAATTCACATCGCTAAAATCGGCGCCTCTTTGCGAAAAATAGATCCGAGTTTTGATCCCAGATCTTATGGTTACCGTAATCTCACTGAGCTTTTCAAAAGTTTGGATAAATACACTGTGATCCGTAATGAAGTGAATGGATTGAATTACCCATTGGTTAAATTGAAGTAACTGTCAGTAACCTTTCAAAAATCTAAAATTCAAAAGCCTAACAAAAATAAGGGTCTGATTTCTCAGACCCTTATAGGCTTAAAAGAGAGCTGAATTCATTATTTACTTTCTTTAATATAACTCCATCCTAACTTTTGCTTCATCACGATCTCTAAAATTCCATCAGGAACTGATCCGACACCGGGAATCAAATTAGCAGTAGTGAGCTTATATCGGTCTAGACTCATTTGGCATACTTTAAAAGATACATTTTCCTTTTTAGCCAAGTCTTCCAGGTCCTTTGATACGGATGATTTTTGTTTTAGAACCATATCTAAGGCACTACTATAAATCACCATTTCAAATTCTGAATCAGGATATAGGTTAGACATCATAGAAATATGTCGCATCGCAGATTGATGAACACTGGAGTCGCCACTTGTTACATCAAAAACAATTTTAACTGGCTGAGTCTGCGAAATTGCAGTTACGGACATTAACAATCCAAAAAGAAATAATAATGACTTTTTCATAATTTTATAATTTATCAGCCAGCAAATATATAAGCACAACCATGCTTTTGTGCTCTTGCTAAAGCCCAAACACCCGATGGAACTACTTGAATTTCTGGGTGTAAACCACTCAACATATCTTTGTAGACATCCTGCATTTCCATCTTCATTTTAGTCGCTATCATACCACTATTAACCTGTAACGCTAAGTCACAGACACAAAACATAGCACCTCGCTCATGAAGAGCCTTTATTCCTTGAATTTGGGGCATTGGAAAATCGCCCGGTTTTGGATCATAATACAGATTTCTCAATGATGCCTCGCCAGTTGCAGGATCATTTACTCCAAATACTTCCCCTAACTTATATTTGGACCACAGCCGATCCTCCAGCGCAAAGACAACACCACTGTGACGAAGAACTGTCATAGCAGTAATATCAGAATCAGGACTATCTGTCTGATTATTTGAATAATAAAAAACCCAGTTCCAAATAATCGGAAATCCACTATGAGGGGTGGAGCCATCGTAAACTACACGATGAGTACCTTTGATTTTTTCAAACCATTCGTCGGCTTCATGCATAGGCTTCTTGCTTTCTTCAAATTGATTTCCAATTGCAGGATTTACTAAACCGGTAAGCCCGCCGACAGCTGAACCTAATGCGATTTTTCCAATAAAATTTCTTCGAGAATTACTATTTTCGTCTTTCATTTAAGATTTGTTTAATTTAAATAAGCACATTTTTTTCTGAAAAAGGTTAAAAATTGAATAAATTAATTTAGCTATTATTAGCCATTAAATTAGAAAAAAACGAATTATCTTATTGAATTTGAACACCTTAAAAAGTTAATCCATAACTATTTTCAAAAAGGATAATGTGAAAAACCCGACTTATTAAGCCCTCAAAGTCAATCTTAAAAAATCATAGAAAAGGTTCCCAACTAAACTTAGAAAAATCATACAATAGATTTTGGAATAACCTATCAATTGGGATCTCACATTCAGTTAAACTTGCTTTTTTTATTAAAAAAACCTGTAGAAAGACATTTAGGTTAGCTTAAAAAATGAACGAATAAATCTATTGAAGCTCAATAAATACTATACATTACTATCACCTTTTAAAAAGAGCTATGTCACTAAAAGTTATAATTACAGGCACTACAGGAATGGTTGGCGAAGGCGTCCTGCTTCAGTGCCTACAAAATCCTCACGTGGAAAAAGTACTTGCGATCAGCCGAAAACCCAATGGCCATTCTCATCCAAAACTGGAGGAACTAATTCATGGGAATTTATCTGATTTGAGTGTTATCGAATCAAAATTGACAGGTTACGATGCCTGTTTTTTCTGTGCCGGAATCTCATCTGTAGGAGTCAGCAAGGAAGAATATGAGCGAATTACCTATGAGATGACTTTGGCTTTTGCCCAAACTTTGGCCAAGTTAAATCCAGAAATGACCTTTACCTATATATCGGGTCAAGGGACTGACGGAACAGAAAAAGGGAGTTCCCACTGGGCTATAATTAAAGGTAAAACTGAAAACGATTTATACAAGCTTCCTTTCAGGCAGGTTTTTGCTTATCGCCCGGGTGTGATGAAACCAACTGCGGAAAATTCCCTACACGTTCTTTCCGCTTACAAATACTTCGGCTGGATCTATCCAATTGGTAGAACCCTATTTCCAAATGGTTTCAATACGCTCGCAGAAGTAGGCGACTCCATGGTCAATGTTACGTTGAAAGGCTTCAATAAATTTATCCTGAATGGTAAAGAAATTACCGAGACGGCAAGATTTTAATCGAAAGCCCCCTTGATAGCAGAATACAATATTCTGCTATTTGATCTTTTATGACATAAGGGCTATTTTTTGTAGTTTCCTATATCATTCTGGTGTCTTCAAAACTCTAGATTACAAATAGAAAAAGCACGTCGTTAAAAAAATTGAATACACTTCTATTTCTAATCTTTTGCTTGATAAGCAGAATTAGTTTTGGACAAATCAATTCTGCCGATTGGTTAGTGGATCAAAAAATAAGACCGGCAGAAATTTTAGAGATTTCATCAAATGAAATACAAACACAAAACATATTGGTTTAGCGTAGCTTTTTCATTTCGGATAATTTGGTTTGCGATGCTCTCACCAATCCGAGGACAGGCTCACAGCAGCTCCGTAATACCTATTTAAAAATAGAATTATTTTAGATATAAAAATCCATGAAGTCGGAGGAACGCTTCCCACAAACGAAAAGACTGTTTCATAAAAGGATGATTTCCGAACCTAGGCAATCCTAAAATATATTTTTTTACCTTTTGCCACCTAACCTGAAGGCCCCACCCATGACCTATAAATTCCTGTTTCTAGTCCCCATTACTGTTGCATTGCTTTCTTCTTGTCAAAACTCAACCGGGCATAAAATCACCGAACTTTCATCTCCCGATAAGATACTGCAAATCCAGCTTTTTGCTGGAAATGACAGTCCTATTTTGCATTATTCCTTGCTTTGGAAAGACTCCCTGCTCGTGGATTTATCCCCAATAGGGATGGAATTGGAAGGCGAAGCGTTTGAAAAATTGAGTGTCAGAAATATTGAGAAATTTGAGAAAGACACACTCTTTTCACCGGTAATAGCTTCAAAGCGCAAAGTCTTTCGCGATCACTATTCGGCAATCCGGATCAATTTTGACCAACCACTTTCATTAGAAGTTAGAATGTATGATGAAGGCTTGGCTTTCCGCTGGATAGGAAAATCGAATTCTGATTTGAAAGTAATTAACGAAACTTTCGAAGTGAACCCCGCCGAAGAGTCTCTCCTTTTTTATGCCCCCTACGAGCAGGAGATCGAACCTGGAATCAAAAATTTTCTCATCAGAGCAAGAGATCGATTCAAAGGCCTTTTTGATATCTCCTATCCTTACGAAAACCACTTCGAGACTAAATATCAACAGGATGCGATATCCGAACTCAGCGAAAATGACCACCTGTTTGCTCCGGTTTTATTACAGACTCCTAAAGCGAAGTATCTTGTCGTAGCCGAATCGGATATAGTTGATTATCCGGGCATGATCCTGCAGAAATCAACTCGAAACGGAGTTAAAACCAGCTTTGCTCCCTTTCCGCTAGAAGAAGAAATCCCTATGGACACGTTGAATTATTGGAGACTGAAAAAAGTTTCTAAAGCTGCTGATTTCATCGCATTGACGAATGGCCAACGAAACTTTCCTTGGAGGGTGATCATGATAACCGATAACCCTGCAGGTATTCCGGCTTCGGATCTGATCCAGAAACTGGCAAGCCCATCTACACTTTCCGGGAATCTTTCTTGGATTAAGCCCGGACAGATTACAGATGAATGGCTGGTGGATGTCAACTTATTTAATGTGCCTTTTACTTCAGGTAAAAACACTGCTTCCTACAAATACTACATCGATTTCGCAAAGAGTTTTGGGTTGGAATATATTATGATTGACGAAGGTTGGTACTTGAACGGGAACCTGAAAAAGCTGAACAAGAAAGTGAGCCTTGATTCTATTTCCGCTTATGCCAAAGAACAAGGGATTGGACTTGGATTATGGTTCAATGCTACAGATTTGAACGAAACCTTGGACGCAACCTTGGGGAAATATGCTGCTCTTGGTGTCAAGGTGATTTTAATCGACTTCATCAATAGAAATGACCAGAAAGCAATGAATTTCTATGTGCGAATTGCGGAGGCCTGTGCTAAACACAAGATGATGCTCAATCTTCATTCTGCTCCTGCCCCTGCAGGATTTGAAATCACCTATCCACATGCTGTCACTCGAGAGGGCGTCATGGGCTCCGAATGGAATGGCTGGTCCAAATTCGTAACGCCTGACCACAACCTGACTATTCCTTTCACTCGAATGTTTTCAGGATCGCTGGATTATGAACCCGGACTCCTGGATAATTCAAGTGAGGAAGGATTCCGGAATATTTGGGGAAAGCCAATGGCGCAGGGAACCCGAGCGCATCAATTGGCGATGCATATAGTTTATGACAGTCCTCTTCAATATTTCGTAGGAAATCCATCGCAAGGATTCAAAGAACCTGAGTATATGAACTTCCTTGGAAGCATCCCAACAACCTGGGACGAAACAATTGTTTTAGAAGGATTGCCTGCAGAATATATCGTAACTGCCCGACTAAACGACGGCGTTTGGTACATCGGAGCAATGAGTAACTGGACTGAGCGAGAACTCACCCTTGACCTGAAAGATCTGGGCCTGACTCAGTTCAACCTAACCGGAATCATCGATGGAGTGAATAGTAACAACTATCCCGCCGATTATCAATTTATCTCCAAAACAGGCATTACTGATCAAAAACTGAAGATTCGACTTGGAAAAGGAGGTGGTGGTGTATGGAGAATTGAGCCATTTCCTGAAAGGGAAAATTGAAAGCCAAGCTCTTTTAATTAGCTTACTTTTTATTACTGATCATCCAAAGCCCAAAGTCTATGACCAAATCATCTAAACTTTCTTTCAGATTTTCAGCCTTTGCATTCGTTTTCCTTTTCAGCATAGATCCTGTCTTTTGTCAATCTTCCACAGAGGATTGGCTGGTAGACAATTTACAACGCAAAGCAGAAATCTTTCAAGTATCTGCCACTGAAATACAACTTCAAAACGGACTAATTCGGCGTACTTTTTCCATTGCTGACAATGTGGTTTGTCACGACTTCACCAATCTGATGAATGGATCTCAACTGCTTCGTACAATCATGCCCGAGGCTCGACTCACCTTAAATGGCAAAACCTATGAAGTTGGAGGAACGCTGCCTGTCAAAGAAAAAGGCTATTTAAAGAAAGAATGGCTAACCGAAGCGAAAAACCCCAAATCCAATTTTCAGTATCAATCCTTTGCCATATCTGAGATTCAGCCTCAGTTTCCTTCCAAAACCCAGTTTTGGACAAGTGCGGAAAAACCATCAGGAGGTAAGAAAATCTCATTTTCCTATCTGCATCCTGATTTGGAGGGATTAGTTTTAAAAATTCATTATGAGCTTTACTACAATCTCCCGTTAATCGGAAAAAGCCTAACTCTAGAAAATACAGGAAACAAGGCCTATCAAATCGATCAGGTGGTTCATGAGATTCTTGGGATGGTGGAAGAAGAGTCCGCTGTGGTCGGAAGTACGATTCAAATGAAAAAGCCACACCAACTCTATGTGGAAAATAATTTCGCTTTCAATAATAGCATGCATGCCGAAATCTCCGATCAAGCAACTCACTGGAAAGCTGACTCGACTTACACTTCACAAGTCAACTATAACCTAACCACTCCAAGCATTTTGGAAGTTTATCCTGCGAAAGGTGTTGGGATTGAGTTATCTCCCGGTGGAAATTTTCAATCTATTCGGACCTATGAACTGGTACTGGATAGCTATGATCGAGAGCGGAACGGTCTTGCTAGACGAAAAATGTATCGTGCTTTGACTCCATGGGCGATGCAAAACCAGATTTTCATGCATCTAGTCAGTAAAAATGATGAGGAGGTGAAAACCGCAATTGACCAATGTGTGGCAACGGGTTATGAGGCATTGATCCTAAGTTTCGGAAGTCACATCAACATGGAAGACGCCACTGCTTTTAATATTGAGCGCTGGAAAACTCTTGCTCAATATGCCCATCAACGAGGCATAAAAATCGGAGGATATTCGCTGTTTTCCTCTCGTACGATCAGTCCAGAAACTGATGTCATTAGTCCATTGACAGGCAAACCCGGAGAAGCATTTTTTGGAAATGCCCCTTGCTTAGGAAGCGAATGGGGATTGGACTACTTGAAAAAACTTAAGAACTTTTTCAGCCAGACAGGTTTCGACATCTTCGAAAATGATGGCCCCTACCCCGGCGATGTCTGTGCCTCCACTTCTCACCCAGGTCACAAAGGCTTGGCGGATTCGCAATGGACGCAATTCCAACTTCAAAAAGAGCTTTACCAATGGATGAATGGAGAAGGAATTTATATCAATGCGCCAGATTGGTATTTTCTTGATGGCACCCATAAAATAGCCATGGGCTATAGGGAAGTTAATTTTGCCTTACCTAGAGAAAGACAAAAAATCCTAAATCGACAGAACATCTATGATGCGACATGGGAAAAAACCCCTTCTATGGGTTGGGGCTTTGTGCCACTTACTGCCTATCACGGCGGAGGTCCAGACGCTGTGCTTGAACCGTTAAATGAGCATCTTGAGGATTACCGACAGCTTATGATGCAATATTACGGGGCTGGTATTCAAGCTTGCTACCGCGGACCAAGACTTTATGATACCGAAGAAACCAAAATAATGGTAACCGAGGTAATCACTTGGTACAAAAAATATCGGGACATTCTGAATGCGGATATTATCCGACTAAGAAGGGCAGATGGCAGAAATTGGGATGGCTGGATGCATGTGGACCCTACGGGAAATGAAAAAGGATTGGTTATGCTTTTCAATCCTACTGAAGAAGTAATAAAAAAGGATTTATTAATCCCTCTTTATTACACTGGATTAACTCAGCGAGCCCTTATCAGTATAGAAGGAAATATGCCAAAAAATTATCCGTTCAATCGCGAATACGAAGCAAATTTGGCTGTGGAAATTCCTGCTAACAGCTATACCTGGATAGTGATCGAATAAGAAAGGAAAGTTCAATTTTGGTCCCTCCACAATCTTACCCTGATTTTGAGCGTATTTTTACACCTAGTTCTAGTAGCGTATTTTTCTCAAATCTTTAAAAGGTAAAAAGCAAAAAGATAGCTCTTGCAATCCATCCCAGTTTTCTACCGAATTCAAGATTTCTGCTTGTAATTTGAATGAGTTTTAATCAGAATTGAATCCTATTTACCCTTGCTACTTAGAGATAAAATTTCCTAAGCAAAAAACCCATCTTCTATTTATCCAAATGACCTATGAAAAACTCTACTCGACTAGCCTCAGTTTTCAGTCTGATGCTGGCTCTATTATTTTTTTCCTGCAAAAAATCAGAGAATTCTTCTGCCAAACCTGAAGAAAATCGTTTCACAAAAGTGGTCTTGACCGAAGGAATGGATGAGCCGATGGAAATGACTTTCCTTCCGGAAAACCGAATCCTTCTCGTGGAAAGAAAAGGCGGAGTCAAGATTTTTGATGAAAAATCCGGGGAAATGATCCTAGTAGCTACCATTCCTATAAATACAAAGTACACAAACAAAGAAGGTGCAATTCGCGAAGCTGAAGAAGGTTTAATGGGCGTGATCGTACATCCTGATTATGCGAAAAACAATTGGATCTATATGTATTATGCGGACTCAGCTGATGCCAAGCACGTGCTGGCCCGATGGGAACTGAAAGGAAATGTACTTGTGACTGCTTCCAAAAAAGTAATTCTGGAAGTTCCAACTCAACGTCAGGAATGCTGCCATACTGGCGGTGGAATGGTCTTCGATGCAGAAGGAAATCTTTACCTGACCGTTGGAAACAACACTGTCAATCCTAGGACGGGTTCTTCCAACCTTGACGAAAGACCGGGAATGGAAAACTCAGATGACCAAAGAGCTCCCGGAAACACAAATGATCTTCGTGGGAAAATCCTTAGAATCCATCCTGAAAATGATGGAACCTACAGCATTCCCGAAGGAAACCTTTTTCCTGCTGGCACTGAGAAGACTCGTCCTGAAATTTATACCATGGGCCATAGAAATGCATGGAGACCAACTTTGGATAGTAAAACAGGATATCTCTATTGGGGTGAAGTAGGACCAGATGCCTCAGTTGATTCGATCTGGGGACCGAAAGGCTATGATGAGTTCAATCAAGCAAAGGGACCAGGATTTTTCGGTTGGCCTTATTTTATTGCAAACAATCGCCCATACAATCGCCACGACTTGGCCACCGAAACTTATGGAGCGCCTTATGACGTGAATAAGCCAGTAAATGAGTCAGTTAATAATACAGGTTTGAAGGACCTTCCCACTCCTGTAGTTCCAGCAATGATTTATTACCCTTATGGAGTTTCCGAAGAATTCCCACTGTTAGGAAGTTCTGGACGAAGTGCGACAGGTGGTCCAGTTTTCCGTAAGAATGATTTCAAAAAAGACTCCCCTTATATTTTCCCTTCTTATTATGAAGGGAAATGGATGATTGTAGATTTCATGCGAGGCTGGATTATGGCTATTACAATGGATGAGAGTGGAGATTATAAATCTATGGAGAGGTTACTGCCGAATGAAACTTTCAGCTCAGCGATCGACATGGATTTTGGCCCTGATGGTTCGCTGTATATTTTGGAGTATGGTTCAGCTTGGTTTCGCGGCAATGCAAATTCGCGAATAGTAAAAATTGAATACAATGCTGGAAACAGAAAACCTAACGTCAGCATTGAGGTCGACAAGTCATCCGGAGCAATTCCTTTCAGTTCGAAATTCTCTTCTCAAGGCACTTCAGACTTCGATGATTATGATCAAGGGAATCTTACCTTCGAATGGTCTTTGACCACTGAAAGTGGATTTAACCAGATTTTCTCTGAACCAAATCCAACTTTTAATTTTACCGAGGCTGGAATTTATACCATGACTTTGACCGTGACGGATACCAAAGGAGAGAAAAATTCAGCCTCATCCGAGATAATTGCGGGAAATAAATCTCCTGATGTCTCCATCGACTTCGAAGGATCCAATAAGACCTTCTATTTTGGAGAAAAGGAATTTAAATATTCTATCAAAGTGAGTGATAAAGAAGACGGAAGTTCGGCTGACGGAGCCATCAAAGCAGAAGAAGTTGCAGTGACATTTGATTACGTTCCGGCAGGTTTTGATCCGATCGAAATCGCATCTAAACAAAGTGGAGCTGAGACAATGGCGGTTCTGAATATTGGCAAAAACCTTATCGAAGCAAGTGATTGTAAATCTTGCCATCAATACGATAAAACATCCATTGGCCCAAGCTATGCAGTTGTTGCTGAGAAGTATTCAAATTCCAGCGAAAACAAGAATTATCTAGTAGGTAAAATCATAAATGGTGGCGCAGGCGTTTGGGGCGATCATGCCATGAGTGCTCACCCGCAATTGAGCGAAGCAGATGCGAAGAGAATGGTAGATTACATTCTGAATATGGATGAAGTGAATCCAACAGTAGCTTCTTTGCCTTTGTCTGGGAAAATAAATCCAGTAATTCCTGAAGGCGAAAATGGAGAAGGTAGCTTTTTGCTACGCGCTTCTTATTCGGATAAAGGTTCAGGTTCAATTGGTTCACTTTCCGGAGT
>JBLGAM010000088.1:0-13263 GCA_047612305.1 Planctomycetota bacterium | reverse complement strand
GGTAAAAAACTCATGATTACTTGATTTCAAACTTTTCGCGCTTACATTTGCTTTCAGATCATAGGGGGTGCCTTAACAAAACGGGCTGAGATCATACCCATACTACTTGATCCGGATAATGCCGGCGAAGGGAAATGAACCAGTAGAATAAATTTTATGAAATAATCCGAAGTGGTACCCTTCGGTATTTTAGATTTTTATTCTGCAAAGCGGGTAAACAACCACTGAAAGCTTCCCTAGAGTTTTCTCATGTTTCACTCAAATCATCCCGAAAGGGAATATTTACCATGAATAAATTTTATATATGCTTGGCGCTTTGCCTCGCAAGTTTTTCCAGCTGGGCACAAGAAACCCTCAGTGGAAAAGTGCTCGATGCACAAACAAATGAACCGCTTATTGGAGCCTCCGTATGGACGGCCAAATCCGGACGAGGTGCTGTCACGGATCAAAACGGAGAATTTAAACTGAATAAATTACCTGCAGAGACCCTAATCCTCAAAGTCTCCTTCTTAGGCTATGAATTGCTTGAGCAGGAATTCAATTTTCCTTATTCTGGGGAATTGATCTTCAGACTCAACTCCAAAGACATCCTCACAGAGGAATTTATAGTCTCGGCCACTCGGGCTTCCGAGAGCACACCGACGACTTTTTCCACCATTACCAAAGAAGAAATCGCCAAGCGAAATCTCGGACAGGATATCCCGATTCTACTCAATTTCACCCCTTCGGTAGTTACTCATTCCGATGCGGGAGCTGGTGTGGGCTACACTGGTCTTAGGATCAGAGGCACTGACCAAACCCGAATCAATGCGACGGTAAATGGAATCCCACTCAATGATGCAGAGTCACATGGCGTCTTTTGGGTGAATATGCCTGACTTTGCTTCCTCAGTCGAAAATGTCCAAATCCAACGAGGCGTCGGCACTTCCACTAATGGCGCAGCGGCCTTTGGCGCTAGCCTCAACTTCCAAACTGATACCCGGCGAGACGAGGCTTATGCAGAAGTCGGGAGTGGTTTTGGTTCTTTCAATACCTTTCGAAATAGCGTTAAAGCCGGAACTGGACTTCTCAATAATCGGTTTGCGGTGGATGCACGCCTTTCCAAGATCACTTCAGACGGCTACGTGGATCGGGCATTTTCTGATTTGAAAAGCTTCTTTGTATCTGCAGGATATTATGGCGAAAACGCAGTGATCAAGTTCAACGTATTTTCCGGCCAAGAGCAAACTTATCAAAGCTGGAACGGCCTTCCAGAATCGAAGCTGAAAACAAATCGAACGGATAATTTCTACACCTACGAAAATGAAACTGACAACTACCAGCAGGATCATTATCAGTTGATTTACACTGGGAAAGTAAGGACCAACTGGAAGACCAATTTGGCGCTCCATTATACTTACGGGCGGGGCTACTATGAGCAATTCCGAGAAAATGATCGGTTTTCAAATTACGGACTACCGAATGTGGTGATCGGCGAAGAGACTATCTCCAGAACTGACATCATCCGAAGAAGATGGCTGGACAATGATTTCTTTGGCTTTGTCGGCTCGGTGAATTACGTCTCTGATGACGGTAAGTTGGACTTGATCCTAGGCGGCGGTGCAAATCGCTACGATGGAGATCACTTTGGAGAAATCATCTGGGCGCGAGTTGCTGGTGCTACGAATATCCGAGATCGTTACTATGACAATAATGCCGTAAAAGACGATCGGAATATCTACGCCAAGGCTACCTATGAAATCAAGCCTGGCTTAAATCTTTTTGGTGATCTACAGGTCAGAGGCATTGATTATACCTTCTTTGGAGTAAATGACGATCGTCGAATCGTGGATGGAAAGGAGTCCTTTACCTTCTTTAATCCGAAATTTGGTCTGAGCTATGAGAAACTTGGGAAAACCTGGTACGCAAGCTATGCGGTGGCTAATCGGGAACCAACTCGGTCGGACTTCACGGATAATCCGATCACGGAAGTTCCCCGACCTGAGCGTTTGAATAATATCGAAGCCGGAGTTCGAGCCAAAACTGGTCGATTCACCTACAACGCGAATTTCTACTACATGGACTACAAGGATCAACTGATCTTGACTGGCCAAATCAATGATGTCGGAGCTTATATTCGTGAAAACGTGGCCAATTCTTATCGAGCTGGAATCGAGTTGGATGGAGCTTTTCAGCTTTCCAAAGCTTGGGTTTTGGGTGGAAATATTGCTTTCAGCCAAAACAAGATTGCTGAGTTCACGGAATATATTGATGATTACAGCGTGACAGATTTTGTGCAGGAAGCGATTACTTATGAGAATACCGATATCGCTTTTTCGCCAAACACAGTAGCTTCGGCCATCATCGAATACAAGCCTGTGCAGAATCTTTCGATCAATTGGCTGAGTAAATATGTAGGACAGCAATTCCTGGATAATACTTCCAATGATGCTCGGTCACTTGAGGCTTTCTTTACCAATGACCTTCGAATCAGTTATAAAATGCAGCCTCGATTCTTCAAGAGTTTCGAGTTAAATCTCTTGGTCAATAATATCTTCAATGAAATGTACGAGCCGAACGGCTATACCTTCAGCTATTTTGTACCGGGCGAGACCTCAGGAAGAGAATTAGTGACGGAGAATTTCTACTATCCACAGGCTGGGACCAACTTCCTGATGGGTGTGGTAATGAAGTTTTAAGAGTTTTTGATTAGAGCCGTTCGTGAGATGCGAACGGCTTATTTTTTAATTAAACCCGGATCTCTATACTCATGGGCTGGAGTTTATAGTATTACCGCACTGATGGTAGTAAAGGATTTTTTAGATCTGTGGGGAAAATTTATAACGGTTAGTATATGAAAAGTAGGCGATTTTGAAGCAGCAAACCTTCGGTTAGCACCAAGTTTGATACGAGCCAAAAGCCTTGATTTTACTACTATGCCGCCTATTTTTTATATACATTGTTAGAAACCGTTATTGAGTTTTTTGAGATTCTATTATAGCGTTAAATTCAATAAGTCCTTTTATGGTTCCTTTAATACACTCACAAGGTGTAGGTCCTCCCTCCCGAGCACCTTCACAAGGCTTCTCAATTAACTCTGGTCGATTCTTTCTTATCCAATCTTCTGCTTCATAGTATATAACAGGGTCATTTGATGATGTTTGAACAGAACGAATTTGTCTTTCTTTTATAGTTATATGAAAAGTGTCAGTAACATTTAAATCTAATTGCAGTGCACCCATTAGGTCATCCTTTACAGTAACTGGACATATCACTAGGGAATCATTCTTTTCTACACATTTAAACCGATTTAATATCTCGTAATTTCCACATTCTGCCCATTTTTGATAATACAAAATAGAAGGCTGTGATTTTTCAGCATATGATAGCGATAATTTCAAAGAATCTTTATTAAATGAATAAAATGCATCAATAAACTTATTTGCTATTTCAACATTATCGTTTTGGTGAATATTAATTTCAGAGTTAGTGCGATTTTTACATCCAATAAATATTAGAATAGATAAGTAAAATATTTTCTTCATTGTTTTAATGTTTTTTGGTTTGGCCTTAATGGCTTCTAACGTTTTGCTTCACGTAACTATTGCGCTATTTGTGCTATATGGCATACATAGCGCAACAGTTGCGGTTATTTTTAAATTATTTGAACTAACACCTTTTTATCTAAATATCCAAGCCGTCCTTAGCCCTTTTTATTTGATTAAATCCTCTGGTCGTAATTGGTGGATATTTTTATACCCTAATCTTTATCCTCACAGACCCCTTTTTGAATTTTTCAGATCATTATCTTCTTGACAGCAACTCATAAAGTCGCTCATTCACGTAGTAGTTTCCAGTGCCCAAGCGCTCTTTTCGCAAGACTCCATCCTCGGCCAATTTATTCAAATAATTAGCAGCGGTGATCCTCGAAACTCCCAAATCCCTGACAATAAACTCTATTTTGGTGTAAGGATGGGTAAAGAGGTTGTTCAACAGCTCCTGTGAGTAAAACTTGTAATTATCCCGCAGTAGCGTCTTCATTTCCGCTATCAGAACTTTCAAATCTTTGATCAATTGAATGGTTTCGCGGGCTGTTTTTTCTACTCCGTCGATCATGTAGATTAGCCAACTTTCCCAATCCCCATTTTCACGAACTCCTTGAAGCAGGCGGTAGTAATCCGGCTTGTTTCGGATGATATGACTGCTGAGGTAGAGAATCGGCAGCTTTTGCAAACCTGATAGAATCAAATACAAAAGGTTGATAATTCGGCCAGTCCGTCCATTTCCATCATAGAAGGGGTGAATGCTCTCAAACTGAAAGTGGATCAACGCCATTTTCACCAAGGGATCCAAATCACTCAATTCGGGTTCATTGATGAATCGCTCCAGATTACTCATCAAATCCAGAATCTCGCCGGGATCTTGAGGTGGCAAATAGATGGTCTCACCTGTCTGCGTATTTTTCAGGGCCGTTCCGGGGATTTTCCGAAACCCAGCATTATTCCCTTCCAGCGTTTCCTGAATCTTTAGAATGGTTTGATTGGTTATTAATCCTTGATTTTCAACTAATGCAAAGCCCTGCTTCATCGCCGATACATAGTTTTGAACCTCTTTGATTGCAGGAGAAAAATTCTCAAACTCCAAGTCAGATTTGTATAATTCATCATGCGTAGTAATGATGTTTTCCACAGCCGAACTATCCTTCGCTTCCTGAATCGCCAAGGTATTGAGTAAGATTTCCTGATTTGGAATCGAATAGACTAGGCCTTTCAATTCCGCTAGGGCAGCATGTGCCGACGGAAGGCGCTTCAAGATGGACTTGCTCTCCAAGTCCAGATCGTAAGGTAAGGGGGAAAGATTCCAGGCCATGACTATGTAAAGATTTATTGATTTTCTTTACAAAGGTACGATTGTCTGATAAAAAACTCCTCTTTTCTTTACATATAGGCGATTCTATGTAAAGTTTTTTCGATTTTCTTTACATATGGGTTAGCATATGTAAAGCAACTTTACATTTATGGTAAGATGAAAGGAGACTGAACGAATTTGAGATTGGGATAAAATCGATGTTGCTATCGGATGAAATATGATTCAAGAATCTATGCGGCGAAAAATAAATCCGTTTCCATCCTCCCGGACATTCATGCGTTTTCCAAATGAAAATTATGCAAGGGAGGCAGGTGTTTAGGTAGATCTATTTTCTACCGGTATCTCACCCCGCTGGGGTGTCTTGAAAAGAAGGCTTTTTAGCAATAATTCAATTTTCAAAACTTTTGATCAGCATAAATTAAGCGGCTATCTCAATGTGGATCTAAAAACCTCCACGTGGTTTTCTTTGTGGCTCTTTGCGTACTCAGCGGTGAAAAAAAAGAACCAATTGCATTTCGTGAAGACATGAACTGCGGCGACGTTGCGGTAATTTTCAATTTTCGAGCCTATCGATCAGCCAAAAGCTATGTTCTCTATGGGGTTAAAAGAACTATTTGTGATCTTTGCGAAAAACCTTTGAGTCCATGGCGGTAACTTAGAAAAGTCCTCAATCCGGAAACAAGGTCTTATCCATATCTGGGACGATCCGCAAGGCATGGGCATTAATGAAAGTTGCTTTGGCTGCTTGGCAAAACAGAATGCTATTCTGCCATGATCTGAGCAAATGGAACAGGATCTATATCAGATAGCTTTCGATTGGGGTTTTAGTCTTTTCGAATACATTGAATTAGCAAATCCTGAAACTCACCCACTCGGCCGAAATCTCCACGAATATTATATAGGTAACCTTGAGCTTCAAAGTACTCAAGAAACTCACTTAGTTTTCCTTCCAATTCTGGGAGGTTAAGATGAAATTCAATTAGGTACTGGTGACATTTGCGTAGACTACTAGATTGTACCAAATCTTGGATAATGTTCCATTCAGCGCCTTCTACATCAATTTTAATCAAATCAATTTCAGAATGAGTTTTTAAGAACTCAGAAAGCTTTTTTGCTTTTACTAAGACCGCCTTCTTACCTCCTCTATTTGAGTTGATAGACCCCAAAAGACTTTCACTACTATTTCCGGTATAAAAAGTTATTTCAGTGTCTTGATCGTACAGCGCAAGGTGATGGACTTGGATGTCATTCATATTCAGATTTGAAATATTTGTTTTTAGAATTTCAAAAACCTCTGGATTTGCCTCAAAACCAGTGATTTTAGCATTCGGATAAATTATTTTAAAGAATAAAATCCCCATACCTATGTTGCTTCCGCAATCAAATATTACTGGTTCAGCTTTTGTGCTTTTAAAAATATATTCTCCTTTTAAAAAAATCTCTTCAAAAAGATAATTCAGTGAAGATTGATCTAAACCGCAAAACTTTTTGCCGAATAAAGAGATTTGTGGCTTAGGTCCTTTGAGGCCTCCTAAAAATTTGATTTTAAGGAGGATCCAGTTCCAAAAAAGTGAACCCTTGGAAATTCCAGAAATCTTGGAATTAGCCATTAAAGATAAAAGTAATAAGAGACGTTTCATTTGGGACATTAAACTAACTCTCATCAAATTTATGATCTTTATTGGAAATAAAAATTTAATATGTATATCCGCAATTGCACCAGTAAAAGATAAAAAGCGACTTAGTATATGGTAAACAATGGCAATGCTGGTACTTCCGTCACCCTTCATCGGTCTTCCAGCCAGATAGCCAAAGAAGAAGAGGTCACTGGCATCATTACGGATAATCAGAAAATTTAAAACCCAAGATTGAGAATTCTATTTTTTTGGAGAAATAATTTTTTCCAATCCAAATCACAAAACACTCCCTTTTCGTAACCTAAATTGGAATAGGATTATGAAAACTATTAGCGTCTTTAGGATCTTGTTCGCTAGAATTCTTGAAGCTTTTAGATTTCAAATCTCTTCTCAATTTGCCCATTTAAGGTGATTTTATTCAATCCGGAAACAAGGTCTTATCCATTCCGGGTACGATTCTCAAGGCATTTTTGTAATAGACTTTTTTGAGCACCTCATCCGAAAGTCCCAATCCGTACATCGCCCAATAGGCATGGTATTTTTTGTAATAGGGGAAATATTCATCCTCTGTTTCCAACACTCGGAAATAGGTATAAAACTCCTCCTTATTGTAGGCATCTTTTCCAAAAAGCAAACGATCTTGATATTTGGTGAAAAATTCATTCGCCCGTTTTGGCTGTCTTCCAAACTCAGCTATGACAGCTCCAATTCCAAAATTTACATTCGGATAGTTATCCAAATGAGCTCCGGCCTTATCCAGATCATTGGCCATCCAGCCCATGTGTGCATTGATAAATGTCGTCTTGGGATGCTTCGCAAAAATATGATGCTGCTCAGCCATAATCTGCTCAAAAGGCGCTGGATCGGTATCTGATCTCTTTCGGTTCGGGTTAAGCTTTAACTCCAACCAACGCTCATTATTGGCGTCCATTGGTTCCCAAAACTGGGAAGGATCCGCCGAATGAATAATCACCGGAATTCCTAATTCACCTGCTTTGGCCCATATAGGATCCAAGTCAGGATGATCTACAGGAACTCTGTTTCCTTGGACATCTTTCACAGAAAAGCCCAGACTTTTATAGATTTTCAGACCAACCGCACCGGCAGCGACATCCTCTTCTAACTCTTTCACCGCTATTCGACTCCAATTCTCATCACCGATTCCAGCAAAATTGATGTTGGTAAAAACCATAAATCGACCGGGAGCATGCGCTTGAAATTCCGCTAGCATCGCTTTGATGTATTCCTGCTGGGTGTTGCTATCTCCTCTACCAAACCCTCTTCCGCTCAAGTTGACCATCACGCCCATATTGATTTCATCCATTTCAGAAATCAACTTATCGATTCTAGTTTCATTGATTCCACCCTGATGACTGTGGATATCTACGAAAGGGAACTTTGCCCTAGTCACAATATGCTCTGGTACCTTCAAGGTCGAAGGGGGATTGTATTCCTCAAAACTCATTTCTTGGGCAAAAATTGAATTTGAAATGAAAATAAAAAAGAACAAAATACCTGGTAGTTTCAAGAATTTCATGTGGATAGGTTAAGCCTAAATATGCAGAATTAAAAAACAAAGGCCTCTTAGATTAAGAAGCCTTTGTCGAATTATCGGGTTGTTCCCCCATCGATTATTTGACCAAAGAAAATCGCATTGGCATATAGTTTATTTGTGCCAAACCAGAATGCCCGGAAATTCATATTATCAGCAAATCCGATTATTCTACCTTGACCCACTCCAGAAATCCTTACTACTCCACCATTTTTCAGTCCTTCCAAATTGGATGGATGAAGGTATCCAGAGGCTAGGGGAGAATCGGTGTAAACCACGGGATTTGCATATGGATTCTCGGAAGGCTCCATAAATAAATTGTCATTACGGAAGGTGTGGATTTCAGAGCTTTCGTAGCCATAGCCGATCGGATGAGTAATATCTAATTTTGCATTGAAGATGGCTCCACCTGTTACTTTCGCACCTGTCGCATTTTCATACTCTGCATAATTTCTTTGAAGACCTTTTTCGGATTCAGCACCTTTTCTGAACGTTATATTTCCGACTTCATTTTCAGAGAGAAATCGAAGTGCTCCTCCTTTAGCGATTAAAGTCCCTCCTTCAGAAATCCAGCTTTTCAACGTTGCTGCACCAGACTTACCCAAAGAATTATAACGGCCATCTGGCATCAGAATCACATTATATCTATCCAGAGTATTTCCTCCGATCGCATCCATAGGAAGCAAAGTCACCGGCATCTCGTAGCGCTGATCAAGCAAGTGCCAGATTTCTCCAGCTTCGTAGCTATCTACTCCTCCTTCTACCAAAAGCGCAATTTTAGGAATCTTTAAAGGAGCGATTGTAGTCGAGCCCAGATTTGCCCCAGTCGTATATCCGCTCGTCAGTGCGTAGATATCCACATGTGCTCCTTCTGCGATTTGAGTTAATTTTTGATGCATTTGTTGCGGGTCCATTTTGCTTTCGCCAGTACCGATCAAAAGTGTTCCTCGACCAAATTCTTTCCCTCCAGTCACTCCAAAACCAGCCTGGGAAACGCGGACCAAGAATCCTGCTTCCATCAAATCATAAGCAGCTTTTGGCGCATAATAATCTGACCATTCCATCGCATATTGATAAGCTCCAGCAACTCCAAATACTCTACCTGGCGCTAGCTCAAGCGAGGATTTAGATACTTCAGTTACATTGGCAAGATTCAGAATCTTACTGTTCAGCGCCATGTAGTCCAAATTGAAAGCCATAGGATAAGTCCAAGCTGAAATATCATAAAACAGACTATCCTGGAAAGTAGTCCGAGTCTCAAACATCGCCTTGATCAATCGATATTGTGGCTGATCTGCTGGTACGATGTAGGCATTTTTACCTTTAAACTCTTTACCGTTGACAGTGATATCCTCATTAAGCGTGAAAACCTTGATATTGTGCTGAAGGATCAAATCTGCCAAGTGAAAGCTTCTAGCATCATCATCCTTGCTCCCAAAAATGTAGGCTTTATTTACATCAGCAGCAGTTTCTACAGCAATGCCCTTATAAAAATCTTTCATCCACTGATTCAACTCAACCCGCATTTCATTAGCGGCTTTGTAGGAAGAAAGGTTGGCCGTGAATTGATTTCGGATCGTAAAAGGAAAGCTCAGCATCCCATTTGCACTTTCCTGCAAATGACCTCTGGAACTCGCCTGCTCAAATAGAATTCCTATCGAACCCTGTACATCTGGATAGGTAGATCCCTTCCCATAATAAAAATCGTCGTAATTCTCCTGATTATAATAAAGAGAACCAATTTGATCCAGTGCTTTTGCATGGTAGGTTCCAATTTTCTCGGTCAACTCAAAATTCTTAGTAGGAGTGAGTGGGTGCATTCGTGAAGGAACTCCCGGCTGAAAGAAGAAGGTACTATTGGTGCCCATTTCATGAAAATCCAAATGAATGTTTGGAAGCCATTCCTGAAAAACCTTCACTCGGTTTCTTGATTCTGGGTGCTGCACTGGAAGCCAATCGCGATTCAAATCAAACCAATAATGGTTAGTTCTTCCTCTTGGCCAAGCCTCATTATATTCTGCACCATTTGGATCACCGTTTAAGTTGTAGGCTTTATGCGAATTCACCCATGAAGCAAATCGGTTTAGACCATCCGGATTGATCGCGGGGTCAAGCAGCAGGACGATATTTTCCAATTCACCTGCGATTTCATTGGCTGCCGCAAAGTGATATGCAGCAAGTAAAGACGCATTGGCTCCACTTGGCTCATTTCCATGGACAGAATATCCCATAAACATCACCACAGGCATTTTTCCGATATCCAGAGAAGAATTTGGATCGCGTAGTTTCACTCGATCCGCCTTGATCTGATCGAGTTTTGCAAGGTTGGCAGGAGAGCTGATCGTCAAGACTACCTGAGGTCGCATTTCATAAGTCCGACCAGTTTCCTGGATAATCACCCGATCAGATGCTGCCGCGACAGCTTTCATGTACATCACGAGCTGGTCATGGGTCACATGCCAATCGCCTACTTGATAGCCAAGTACTTGTTCCGGGGTTGGAATAGCAGGGTTGTAAGTATATCCCTTTGGGAGGTAATAAGAAAGATCTACCTGAGCAAAGCCCGTAAGGGTCAAGAAAGATAAAATCGTAGAAAACAGAATTCGCTTCATAGGAATAAATAGTTAAACTTCCCCTAAATTCCTATAATTTTTCGATCCAATCACTTAATTTAGGTTCAGTGGTAAAAATAATTGAAGAACAGAAATGAATATTGAAATGGATTTGGTGATACCTGGATATGGCTTAATTCTTTGGCAAGTAGCTGGCCTTGTCTATATCGGCTTTTTGATTTATGCCTTATTAGATTTGGTACGCACTGAGTTTAGAGATCAGCACTCGAAACTCTTCTGGGTATTGATTATCCTAATCGCTCCATTTGGTTGCTTTCTCTATTTGGCCAATTCAAGAAGAGATAAAAAACGAAGATTCAATCCTGACTTTTCAAAAATTTCTAAAACTGAAAAAATATGATGTTATCCTTTGTTCAAAATCTTGGCGGTCAGTTTTTGCTTATCGCAGGAGCATTAAGCGCTATTTATTTTATTTTGATGATTTATTGTATAGTAGATGTAATAAAGTCTGAGTTTAAAGACCCCAGCATGAAACTGATCTGGATCCTCATCATCTTATTTGCCCAATTAATTGGGACGTTAGTCTATTTGATTTTGGGGAAAAGCACTAAATCTTTAACTTACTGATATTATGTTTGGAATAGGAATAATTGGATTGGCGATATACGCCTACACGATCTACGATGTGGTGATCAGCAATTTTGCCAGCGACACGGACAAGTTGATCTGGGTTTTGATTGTGGTCTTAGTTCCATTTTTGGGGACGATCCTATGGTTTTTAATAGGAAGAAAAAAACGAATCAACTGATCTTTACTTGAAAATATCCTTTACTGCTCCTTCCAATTCAGGAAACTCAAACTCAAAACCTGCTTTTTGAATTTTTTGTGAGGATACTCGATTTCCACCAAGAACCATCGCCGCCATTTCACCCAAAACCAATTTCAATGCAAAACCAGGGACTCCAATACCCACAAATGGCTTTCCTTTTGCTTTCGCTGCAGCTTTTGTCAAGTTATAATTAGTCGCAGGATTTGGCCCTACAGCATTGTAAACTCCCTGAAGCGTAGTCTTTTCAACAGCAAAAACAAAAAGCTTTGCAAGATCTTCAATATGAATCCAGCTCATCCATTGATCGCCTGATCCTAAAGGTGCAGCTACTGGTGGCTTGAGCATTTCTCCCAAAGCACCCCCTTCAGCGTCTAATACAATTCCTATTCGAAGCAATACCGTACGAAGTTGGAGTTCTTCCACTTTTTTTACCTCTTTTTCCCAAGCGACCACAACCTGAGCCAAAAAATCAGTTCCAGGTTTGCCAGCCTCATCCACCAATGCAGTTCCTGTATTAAAGCCATAATATCCCACTGCAGATGCTGAAATAAACACATCCGGCTTAGAGTTCGCCATTGCAATATGCTCATGGAGTAATTGGGTGCTGTGGGTACGGGAATCTAAAATTTGCTTTTTACGATCGTCTGTCCATCGCTTATCTGCAACACCTGCTCCTGCTAGATGAATGATGCAATCCGCCCATTCGATACTTTCCTGATCAAGCTGTTTTTTGGCTACATCCCATAAAAAAGATTGCTGCCGCTGGGCGCTTCGACTCAGCCAAGCTACCTGATACCCTTTTTGCTCGAGTAAGGCTGTGATTTGCTTGCCTACGAGCCCAGATCCTCCTGTTATTAAGATATTTTTCATAGTTTCCATATTCGGGGTAACAACTTTTAAGAAGGGAAAAGGTTAGCCAAATCAATTGTTCAGTTCCATTCCTAGTTTGATGAATTCCAATTTCTATTCCTAATTTGTCTCAAACTTTAAAAAAGCGGTTTTGAATTTCCAAATTCTAATTAAAAATGTATTGCGCTGGATTGGCCTAGGAGGACTGGTGGGTCTTCTTTCCGGATCTGCTTCTGCAGTTTTTTTGATTGGATTGGACTGGGCCACAAATTACCGAGAAAATCATCTTTGGATTATCGCGTTACTTCCCATAGCAGGATTTGTAATCGGCTGGACATACTACCAATATGGAGAAAAATCAGTGAAGGGGAATAACCTTTTGCTTGAAGAGTTATATCAAAGCCAAACCCCAATTCCTCTTCGAATGACCCCATTAGTGCTTTTTGGAACCATTTTCACTCATTTATTTGGAGGATCAGCTGGTCGGGAAGGTACCGCCGTCCAGATGGGAGGATCGCTAGCAGACCAACTGACCAAGCTTTTTTCTCTTAACGAAACCGACCGAAGACTTATCTTAATCGCCGGAGTCGCCGGCGGATTCGCCTCAGTCTTTGGAACACCGCTCGCTGGGGCAATTTTCGCATTAGAATGGATGCTTCATCGTGAATTTCAATGGAAATCCCTGTTCCCTGCATTCTGGACAGCATTTATTGCCCATTGGGTTTGTATGTATTTATGGGGAGTAGGCCATACAGCCTATTCCATCCCAGAAGTCGCTCCTCATACCCTAACCAATTTACTTTGGATTATTCCTGCCGGTATTGCCTTTGGATTATCGGGGAGATTATTTGCCCAAACTACCCATTTTTTTTCTCATCAATTTACAAAGTGGATTTCCTACCCTCCACTGAGACCGGTCATTGGCGGACTAATCATTGCCTTACTTGTGTGGTATTCGGACAGCACTACTTACAT
>JBLGAM010000087.1:0-13291 GCA_047612305.1 Planctomycetota bacterium | reverse complement strand
TCAATGCGCTAAAAGAATTAGCTTTAGAATACACCTTTCTTCTTTATTTAGAGGGAAAATGTAATTCGTAAAGAAATTATTCTTAAGCCTTATTCGAATTAATCTGTCTTAGATTCCAACGGTATTCTAAGACAGGGGAATTGAAGGAATAGAAATTTCCCTACCTTTGAGTCAAACCTATTAATACCAAATTGATGAAAATTGCCCTTATCGCCCATGATGGGAAAAAATCGGATATGGTCCATTTTTTAGGTTGCTTCAAAGCCCTCTTACTTCAGCCTGAGATATCACTAGTCGCGACCGGTACTACTGGATTGCATATAGAAAAAGCAGGATTTGAAGTTCAAAAGCTTCTTTCAGGACCAATTGGAGGTGATGCGCAAATAGCGGCAATGGCAGCTCAGAAGGAACTAGATATGGTGATATTCTTTAGGAATCCATTAGACAAACACCCGCATGAACCTGATGTGCAAATGCTAATGCGAATTTGTGACGTGCACAATATACCTTTAGCAACCAATCCTGCTTCAGCAGAACTGATGTTCAAAGCCATAACTCAAAACCTATAAATGGAACCTAAAACCATAAAAAAAATAGGCGTACTAACCTCAGGCGGTGATTCTCCTGGAATGAACGCTGCGATCAGAGCGGTGGTCCGCGCAGGATTCTATTACAATTTAGATATGTATGGAATCTATCGAGGCTACGAAGGGATGATCCAAAATGACATTAAGAAACTTGAATCTCGTCACATCACTCACGTTTTAGAGCGTGGAGGCACTTTCTTGAAATCCGCTAGAAGTGATGAATTCCGAACTCCTGAAGGACGAAAAAAAGCGTATGTTAATTTAAAAAACCATGGCATTGATGCATTGGTTGTCATCGGTGGAGATGGTTCATTGACAGGAGCACACTTATTCTATCAAGAATATGGAATTCCCTCCATTGGACTTCCTGGCACTATTGACAACGATCTTTCAGGAACAGATTCTACGATCGGATTTGACACAGCTTGTAATACTGCCATTCAAGCGATTGACAAAATCCGTGATACAGCTACCTCCCATGATCGATTATTCTTTGTGGAAGTAATGGGTCGAGATGCTGGATTTATTGCGATAAATGCAGGAATAGGTAGTGCTGCAGCAGCTATTTTAATTCCTGAGAAAAAAATGCCCATTGAGCAGTTAATCGAAAAATTAAAAGCACGAACCAAAGCTAAAAAATCTTCCAACATTGTAATCGTCGCAGAAGGTGGTAAAAGTGGTGGAGCCGCTGAAATTGCCGCTACGGTTAAAAAATATCTTCCCTATTTTGATATCAAAATAACGATTCTAGGTCATCTCCAGCGGGGTGGTGCTCCAAGTTCATATGATCGACTACTTGCTTCGAAATTAGGTGTTTATGCCGTTGAGGGACTGCTAGCAGGAAAATATGATGTAATGGCTGGGTTGATCAATCACAAAATAGTCTTCACACCTATCAAAAAGGCAATTGTAGATGATAAAAGTCTTGATGAGGATGATTTTAGAATCGCCAAAATTCTATCTACTTAATAAATCCAATGATTAGAGCTCAAAGGCTAATCAAAGTTCAAAGCAGAGCTAGCTAATCCTTTCACCGCAATTCGTTTCTCACGAACTGCAAATTCCCACCACAGTGGCCTGCATTCTCACAGGCCACTTTTGTTTTTTTCAACCACAAAGAAATCTAAGTTCTCTGATAAGGCTCCACAGATACGAGTTTGGAATTCTACTCAATTCAGCTTTTGAATTTCGAACAGAAACCAATTGAAATTTTGAATTCCAACCTATCAAAAACTTCAAGGTCTTCTAGATCTCAAAGGTTAAATGAGAAACTCTGGTCTTTGTGATCCCAGATCACTTAGTGATGCTTTAAGAAAAGTAAGCGCAACCAAGTCAAAACAAGAAAGTCTGATAGATCAGGCTTTCTTGTTTTGACTTGGTTATTTCATTAAAACGATACTGGCATTTTTTCCAAGTTTGACTTTGCCTTCTGCTTGAGAAGTTTTCCCAAGGGTAAATAGTTTTGTATTAAAACCCTCTGGAGCATCAACCACAATTACTACTTTACCTAAGTTATGAATCACGAAAATCTCCTGATCTCCCGATTTTCTGCTGTAAGCCATCACTGCTTTAGGGTAAGTCCCCGATGGTAATTCCAAATCACCAATAGCCAAAGTAGGATGCGAATTCCGTAAGGCAATAAGATTTTTGTAATGATTAAAATAGCTGTTAGGATCTTCCTTCTGGATTGTCAGAGGAGTTACGGTAGCATCTGTGGTATAAACTGGCTTAATCCAGCTTGTCCTTCCAGTATCTTTTCCGATCACATCCCAGAGAAAAGGCTCTCGGATATTCTCATCAGGTTTTAGTCCCAGCATCCCAATTTCTTCTCCGTAATACAAATAAGGAGCACCTGGCATAGTCAATAAAATCGCACTCGCTTGCTTGTAGCGATCTGGATCAGAACCCAATTCGTTTAGCAATCGAGGTTGATCATGATTTGAAGATATTGTGGCATCAATAAAATTTGGGGTGATTCCCTGATAGAAGTCTAAAATTTCCTTTTGCTTTTTGGCGAGAAGCATTCCGTTTTCGGTATTTAACGCTTCCAATAAAGTATAATGAAAATCGAAATTGAATAAAGCCGGTAGACCGGGAAGATAAGGGGCTACAATTTCTTTTTTGTCGTACACCTCTCCTACCAAATAAACATCTGACTTGATTGCTTCCATTTTGGCTCGAAATTCCTTCCAAAACGCATGATTATCCAAGGGTCTGTCATCAGGGAAAATATGCTTTGCAGCATCTAACCTGAAGCCATCAACCCCTATTTCTTCCAGCCAAAACTTCCCTATATCATAGATTTCCTCCCGAACTTTAGGATTATCGTAATTTAAATCTGGCATTCCGCCAATAAAAAAACCATAATAAAAATCTTCCCCATTTCCTGGATCATGCCATTGGCGGATATTGTCACTATCCAGTGTAATTACCTTTTTATTAATAGACTCAGCGATCGTGTCTTTTTGCGCCCATACATAATAATCACGGTAAGGATTGTCTCGGCCTTTTCGAGCTTCCTCAAACCAAAGGTGACCACTTCCACTGTGATTGATGATCAAATCAATCACAATCTTGATATCTCGCTTATGGGCTTCTTCTAAAAGATTTTTAAAATCCTCCATCGTGCCATAGTCTGGATGAATCCCCTTGTAATCAGTCACATCGTATTTATGGTAGCTAGGTGAGGGCATAATTGGCATAAACCATATTGCATTTGCTCCGAGCTCCTTGACATAGTCGAGTTTTTGCGTCACGCCATTCAAATCTCCAATCCCATCACCATCTGAGTCGTTGAATGACTGCACAAAGATCTCATAAGTGACACCTGCTTGAGGCCAGTAGTCTTTTACTTCGGGGTTTTCACCGGTCGTGCAGGCAGCTGCTAGTGCAAGTCCAGCCATAAGTGTCAATTGAATTTTCTTCATGGGTTTCTATTAAAAAGAAAAAGTCACCGATTGAAGTGACTTCCTCTTATAAATCAGTACAAAAGCTTAATTTCTATTAACGGCATTAAGCATCTCAAATGCTTTCTCTAGACGCTTTACAAAATTCTCTTCTCCTTTTCTTAACCAGTTTCTAGGATCGTAATATTTCTTATTTGGGTTATCAGCTCCATCTGGATTACCAAGCTGAGTCTGTAAATAAGCTTCATTCTTTTTATAATTCATCAATATACCCTCCCAGAATGCCCACTGCATATCTGTATCGATATTCATTTTGATAGAGCCATAGCTATTTGCTTCTCTGATCTCTTCCAAAGTAGATCCTGATCCACCATGGAATACAAAGTTCAATGGTTTACCAGTAGTTCCGTACTTCTCATTGATGAAGTCCTGAGAATTTTTAAGAATTACAGGCTTCAAGGATACGTTACCTGGCTTGTAAACGCCGTGCACATTTCCAAATGCCGCAGCTACAGTAAATAGCTCCCCAATTTGTTTCAAATGCTCATAAGCATAGGCCACTTCCTCTGGTTGAGTATATAATTTTGAAGAATCAATATCTGAATTATCCACTCCGTCTTCTTCTCCACCTGTGACACCAAGTTCAATCTCGATAGCCATGTCTAGCTTCACAAATTCCTTAAAATAATTACAAGAGATCTCCACGTTTTCTTCCAAAGGCTCCTCCGAAAGATCGAGCATGTGCGAGCTATATAAAGGACGCTTGTGAGCAGCATGATATGCTTTTCCCGCTTCCAAAAGACCATCAATCCATGGCAGAAGTTTCTTAGCAGCGTGATCCGTATGCAGAATAACCGGAACACCATAAGCTTCAGCCATCAAATGCACGTGATGTGCTCCTGAAATTCCGCCTGCTATACTAGCTTGTTGCTTATCATTAGGAAGTGACTTACCTGCAAAAAATTGCGCTCCACCATTTGAAAATTGGATGATTACTGGAGAATTCAATTTCTTTGCAGTCTCCAAAACGGCATTGACTGAATTGGTATTTATGACGTTCACTGCAGGCATTGCAAACTCATTTTCTTTTGCATATGCGTAAAGATCCTTTAGCTCTTCGCCGTATTTTACTCCTGGTTTAAATTTCATGTGATTTAGGTTTGATTATCTTTTAATAAAGCGCTTTACTAGCACATTTTTAATATCGTAAGCTCCAAAGATATAAATCCCTGCTCTAATATTCCTTACATCCAATTCTAATTCCTGATCATTAGCTCCAATTCCACCCATTTAAAGCGCTCGACCAGTCAAGTCTATAATTCTGTAATTAGATCCTGCCATTTCGAGAGGAAGCTCAATTGTAAGCCAACCTGAAGTAGGAACTGGATAGAGTCTAAATTCTCCTATAGGTTTAATTTCTTTTGGAACATCCGTCACAAAATCTACTTGAAAAATCCCAGCATTAGGCGTAGGTAACTTCTTGTCTGTGAACAAATAAAACTCACTGGAACGGAGGCTGAAATTCACTGTGGTAGTGGCCACATCGAATTCCTAGCCTGTGAAATAATTGTGCCATTTCCTTGTTTTGAGAAAGCTAAGGGGCATATTTCCTATGCTTGACAAGCCAAAATACCGTGTATCACCACATTCATATCAGCACTTTCTAGGATAATGGATTTCACTGTTCCTCCTAGACTAAGCGTAGTTTTTGCTGGTTTATTAAAACGGGATTCCCCTTCTTAAGCTTGATCATTTTCTAATACAATTGAAATAAACGCTCCCGTTAGGGATCATTTAGGTAATTCCAACGTGTCTGTAATAGCCAATCGATCATTATTAAACCCACATCGTAGCCAAACTCGCCAAATTACTAAATAATTTCTGGGCCAGAAATTCCAAAGTAAAAAGCGGTCAGCATTTGATTTCTTCGCTCATCAAAGTCCCGAACCAAGAATTCATAAACCACTAATTCCTCAGTGATATACTAAAATTTCACATTTTGTTGAACCTCTAACTCTCTTAATAAGTAAAGAGCGAGAAAGGGGTTACAGAGACGCACCTACCGAGCACGGCATTCAAATCTATCAGGAATTGATCATCAATTGTGCCTATGGTACAAGTGTTGAAGTATTTAAAGTGACTGAAGCCTTATTGAAAAAAGGGAAAACAAATCCATATGCCATCTTTGCAAATAATGATATGGCTGCAGTTGGTACTATGCTCGCTTGCAGATCCATGGGAATGAAAGTTCCTGAAGATATTGGAATCGTAGGATTTAGCAATTGGCAATTTTACTCCATCATTGAGCCGGGTTTAACTTCTATTTCCCAACCTGGATTTAAGATTGGAGAAATAGCAACTCAAATGCTCTTGGATATTATCAAAAAAACTTGATCCGGACAGTATACAGCTCCGATAATACTTGAAACCGAGCTTTTAGTCCGGAAATCTTCTGTGAAGTAGCCTATTTCACAGAAATTTGAAAAAATATTCAGATCTTATTGCAATCGATTGAATCCCTTAAAATTTCAATTTTAGGGAGGCCAATCCATTTATATCACCCAAAATAGCCTATTAGGATTACAATTGCTGATTTCATCAATCAACAATCATTTCTAAATTAGCCTAATTACTCTCAATATTTGCATAAAAATACCTATGAAATCTACTGGATTCCCTCCTATACATTCCAAAAATTCTTCCAAACATATCGGAATGGGATCAGTCAATTCATGGATAGAAATAGCTGACGGTCTGGAAGGAACTACCCAAGTCGGAAGATTTAAATTCACTGTTTATCATTCGGGAATGATCCGGATTCAGGTAAATCGCTACGAGACCTTCCAGCCAAATCCCTATTCGGTGATTGGTGAACCTAAAAGTACTGAATTTCAAATTTCTGAGGATTCTGGTCTATTGAAATTGGTCACTGAAAAACTTACTCTTCAGCTTGATTTATCGACGTTCAATTTGAGCTTTTTTGATGCGAAAGGAAAACTTTTGAATGCAGATGACTCACTGGGAACAGCTTGGATCGGCACAGAAGTAGCCTGCTACAAGCAAGTCCAGAAAGATGAAAAGTTCATTGGATTGGGAGAAAAGACTGGAAATCTGAATCGTTTTGGGAATGCTTTCACGAATTGGAATACGGATTACTTCGCTTATGGAACTAGCGATGATCCACTTTATATGAGTATCCCATTTTATATTGGAGTTCATAATCGAGGAGCATATGGTATTTTCTTAGACAATACCCATAAGACCGTTTTCAATTTTGGAGCCTCTACAAATCGCTTTATTTATTTCAGCGCTGAGGATGGTGATTTAGACTATTACTTTATGCACGAAGATTCCGTTGCCGGAATCATCAATAGCTATACTGAATTAACAGGACGAATGGCCATGCCTCCTAAATGGGCCTTGGGATTCCAGCAATGCCGCTATTCCTACTACCCAGATAAGGAAGTGATAACACTCGCAACTACCTTCAGAGACAAGGATATGCCCGCTGATGTCATCTATCTGGACATTCATCACATGGAAGGCTATAAGGTGTTCACTTTTGATGGAGCCAAATTCCCAGATGCAAAAAGCATGATCAGCGCTTTGAAAGCAAAAGGTTTTCGTGTAGTTGTGATTATGGATCCAGGTATAAAAACCCAAAAAGGTTATTTTCCTTATGAGGAAGGGGTAGAAAAAGATCTTTTTTTAAAATACCCTGACGGAAAAATCTACGAAGGTCAAGTATGGCCCGGATGGTGCGCGTTCCCTGACTTCACTAAGGCTGAGACTAGAACTTGGTGGGCAGAGAAAATGGCGTTTTACACTGAGGCAGGAGTTGATGGTTTCTGGACGGATATGAATGAGCCTGCATCTTGGGGCCAGTTTACACCTAATTTGATTGAATTTGATTTTGAAGGCGCTTCAGCTTCGCATCGTGAAGCTCGAAATGTGTATGGAATGCAAATGGCAAGAAGTGCTCAGGAAGGGTCTTTACTCCAAAATAAATCTGAGCGTCCTTTTGTGCTCACTCGAGCAGGGTTCGCTGGAATTCAGCGTTATGCTGCAGCTTGGACAGGTGACAATGTCGCCTCGGAAGAGCACATGATGGCTGGTATCAGACTAGTGAATAGTCTGGGATTGAGTGGGGTTTCCTTTGCAGGTTATGATGTTGGAGGTTTTGCAGGTGAGTCTAGCAAATTTCTTTTTGCACGATGGATGAGTATAGCTGCTTTTGCACCGCTTTTCCGTGCCCATTCAATGATCAATACCAATGATTCCGAACCTTGGGCTTTTGGTGAAGAAGTAGAGGAAATCTCAAGAAACTACATGAAGCTTCGCTATCGCTTGATTCCAACGATCTATTCGGCCTTTTATCAGTCTACCAAAACAGGCCTTCCACTTGCTAGCAGTTTAGCTATTTCATACCCAACAGATTTACAGATTTATCTATCAGCTTTTCAAAATCAATACCTGTTCTGTGATCGTTTTTTAATCGCTCCAGTAGAAAGTCATATAGAAATATCCAAAGTTTATCTACCTGAAGGAGAATGGTATTACTTCTATTCAGATAAAGTTTATGCTGGAAAGGAAGTAATCTATATTGATACACCTTTAAGTTATCTTCCTGTCTTCATCAAAGGAGGGAGTGTCTTTACGATGCAATCGGATATTTCATCCACTGCCGAATCAAATGATGGGCTACTTCGAGTTCATGTGTACAAAGGATCATCTGGAAGCACATTCGTACACTATGAGGATGATGGGATTTCCCATGATCACCGTTCGGGAGATTATTTAGAGCGGGAGTTTAGCTACAATTCGGAATCCAGTCAAATAAAAATCGGATCATCAATTGGTAACTATAAATCCGATTACAGTAGCATTCGGATATTCTTTCACGGATTTGAAATTGATGAGGTCTTGGTTGATCAAAAAAGTATTTCGCTAGAAATGGAAGATTATGAATTCTTAGGAAGACTGACAGAATTTGATCCATTGCCTAAAAATGATCAGCCTTATTTAGATATCAAAAATCTACCTTTTATTGAATTAAAGTTCAATTCAAAGGAAACTATCATTCAGTTGACTTAAGATAATTAAAGTCTCTCCACAAAATGCCCCAAAAGAAACAGCTGAGTTTCTGGCAAATTTGGGTTTTGGATTTCCAAGAATTCAGCCTTGCTTTGAAAGGCGTATTCATGTCCTGAATATTTCAAACTTCAGGAGCCGACAAAGATTCCATTTCTTTGGATTGCAGCACCAATGACTGAATTATTGGTGCAACTCATTGTCTGTTACCTGTGTGATAGTACTTGGAATCCTAAGTTTAATAGACGAAAACCAGTCTTTTTCATCGGCTCAGTATTGAGTACCATTGCACTATTTTTACTCCATATTCATCCGCACTCTGGATGGCTGCTGGGTTGCATTGGGTTTTAGATGCCTCGATCAACATGAGTATTAAGCCATTTAGAGCATTGGTGGCAGATAAGCTTCATTGCAGTTGGGTCAGGATTTATATTGATCTATTTCACAACAGAGCCATGGATGCTTCACATCTGTTTTTCCTTAGTAAGGATCTCTTGGGCTAGTATTCTTTCCCTACCGTATGCCATGCTTTTCAGTTCGGTCGAAGCTAAAAAGATGAGCGTTTATGTGGGGATTTTCAACATGTTCGTTGTTATTCATCATATAGTTGCAGCGCTTGGCAGTGTCAATTTTCTTTATGTATTTATTTTGGTGAAGATGTAATCAATACCATGCTTTTGGCGGGATTACTTTTGATTTTAGCAGGTTTGAGCAATTTGATGATAGTTGACAAATCCGTGACTTACGATTAAGGTTTAATAAAAAAATTCAAAGGCGGTTCACAAAAGGACTGGCTTTCTTATTTTTGTCTAAAATGAAAAAATTATGAAAGTTCTCAATATTACTGGAGTCCCGGAGCATTTTAATTTCCCCTGGGTCAAGGTAGTAGAATCCCAACCTTTTTTAGATAGAGGAATTCGGCTGAAATGGATTGAGGAATCTCGTGGCTCTGGTCAGATGAATAAGGCGCTTCGAGATAATGAAACTGACCTCGCAATTGTACTTACGGAGAGTTTCCTGAAAGATTTTGAGGCAGGAAACCCCTCAAAGATTATAGGATTCCATGTCACCTCTCCTTTAGTCTGGGGGATTCATATTCATGGACAGTCAAAAATTAATTCGCTAAAAGGGCTTAAAAAACATAATTTCCTAATTTCCAGAATCGGTTCAGGCTCACATCTCATGGGCTTAGTACTGGCCGAACGAGAAAATTGGGATGTTCAAAAATTATCGTTCAGCGTAATTAATAATCTCCCAGGAGCTCTTCAAGCGATGGATCCAAGGAATCCTGAGCTTTTTTTATGGGAAAAATATACCACCAAGCCTTGGGTGGATCAGGGAGAACTCAAGCGAATCGGAGAAGTGCCTAGCCCATGGCCTTGTTTTGTAATAGCTGCCACGGATGCTTCTTTAGATGAATTTGGAGCTTTGATTATAGAATTGCGAAACCTGATTTATGATTTTTCTCAAAAACTACAAACTGATCCAGCTACTGTTAAGACGATTGCAGGAGAATACAAACTTGAAGAATCAGATGTAAGTTCTTGGCTGAGCACAACCAAATGGGCCGTAAATGAAATAATCTCAAGAACCCAATTAGATCAATCGATGGAACACATGAAAAGGCTTGGAATTTTGAAGTTTAAACTAGAGTTAGCCGATTTTTTGACGATGGAAAACTTAACGCTGATGGACTAAACCGCCAAGAAGCTGAGGCACACTTTCGTACCGATTTTTATCTCACTTGTGATGGATAACTGACCTCCATTCATTTTAGTAAACTCTTTGCAAATCTGTAGACCAAGACCGGTTCCCTTTTCAGAATGTGTTCCAAGACTTGAATCGGTGATTGAGGTATTTTCTGATAAAATCTGATTGATCTGTTTTTTACTCATTCCAGTTCCATGATCTTTAATACATAAAATCACTTTTTGATCAATCTGCTCAGCCGTCACCTCCACCGTTTGCCCTGGCTTAGAAAACTTAATTGCATTGTTAAAAATATTTCGAAGTACAATTTCCATCAAATCTAGATCAGCCAGAACATTGGATTGGATTTCAATATCCTTGATGATATTGATGTTTTTTTCTTTCAATTGAGTCTGAACAGCAATTAAACTTACATCAATCAACTCATTCAAATCGAGTTCCTTTTGATTTATCTTGAAGCCATCCATCTGAGAAAGAGACCATTTCAAGGTGTTATTCAACGTCAAGTAAACTGAATCAACATCCTTCTTTAGGTTATGGATCAAATCATCAAACTCCTCCTTATTCAGATAACCTTTTATCAAAAGATCTACGATAGATTTTACTTGGCCAACAGGACCACGAAGGTCATGGCCAATAATTGAAAAAAGCTTGTTCTTCGTTTGATTAATTTCCTCTAGTTCCTTAGATTTTTGAGCTAAATCCCGATTTTGATTCCACGTTTTCTTATTTAAATAGAAGAGCCAAATAACCAAACCAAGAATTAAAAGGCCTGAAATACTTATGACCCAAACTGTCCGATTTACAAATTCCAGACGTGTGGCCTGAGTCTCATTTTGAGCCTTGAGCAACTCAACTTCAGATTCCTTGAGATCATTCTCAAACATCCCTTGAAGCAAAGACAATCTATTCTTAATTTCTTTACTCCGAAGCGAATCATTTAGCGTCAGGTATTTTGATAGCTCTCCATAAGCCGCACGAATATCCCCTTTTGCCTCATAAACTTCAGCCAATACTTTATATGTTTTCTGTAATTCATCTACCAACTTATTTTCTAAGGAAAGTAAAATACCTTTTTTTAAAATTAATTCCGCTTGATTAAGTTTTCCTTGACGGAGGTAGGTACTACCTATTCGATGATACAAACCTGCCTTAAAAATTAAAGAACCTTGTTTTTCGGCAAAACCCAAAGACTTTTTATAGAGTCCTATAGCAGAATCCAGTTGATTTTTTTCAAAATAAATATCTGCTATAACCCTAAAAGCAAATGAGGTTAAAAAAGGAGAACCAGCCTTTTCGTTGGCCTCAATTGACTTAACAGCGTAAGTCATGGCCGAATCTAATTCTCTTAACTGGGTGAAATTGAATGCTACATTATTTAAACTTCTAATTTGAGTATAGAGATCGCCATATTTGAGGCTTAGGTTATAGGCCTCTTTGAATTTTAAGATTGCCATCTCATAGTTCTGCTGCTCATAGTATAACGCTCCCATGTTATTCAATACTCTTGCAGCTTCTAAAAAACTTAAAGACTCTAAGGCTAATCCATAGGCAGCCTCGGCATATTCAAAACTTCGTTGCCATTGGCCACGACGGTAATATATCCAACTAATGTTCTCCTTAGATTTGGATTCAGCTTTATGATCTGATTGAACAATGGCTATTTTCTCAGCTTCGAACAAATACTCCAGGGCGAGATCCTGATCATTTTCTCGAAGGTTTGTACCCAATTCATTCAAAATGAACAAGCGATTAACTTCTGATGAAAGTAGAAGAGCCCTTTTAAGGCTGTCAGTATCCAGACTCTGGGCAGATAGCGATGAAAAGGTAAAAAGAGTAAAAATCAAGAGTACAAGTCTTTTCAAAAGCTCATTATTTCGAATCCTCAGAAAAATAAGAATAATAATATTAAGATAGGACTTGGAACCCAAATAAAGAATCAAACAGTTTCTAAAGGAGTAAAATCAAGCTTTTAGCTTTTCCCAGTCCCAATTTTTGTTGATCTGCGAGATTGCATGGTGGGCAGTAAGATCGTATTGACAGGGAACAATAGAAATGAAATTATTAGCGATTGCCCATTCATCATTATCCTCTCCTTTGTCAAAATTCACAAAATTTCCAGCCATCCAAAAATATTTCCTTCCTGTAGGATCATAGCGCTCTGAAAACTCCTCTTGCCATTTTGCATCTGCCTGTCGGCAAACTTTTACTCCTTGGATTGGCTGATTTTGTTTGGGGGGAATATTGACATTTAAAGCAATGCCTTTCGTAATCCCCTTATCCAATACTTGCCGAGCAATTTTCTCAATCCACTCTTCTGCATGGGAAAAATCTGCCTTTGATGAATAATCGCAAAGACTAAACCCAATCGAAGGATAGCCTTCAATCGCTCCTTCAATCGCTGCTGACATCGTACCCGAATAAAGCACAGAGATTGAGGTATTGGAACCATGATTAATCCCACTGACCACCAAATCCGGCGTGCGATCTTTTAGTACGTGATGCTTGGCAAGCTTTACACAATCAGCAGGTGTACCACTTGATTTATAAGCTTGTACATCCTCAAAAATATCTTCCTCCACTAGTCTTAAAGTCTCCCCAATAGTAATTGCGTGACCCATTCCAGACTGAGGGCTATCGGGTGCTACGACCACTACCTCTCCCAACCTCTTCATTATTGATACGAGAACACGAATTCCTTTCGAAGTGATTCCATCGTCATTGGAGACGAGTATAAGCGGCTTTGACATTAATTTTTATTAAGTTCATTATAATAAGCGGTAATTCGGAGTAGATCCCCACGCTTATCGTGTTCTAATCTATTTTTTCTCATAAAAAGACTGATCTCCTCATCATGTCCAGAAAGCATGTCGAAAAGACCTTTTTTCTTCAAACTATACTTTTCAATTGACCCGTCTTTGAAGAAGTAATAATTGAATGCTAATCGATAGCCTATCATCGTAGGAGGCCCCCAAAAAGGATTCATACCCATAGAAT
>JBLGAM010000086.1:0-13869 GCA_047612305.1 Planctomycetota bacterium | reverse complement strand
TTCATAGCCAGCATCAACTGTCCAGAATAAAGGGGGTACTGATTCCGGAAGACCCATATACGCATCAATGAGCATTTTTTTGTCTTTACCGAAGGCCGCTTGGATAAGAGTGATTGAGATAAAAAAGAATTTACTTCTGCTTAAAAGGTCTCATTAATATTTAGGTAAAATCCTGAATTTCCTTTTTGACCAAAGCCATAATCAGCAGTAATAGTTGTCCGATTTTCTTTGTTGATCATTACTCGAAGTCCCAATCCATACCCTGGGTTCAGTTTAGTAAAAAGTTTTTCATTGGTAGTTCTGCTACTGAAACTCGAGGCATTCATGAATAGAGTTCCTCCAAAAGTCTCCTTATTCTTTTGTAAGGGAAAGCGGTATTCTGCCTCTGAATAGGCCATGCTTTCTCCTCGGAATCTCCCCTGTGCATATCCTCTTCCACCCCGCCCAAACATGTCGTATCCAATTGATGGAAGTCCCATGTAAGGTATATTTCCGGAGACTAAAAAGTTTCCAAATCCCCATAAGGCGATTAAATGTCTTTTTCGCTTTTCGCTGAGATTAAAATAGTGTCGGTAGTCAAGTAATAGGGTAGAGGAGGACTGATCCGAACCTAGAATGGATGGATTTATCTTGTAAGAAATCAAGGCGAAATTCTTCTCATAGGGTGATACTGCCACATCTCGATTTTCCATGATTGCGTTGAAAGTCAAACCGGAAATCGTGTATTTATCGGTATTAAATCCTAATTGTTGATTATAAAAATCATGTGAAAAATTCAAGGCTGTAGGAATTTCCGTATCAGTGAAGCTCTCGATTTTAGAGTAAACATCCAGGTGATATCCAATGCCAAGGTAAAACTTAGAATCTCCAACTCGCTTGAGTACCGTCTCATAAAAGCGAAGCCAATTGTAATCCATCTGCTGCTCACCCCAATAAACTCCTTGCTGGCTTGGGTTTTCTATCGGTTTATTTGGACTGCTACTTCCCAATCCAAAAGTGGGTTGGGAAGTAATTAAATATCTCCAGTCACCGACTAAAATCCAATCGTCCTCATTCAAGAAAATAGTGCTTCTAGAACTGAATATCCATTGTTTTTTGGTGGTGTAAAGGAAGTTCCCTACAAGATTTGAAAGGTGAGTTGTCTCGGGGGTACCCATTCGCCAAGTAGCAGATGGAGCAATTCCAAAAAGCCAGCCATTGGCAGGATTGGAGCCAATAGCGGGAAGTGGTACAATCTTAAACTGATTAAACTTATTAGATCGATAGGTGATTGAGTCTTGAGATGTTGCCGAAAATACAATCAGAAAAAGGCTAACTAGCAGTACGTTTCTTTTCATTAAGATGATATGTTATTTGTAACTTGGATTTTTGTTTTATCCCATTTGTTTGGTTAAATGGTTCGAAAGCTTAATCCTTTGAGTTGGGCGGTTACGTTATTTTTATGGGCTGAAAAGAACCAATCGAAAACTAATGCTAATTCCATCTTCGGGTTAGCAGGTGTTCTTAGATTTATAAGGAACATTTAAAATCCATAAGCTATTTACATTTTTTTTTCAGAAATCAAATTGCAATAAAACAGAAACCTTGATTTAGGTTTTAACGACTATCGGAAGCTCCTTTCTGTTGTGGTATTCTAGATACAAATCCACCTTCAAAACCAAACTCAATGAAGTCCTTTTTGGCCCTAAGGAAATTAGCTACCAATATTAGGCAGGATAGTTCTTTCTATTCGAAAGGTTATTTCTTAAAGTGAAGCTTGCGGTATTTCCAGTTTTGTTTGAAGGGAGATAGTTAATTTATCCATTTCTATTTTTTTTGAAATAGATTCTTGTTTATAAAAATTTTGTTCTGAATGAGTTGGATTGGATTTGCTACATTTAACTTGTCTGATATGATTTCCAGATTGATTCTATTTGAGTTTGAAGTGCAACTATCAGAAGTATTGAAAGGAATAGCCGATTAATAATCCGATGTCAAAATATTTCTCTTCAATTATTTTGGACTTACCAGTTAATGTGTTGTTGACTTCCACATCATTAAAGCTATTATCTTGGATATATTTATATGTACTTCCAAAGCTATAAACCAAGTCCAAGGTTATGCTGCTTCGTTCTTAATTGATAATAGTGCTAATCGATAGGTAATATATTCCATTGGCTATACTCTGGGGTAAGTTGTCTTTCTCCCAAAAACAAAATATGATCAAATTCCTCATAAATTGATAAATGAATTAATTCAGGATTGGTTATTTTAAAAATTTTTTTAGGATTTCCCGTCTTACTATTACAATCAAAAACCAAGAGACCCATCCTGCTGCTACGCCGATCACGGCTCCCAAAAGAATGTCAAAAGGATAGTGTACACCTAGATAAATCCGTGTGTATGAAATAATAAATGCCCAAAGAAAAATCCATTTTAAATAGGGTAGATTATCTCTAATTTTAAGGTTTAAAAAAGTTGCAATAGCAAAGGTATTTGCAGCATGAGAAGAGACGAATCCAAATAAGCCTCCGCATCTACCATAATTATGTATGACTCCATCCAGACGTTCTTCATGACAAGGTCTTAGGCGCTCAAAAAATGGCTTCATCAAACCAGAAGTAACCTGATCAGAGATCAAAATAGTAAGGGCCGCACCACCCAAGACCCACCAAATCCCTTTGTGATCTGCTCGGTAAATAAAATAAATCAGAATCCCATAAAAAGGAATCCAAGTAACTGTCTCGGTCATTTGAAATACGATTGGATCTAGCCAATCAGCATGAAATGAATTTAACCAGATGAATAATTTCTCATCAATAGCTTTTAGTTTTTCAATCATTTTTGGAATAGCTTAACCAATCAATCCCCTTTTTCAGGTGTTCTTGTGTGAAATGTTCTGGACTATTTTCCTCTATTTCATGCATGTATTCCCAATTTGCTACTGGAGGCATACTCATCAAGATACTTTCAGTCCTTCCATTGGTGTCTAACCCAAATTTAGTTCCAGCATCCCAAACCAGATTAAACTCCACATACCTTCCTCTACGCAAATTTTGCCAAGATTTTTCCATATCTCCATATTGGATTTGAGAATTCTGTCGCATATAATGCCCGTAGATTTCAGAGAATAATCTGCCTAAAGCCAAACTAAATTCCAATAAATTTTCAAAATGGGCATCAGAAGTGGCTTCCAGTCTATCATAAAATATCCCGCCAATCCCACGAGTTTCGTTTCTATGTTTAATGAAAAAGTAATCATCTGCCCAAGATTTAAATCTGTCGTAATAACTTACATCAAATTTGTCGCAAGTATTTTTTAATTTTTCATGAAAAAAGGTGGCATCCTCAGGTACTATGTAATGTGGTGTCAGGTCAATCCCGCCGCCAAACCAATGAACTCCATTTTCCATTTCAAAGTACCTGATATTCATGTGAATGATCGGTATCATGGGGCTTTTGGGATGAATCACTATGGATACGCCTGTTGCAAAGAAATCCCCGTCTGTCAAGCCAAGTTTAGCTAGGATATTTTTAGGAGTAGGTCCATGCACGGCAGAAAAAGCAATTCCTCCTTTTTCAATAATTTTCCCATCTCTAAAGATTCGAGTTCTACCGCCGCCTCCTTCCGGCCTATTCCACTTATCTTCTTCAAAATATCCTTTCCCATCTGCTGCAGTTATGCCCTCGCAGATGTGGTTTTGCATTTGTTGATAGATTTCAGCTATTTCTTTTTTTGTTTTTCTTGCCATTTCTTCAATAAAATCTGTTAGAACGGATACCCAATCCCAAAATTGAGCACAGTCTGTCCCCTGACTCCTAGTGGGTTTTTAAATGTCACATTGTCCAGCACCCATCGGTCGCCCTCGGGTTGAGAAGGATCAATGGCTTTGGTAGCCATATCCAGTCTAATAACCAGAAAGTCAAAGTCCATTCGTAGTCCTATTCCAGTACCGAATGCGATTTCCTTATAAAATCTGTCAAATCTAAAATCCGCTCCTGGGCGCGAATTGTCAGCGCCGAGCATCCAGCTATTACCAGCGTCAATAAATAATGCCATATCGAAATATCCAAAAAGCTTTCTCCGATATTCGAGCATCGTTTCAAAAATCATTTCTGCCGGCTGCTCAATCGCGTAATCATAGGTACCTCGCTCAGCGACCCGAGGAGAATAGCTTCCTGGACCAAGTCGTCGTGCTTGCCAAGCTCGGATACTTGTACCCCCACCGGCAAAGAAATACTTTTCATAGGGCAGGATTCCATTACTGATTCCGTAGGGTTGAGCGATTCCAAAATTGGCCCGATAAGCCACGGTTTGCTTACTATCGATGGGATAGTAGCGTCTAAAATCAGCTTGGAATTTCAGCCATTGAAAATTTGCAATATCGGTAGCCTCACTGTTGTCTGCGATATTGAGGAAATTAAGTGTTGTTCCCCCGCTTTCTGTAAATAGTCTCAGCAGGGAAGCACTATTCTTTGTGAAGTTCCCGTATTGGTTGAAGTTGATGACCGATTGTGCAGAAATTGAACTGATAAATGATGGTAGAAACGACCAAATCAAGTTATTTCCTTGGTTTTGGAGATCAACCAATATTTGTAGAAACTCATCCTGAATCTGAGGAGTTCGGATATAGTTCAGGTCAGCTGCATTAATGGTGAATTGCTGTCGATTATTTCGTGTTGCCCAAGTGTATGACACCAATCCGTTCAGACCACTTCTGGTATATTCGGGACGGTTGGTGTAATTATATCCCAACTGTGTTCGGGTATTTGGATTGTATTTACCAAACTTCTGTAAACTGCTTTGGTAAAAAGGTATCAAAAATCTCGGGAAGATTACGGATGCAGAAGTTCCCAGTTCCCGGCTTTGATAGACTCCTTGATCTGTCGCAGATGCAACTCCTTCCAATCCTGCTCGGAAGTTGAATTCCAGTATCTCGCCTGCGCGGAAGAAGTTTCGATTCCGAAGTGAGGCACTAAAAAATGGTCCAGGGAGCTGTTCGGTAATGCTCAATCCCAACTGATTGGTTAACTGATATTTTTGATTTGGCTGGGTGATGATTTTGGCTTGCAAGGACGTTCCCAGCGTGTCAAAAGAGATATTTATAAATCGAAATAGATCGAGATTACTTAATTGCTTTTGCGTTTCTATGAAACTTGATCGATTATAAACTCCATCTTTTTGAAAGAAAATACGAGAAGAAAGAATTTTTTCTGAGTAGCGATCTCTGTAGAAATCAAAATTTATTCCCCGATAGTTCTTCAAAATATCTTGATCGGTGAAGTCTTTGCTTGGAGGATTGACTGAGAATGAGATTGAGTCTATCGTGTAAATCTCATGCTTCTCTGCAAATGTAGGTTGAAGGATTCGTTGCTGAACATTGATTGTTCTTTTACTAGAATCGTAATACAAATTGTAATCGATGAAGCTTTTATTGAACATGAAAAAGCCATTATTCTTTAAAAGATCTTCGAGTCGATTACGCTCTGCGACAAACTCATCCTGAACATATTTATCCGCTACATGAAGGTGAGTATCGGCATTATTTTCCCGAAGAAGATTTAATATTTCTTTGTTCTCAGTAGAAGTGTAAATAGAATCAATTAGATAGGGTTGTTTTTCGTTGACCAGATAAATTACCTCCGCCTTGTTTTTTGTGGTAGCCACTTCATAGGTCACTTCACTATCCAGGTATCCTTGGTTATATAGATAGTTGTCGATTTCAGAGACCGTTCGAATCACTTCATTGCTATCAAGTTTCGTTACCGGATTTCCAGTCCGCATTAAGAAATTTCCAAATTCCAGCTTTCCTTCGTAAGTCTTAATCTTTGATGCAAGCTTGTCTATTTGCTTGATTAGTTTACTGTTTTCTTGATTTTCAGTTAATAAATTCCGGGTGCTATCATACTCCTGAGTAGCATTTTTAAGTTTATTTACCACTTTAACACTATCAAAAAAGGCTTCACCAATTCTATAAATACTTACCCCTAATGACTTATTAGTCAGTGGGATTCGAGTATTAGGCTCGGCAATATAGAGGTTAGCCAAGGCTTCTTTATCTGCTGTTTCTACTCCTTTGAGTTTATTTTCATAGAGCGCATATTCACCATCCGCCAGATTCTTAGTCAAGGAACAGGCCGAAAGCACCAAGGCCGAAGAAAGAAAAAGTATATATTTGAGGGATTTCAAAATGGGCGAATATTCCTTATGCTTAGCAAAAATACGGTTAAGTTTATTAAATCCTTACATCAGAAGAAATTCCGAAATGTGGAACAGCGCTTCTTTGTCGAAGGAGAAAAAAGCGTTGTTGAGGTTTTGAACTCATCATTTCAAGTTTCTATTCTTTTGGCGACACCTCAGTTTCTGGATAATCATCAACTGGAGGTTTCCAAATCATCCTGTGAGGTAATCTCGGTAACCCAAAACCAGCTTGAAGGACTAGGTCAATATCAAAGCAACGATAGTGCCTTAGCTGTCGTGCAGATGAAATCTAATGAGAGTTTTGATTTCCCAACAGGTCAATTGGTCATAGGGCTAGATGACATACGAGATCCTGGTAACTTAGGAACAATCATTCGAATTGCCGATTGGTACGGAATCCATCATTTAGTCTTTTCTACTCAAACAGCGGAATTTTACAATCCTAAGGTGATTCAGGCTAGCATGGGTTCATTTACTCGGGTTAAATTTTTCTATGGGGATTTGGCTCAAATATTCACAAAATGGAATAGTCCCGTCTATGGAGCCTTCTTAGATGGTGAAAATATTCATCAGATGAATAAGCTAGAGCCTGGAGTGATTCTGATGGGAAATGAGTCAAAGGGTATTTCAAGTGACTTGGAAAATCTAGTGACTAAAAAAGTGACAATTCCTGGCTTTGGTGAGGCAGAGTCACTCAATGTGGCGATTGCCACAGCGATTATTAGTGATAATTTTAAAAGACTGCTTTCTTGACTTTATCTCGAATCAGACCACTGCTGGCCAAAGTTGGAATCAATGGCTTTCTACTCGGCTTATTTATAGCCATATTTTTAGGTTGGTTATTTCCCACTTTTGGATCTACAGACTCGGGATTTCCATGGAGAATCATTATTAATCTAGGTATTGGATTAGTTTTCTTTTTTTATGGGGTAAAACTTAATCCCACACAACTTATAGTTGGGCTGAAAAATTGGAAACTTCATTTACTGATTCAACTGACCACTTTTCTTTTATTCCCTGCTTTGGTTTGGGTGTTCCTAAAATTTAGCCCTTGGATTCCAGATGATTTTCGATTGGGAATCAGCTATTTGTCTGTATTGCCTTCCACTGTAAGCGCTTCTGTGGTTATGGTCTCTATTGCCAGAGGAAATATACCTGCAGCGATTTTTAACGCAAGTATTTCAAGTCTGATCGGCGTGGTGATCACTCCAGCGTGGATGGGGATTTTGGGTGAGGCCTCTGGGATTCCCATAGATTTCACGTCCACGCTTATTGAGTTGACATTCAAAGTCATTTTGCCTGTTTTAGCTGGATTGGCACTCCATGGAGTTATTTTTCCAAAAATAGCTAATCAAATTTCAAAGTTGAAGTACTTCGATCAAAGCGTGATCATGGTCATTGTGTTCACCTCGTTTGCACAATCATTCGCCCAAGAGGTTTTTTCTCCTCATCGGCTATCTACGCTTTTTATGATTAGTATCTCTATGCTGGGATTGTTTTTTCTGGTATGGTTATTCGTTTATTTGCTCAGCAAAATTCTAGGCTTTCAACTCGAAGATCGCATTACTGCCTTATTTTGTGGATCAAAGAAATCGCTGGTTCAAGGAGTGGTGATCGGAAAGGTGATTTTTCCTGATCCGGCTATTTTGGGCTTGGTGCTCCTTCCTGTGATGTTGTACCATATTCAACAGCTTATCGCAGGATCTGTGATCGCGAGTTGGTTTGAGCGAAAAAAATAAAGCTTGATTATTCAGGCTTTGGTTTTATAAATGCTTACTGGCTAATTCGGTAACTAAGCTAATGTAGGAAGCTTCAGCTTCTTCTCTTGAAATTCCTTTGAAGTTAATCCAGCTGTTATATTTCGCGGCAGCTTTGAAATCAAATCCTCCTGGTCGTTCTGTTAGGTTATCGCCTTCTGTTGCTTGTTTATAAAGGCCATAAAGCTTCAACAAATCTTCAGTGCTTGGTTTTGAAGTAAATTGTTGGGTAAGGTTTTTTGCTTCCTCTAAATTTGTAATCGTCATGGTAAACTAGTTTGCTTGTTATCAGTTTCCTAAATTGGATCAAAATCGGATTGTTTGCAACCCCACTAATCAAAAAAACCAGCCTTGTGGCTGGTTTTTTTGATTCTTTCAAATGTGGTTTAACGCTTATTCATGGATACATAATCACGCTCGTTGGCACCGACATACACTTGTCTTGGTCTTCCAATAGGCTCGTTATTTTCTCGCATTTCTTTCCACTGAGCGATCCAGCCCGGAAGTCTTCCAAGTGCAAACATTACGGTAAACATTTCAGTAGGAATCCCAAGTGCTCGATAAATAATTCCAGAATAGAAATCAACATTTGGATACAACTGGCGATCTATGAAATACTGATCATTTAATGCGGCATGTTCTAATTCTTTGGCGATATCCAAAATTGGATCATTTACTCCCAATTTGGCAAGAACGTCATCAGCTGCTTTTTTGATGATTTTAGCACGTGGATCAAAGTTCTTATAAACTCGATGTCCAAATCCCATCAGACGGAAAGGATCGTTTTTATCTTTTGCTTTGTCTAGGTATTTCTTAGCATCACCACCATCAGCTTTGATTGCTTCAAGCATTTCGATTACTGACTGATTTGCTCCACCGTGAAGTGGTCCCCAAAGCGCATTGATCCCGGCAGAGATAGAGGCATAAATACTAGCCTGAGAAGATCCAACAATTCTCACAGTAGAAGTAGAGCAGTTCTGCTCGTGATCAGCGTGAAGAATCAATAATTTATCTAAAGCAGAAGCGATCACAGGATCTACATCATACTTCTCAGCTGGAAGCGCAAACATCATTTTTAGAAAATTAGAACAATAGTCTAGTGAATTATCAGGATAATTTACTGGATGTCCTTGCTCATTCTTATAAGCCCAAGCTGCAAAAGTGGGCATCTTTGCCATTAATCTGATGATGCTCAAATTAATTTCATCTGCATTCCTATGTGCATTCAATGAATCGGGATAGAATGCAGTCAACGCACAAACCAAAGAAGACGAAACTCCCATTGGGTGAGCATTTGATGGAAAACCTTCAAGAATTTTTTTAATGTCCTCATGGACTAAGGTATGATGAGTGATTTCTTTGGAAAATTTCTCAAACTCAGCCTGAGTTGGTAGTTCGCCATAGATTAGAAGGTAGGAAACTTCCAAGAAGGTAGATTTCTCTGCAAGATCCTCAATTCTATATCCTCTGTATCGAAGAATTCCTTCTTCGCCATCTAAAAAAGTAATAGCACTTTTGGTAGCACCTGTGTTCTTATATCCCGGATCGATGGTGATCAGACCCGAATCTTGGCGAAGTTTTGAAATATCGATCGCAGACTCATTTTCTGTACCGGTGATTACCGGAAATTCAAATTCTTGTCCTTTATAGGAAAGTTTAGCTGATTCAGACATAAATAATTTAGTTGTGTTTCTGTATTGGTAAAGCCCCAAATTGAGCTTTCAAGTTAGTAAAAACGGCAAGTATTTCAGACTTTAATTCATTAGGTGGGAATATAAGCTTGTTAATCGTCGATTTTTTCCAAAAAAAACTAACTCTGCATCGAATTTTAATTCACGCCAAAGCTAGATTTTTAAAGTCTGATGTTTTTTTGAATAGTGAGCAATAAAAAAGCCCTTTAAGGGCTAATTTTTAGGCACAAAAATGTTCAAACATCTCAACTAAATGATCACCGATCATTTTGGCGTTTCTTCCTTCGATGTGGTGACGCTCGATAAAGTGCACTAATTCTCCATCTTTGAAAAGAGCCATAGCGGGCGAGGAGGGAGGATAAGGAAGAGTTAATTCTCTTATTTTATCTACAGCCTCTTTGTCATTTCCGGCAAACACTGTAGCAAGGGTGCCGGGTTTTACTTTTGCATTTTCCACAGCGTATCGAATGCCTGGGCGCGCAGCTCCTGCAGCACATCCACAAACTGAATTCACTACTACCAGTGTGGTGCCTTTATGATCAGGACCGAGGTGAGTGGCTACTTGCTCAGCCGTTTTGAATTCTTCAAATCCTAATGTCGAAAGTTCCGCTCTCATGGGAGCGATTAATTCCTCTGGGTACATGGTATTTTAAGTTTTATTGGTTCATATTATAGAAATCCTAATTCCAGCTTTGCAGCTTCAGACATCATATCCTGTGCATAAGGAGGGTCAAAGGTAAGTTCAAGTTCTACGTTATTTATTCCTTGGATTTGTTGGATTTTATCCTTAATCTCTGATGGGATAAACTCAGCAGAAGGGCAATTGGGTGAAGTCAAAGTCATCAAAACATAAACATTGTTTACAGGATATACGGTGATTTCATAGATCAAACCCAATTCATAGACATCTATGGGTATCTCAGGATCATAGACCAGTTTTATCGCTTGGATGACTTTTTCTTTCAAGCCTTCAATCTGTCCTACGTTATTTTCTTTTTGCTCTATTTCCATTTGATTAGACATTTTGATTGCTTTGAATAGCAAAGGCAAATAATTTGATTTGCTTAATCATCGATCCAAAACCATTGGAACGTTGGCTACCAATGATGGAGCCCATTCCGATTCGTTCTACAAAATCAAGCTTTGCATTTAAAATTTCTTCAGGTGCTCGATTATTCAATACCCGAAGCAATAACGAAATTAGTCCTTTGGTGATATCTGTATTGGAGTCAGCCATGTAGTGAACCTTCCCATCTTGCTCTTCAGCGATTAGCCAAACTTTGGATTGGCATCCTTTTATGATGTTTTCTTCAATTCGAGCTACTTCGGGTAAAACTTCTAATCCCGTACCCAGCTCCATAATGAAGTAGATGGTCGACTCTTTGTCGTCTCTCAGAATTTCAAATTCTGATACAATCTCATTTTGAATATCTATTATGCTACTCATTTATTTTTGATCCTTGCGATCTTGGCAACATTATCTGCCATGGAATCGATTTCTGATTTGGAATTATAAACAGCAAATGATGCTCTAACGGTTCCTTCTAATCCTAATCTTTTCATCAATGGTTGAGTGCAATGATGTCCGGTTCTCACCGCGATTCCATTTGCATCCAGCATCATCCCTACGTCGTAAGGGTGCATGCCATTGATGTTAAATGATAACACACTCACTTTTTCTGGTGCAGTACCTACCGGGATAAAGCCTTTTATTTCTAGCATCTTTTCATTTGCATAGGCTAGTAATTCGTCTTCATGTGATTTAATCGCTTTTTTTCCGAGTCCATTAATGAAGTCAAGGGAAGACTTGAAAGCGATCACATCTGCAATATTTGGAGTTCCAGCTTCGAACTTGAACGGGATTTCATTGTAAGTAGTTTTTTCAAAGGTGACTTCTTTGATCATTTCACCACCACCTTGGAATGGAGGCATAGCTTCAAGAATTTCTCTTTTGCCATAAAGTACTCCCAGTCCTGTGGGCCCGTAGAGTTTGTGCGCCGAGAAAGCTAGAAAATCGCAATCCAATTCTTGGACATCTACTTCAAGATGACTAGTACTTTGAGCACCGTCTAATAAAACTTTTGCTCCTACCGAGTGAGCCGCTTGAATGATTTTCCGGACAGGGTTAATGGTGCCCAATGCATTGGACGCATGAACGATGCTGACTAGTTTGGTTTTCGGAGAAAGTAGTTTTTCAAATTCCTCATATAAGATTTCTCCTGATTCGCTTATGGGGATGATTTTGAGTATTGCTCCTTTTTCCTCACAGAGCATTTGCCAAGGAACAATGTTAGAATGATGCTCCATAGTGGAAATGAGGATTTCATCGTCCTTTCCAATGAATTTTCTTCCAAAAGTTGAAGCTACTAGATTGATGCTTTCTGTAGTTCCTTTCGTGAAAATAACCTCAGCTGCTTCCCGTGCATGGATGAAATCCTTAATCGTCTCACGGGTTTCTTCATAATATCGAGTTGCCCGATCGGCTAATGCATGGGCACCTCGGTGAATATTCGAATTGTCATGATTGTAATACCTAGTCAATGCATCCAAAACGGACTGAGGCTTTTGAGTAGTTGCTGCATTGTCAAAATATATCAGAGGCTTGCCATGCACTTCTTGATGAAGTACTGGAAACAAGCTCCTGATTTTCTCAATATTAAAATTCATAAATGATTAAAATTTAGAACCTAGGCGATCTTCGACCAATTTTGTACAATAAGTTCTGAAAGGACCATCGGAAATATGCTCCAAAACCTCTCCTGCAAAAGCATAAAGTAACAAGCCCTTGGCTTGAAGTTTACCTATTCCTCTTGCCTGAAGGTAGAATAACGCCTCCTCGTCCAATTGACCAGTGGTACAACCGTGAGAACACTTCACATCATCTGCCCAGATTTCTAACTGTGGTTTAGTGTTGACCACAGCATCTTCCGATAGGAGAATGTTATTATTTTGCTGAAAAGCATTTGTTTTTTGAGCATCCTGGCGGACAAAAATCTTTCCGTTGAAAACTCCTCTTGAATGATCAGCCATAATTCCTTTATATAGTTCATTTGACTCGGAGTGAGCAACTGTATGATCTACATTGGTATGGTTATCGACATGAGTCTTTCCATTGATTAGATACAATCCATACATGTTTCCTTCTGAATTACTCCCAAGGATATTTAGCGTCAGGTTATTTCGAATCATATCACCTGAAAGTGAGATAACCACAGAGTTGAATGTGGAGTCTTTCTGAATATCAGTTTCAATGTTACTTACTTCGATATAATTTTTGCCTTCGTTCTGTAATCTGTAGTGGTGAAGATGAGTATTTATCCCTCCTTTTACTTCTACAACTTTATTGACAAATGTGGGCGATTCATTCAACTGAACTGTTTGCTCTATAAATGTTGCCTCAGCAAAATCTCCAGATTCGATCCAAATTCTAGGCTGGATTACTTGGCCCTCTGACACAGCGTTCAAGAATAAAAACAGAACTGGTCGCTCAAGTTTTGCTTTTTTTGGAATAGAAATGAATACTCCATCTTGAAAAGAGGACTGATTCAAAGCACAAAATGCATCTTTCTCAGGTTTTGCTATGCTTCCAATTGGACAATCAACATTTTCTGAAAGTAAAGAGATTGATAAATCTTTGATTTCATCAGAAAAAGCTGGTTGATAAATTCCATTGGAAAAAACCAAAACGTCTCCTACGAATCCCTCGAAGATTGATGATTTCACCAAATCCGAATTCACTTCAAAGGATTCTGCCTGAGATGGATTGGTGATGAATGAATCAAGTTTTTTGGTAATTGAAGTGAATTTATACTCTTCAGCTTTCAATGCAGGCATTCCTAGCTGATTGAAAATCTCTTTTGCTGAATTTCTGGATAATTCAAATCCAATACCTGGATGATCTATTAAACCACCAATTGTATCTTGCTTTATAAGCGTACTCATGAGTTAGAATCTTTGTGTGAAAATCAAACTGTTGCTTCCGAATCGACTGCATCTTTGATCCAGTCATATCCTTTTTCTTCCAGTTCAAGTGCTAGTTCTTTATTGCCGGATTTTACTATTCTTCCTTTGTATAAGACGTGCACATAATCTGGCACGATATAGTCCAACAGCCGCTGATAGTGTGTCACCAAGATGGTTGCGTTATCCTTTGTTCTCAATTGGTTGACACCATTTGATACAATTTTCAAGGCATCGATATCTAATCCTGAATCAGTTTCATCCAGAATAGAAAGTTTAG
>JBLGAM010000085.1:0-13883 GCA_047612305.1 Planctomycetota bacterium | reverse complement strand
TAATTTATTTTCTTCACCTATGGCTCATATTAGGTATTACTGTAATTTTCTTCAACACATCATTAAGTATTCCTGATCTTTGGAACTTGAACAAACACTTAAGCAAGGAAAGTAATGAGATTTAATGAACTTGGATTGGCGATAGCCTTTTGTTTTGTTCTGCTGAGTACTGCAAATAGCCAAACTAGCACAGATCAATCGCTGCTTTGGGAAATTTCAGGCAAGGGATTGAAAGAAAATTCTTACCTCTTTGGAACCATTCACATGATCTGCCCGAGTGACTTTTTGATGGACGATCGAATCAAAAATGCTTTTGAGGATGCAAATGAATTGATTATGGAACTGGACATGGATGATCCTGAAATGTTGCAAAAAATGCAGCAGAGTTCACTAAATCCTGAGAAGAAAAATATAAAGTCCGCCTTTAGCGAAGCTGATGCTAATGCCTTGAATAAGTTTCTAACCGCCAACTACGGCGCAGGATTAGATCAATTGGGGATTCTAAAGCCATTTATGCTGATGTCAATGATTACAGTAAAGCAACTTCCCTGTGAACAGATCGAGAGTTATGAGTTGTTCTTCACGAATCTGGCAACGACTCAGAATAAGAATGTCGAAGGTCTTGAATCTGTCGAGTTTCAAATGGGGCTTTTTGATGAGATTCCAGAAGAGATTCTGTTGAAAGAGATTTCAAAAATGGTCACTTCAGATGATTCTATCAAAGAGTTTGAGCAATTGGTCAACGCATACATTGCTGAAGATATCGACCAACTTTATCAAGTAATTGCAGAAAATGAGATGATGGACAATTTCAATGAGCTAATGCTGGATAATCGAAATAGAAACTGGATCCCTTTGATGGAGAAAAACATGAAGGAAAATCAAGTCTTTTTTGCAGTAGGCTCAGGCCATTTGGGGGGAGAAAATGGAGTCATAAACCTTCTGAGAAATCAAGGCTACGAGGTGAAACCGATTCGATAACGCCTAAAGTCCACTCAAATCACCAGCAAAGCTTTAAATTTCGGGAAATTACAGTAATCTGATTCGCGTTTTAATCAATTTTAAAGAAGCTAATCAGACTCTTTTACGCTTTTAATTATGTCTATTCCAATTTCAATTTTAAAACGGATTAAATCCGGAGTTTTTCTTTCTGAACTTAGCTTCCAGACTTCTAGGAGTGGTGGTCCGGGTGGGCAAAATGTAAATAAAGTTGAGACCAAGGTTCAGCTCAATTTTGATATTCCCGCTTCTCCAAATCTATCCGAAGTCGAGAAAAACACACTTTTTGAAAAGCTTAAAAATAAGATCACTGAAGAGGGAATCCTTCAGTTCACGGCTCAGGAAAAGCGATCTCAATTGCTTAACAAAGAAATCGCAATTAAGAAATTTCACGAGTCCTTACGAAAAGCTTTTGAGCTACAGAAAGTCCGCAAAGCCACTAAACCCAAAAAAGGAGCCATCGAGAAGCGATTAAAATCGAAAAAAGTCAATGCGGAGAAGAAAGCCAATCGAGGCTGGAAAAAAGAGTAAATCAATAGGTAATCTGGATGCCTACCGGGATGAGTTAGCAGTGAATAGTAGCTGGGAGCAAGTATAAACTAGATAAGAGATGAGTAAAGTGTAAAAGAATATGATTCGCTTTTTTTCAGCTCCTCAGCTATTCGCTTCTTTAATCGTTGTGGGTGCTTTGGATCTTACAAAAGTGTGCGATTAACAAGTTTTCTGCTTGGATTAATTTTCCTTTTTCAAAAAAAAAGATTGGCTTCTGTAAACTGAATAATTGGAATCTGAAAGATGAGTCTTAAATGCAGCTAAAGCTTTATTTGTTTCCTTAAAACCTTTTAATTAAGCCCAGAATCGGGATTTATCTCGTAAGAGTTCTTTGCCTGTTCGAGCGGAACCGCCTGACCTCGATATATTGAATTTTTCAATTGCAAACGTAGTTTTTTTTTCCAAATTGAATCGCATAGCGTATTTTTAAGCTTTGAATAAATCAACGATCGCCTTTAGGGTCACTGCTGATTCTGCCCACCTGCGGACCAATCAAACTTAAAATCCTTTTTAAAGGTACCGCTTTTCGAAATGACTCCTCTGCCTTTGTCCATTGACTCAAATCTAAAATTTGTCGCCATCCTGTTTGATAGGCTTTTCGGGCTTCGTTAGATTTGGTTTTACAGTTAAAAATGGGATCTTAAGCAATACTGAGAAAGGTGAGAAATAGAAAAAATAAAAGGATCAATCTCACGCCTAGAATTTTAATTGGGAGGATATGCATTTCAATTTTAAAGCGTTTTGGAATGGAATTAAAAGTGCTTAAGTGACTTTTTTACATAACTATTTCAATTGTCGTCTGAAAGAGATTGAAATTTTACGTTTCGAAAACGAACCTCCCCAGTTCCCATAGCTTGAAGGGCGATATAACCTTCATCAAGGTTGCTGTCTTTTAAGTCTGCGGTTGGGATATCATTTATCCAAGCTTGAAGATGATCTCCCTGGATTTGAATTTTATAGGTATTCCATTCCCCAATTGTCTCCACATAGTTGAGCGGAGTAGCTCTATTTACAATCGCCCCAGTCCGAAAGTCCTGATTTGTATGTAAATCCCAGATATTGATTTCGTAGCAATCTGTAAAACTTAATTCCTTGTCCTGACATCGAATAAAAATACCTGAATTGATGGAGCTATCTGGCTTGAATTCGAGTTCGAGGATAAAATCACTGTATCGATCTTCAGTCATTACAAACCCAACGCTATCCTTTACGGTACCTATCAATTCATTTTGATCAAACCTCCATTCAGCTCCGCCTAAAATTTGCCAGCCGTCAAAGTTTCCCTTCAAAGTTCCCTCTTTTTGGTCACAAGATGAAAAACAGCCAAAAATCAAGGCTATGGCCAAATGCATATGAAAAGGGTTGAATTTTCTTTTTTGATTTAGTATTTTTAGAAACATAATTAGGAGGATAGGTTTAAGCTAGAATAAGTAATTTATCAAAATATAGTTCTATGAATTTAAAGAACCCAAACTATTTTTCTATTCAGAATTATTTACCCCAAAATCTTCACCAATAGCTTTTCGCAGACTTTTTCACTTAATGTTTCTTTGGAATGACTTAGATAACTCACCACCATACTCTGATCGTAAGCCTCTTGAGAATGAATGGTGATTTGGGTTCCCAAACTCAGATCTCGGCTATTTAAGAATTCCAAAAACTCAGTGGAGCTATTCGTCAGCGCTGCTAAAACCACATTTTGCCCAGCCTCGCAATCCGCCAAGCTTACGTAGTGAGTTTCTTTGACTCGTCCCAACTTGTCAGGAATAGGGGAGCCATGAGGATCGATGGTAGGATAGCCTAAGAGTTCGTCCATCCGCTCAAAGAACTTTGGAGCATGAATGTGCTCCACTTGCTCAGCGATCGCATGAACCTCTTCCCAGCCAAAGCCCATTTTATTGACCAAAAACATCTCAGTTAAGCGATGTTGCCTAATAACCAGTGCTGCGGTTTTTTGTCCTTCAGGAGTCAATTGGACCGGTTTATATTTCTGATAAATCACCCAGCCATTTTTTTGAAGGGTTTTTACCATGCTATTCACCGTAGGCATGCTGACTTGTAGTTGCGTGGACAATTCGGAAATATTCACTTCTCCAGCGGAGTTAGCTAAGTTAAAAAGGGCCTTGAGGTAATTTTCTTCGGTTTGAGAAGCCATGCATTCTTGTTTTGAAATTCAAATATGTAAAAATATTAGTAAAACAGTTTTGTTAGACTAATCTAACTTATTACTTTTGACGTATCTAAATTAAAAATTTGGACACCCTTATGCTTAGATTTCTACTTTTCTTCCTTGCGTTTATTTATTCACTTTCTTTGGCAAAAGCACAAGAAATAACCGGTAAGGTACTGTCCGGGAGTGAAGCCTTGGATTTTGCCAACGTTTATATTAAAGGATTGAATGTCGGTGCTGTAACTGATAGCGCAGGTTACTTTTCAATCAAGGTCAATGAAACAGGTAAATTCACCATTCAAGCTTCTCGAATAGGATATCAGACTGCTCAGCAGCAAATTACTTTACCTCTCGCGAAGTCAGCTGAAGTGATTTTTGATTTGTCGGAACTAGATGGAGGTTTAGAAGAAGTGGTTGTATCTGGAACGATGCAAGAAGTTTCCAAATTGGACAGCCCAGTTCCGGTGGAGGTGTATTCTGGTAATTTTTTCAAGGCAAATCCTACTCCTTCGATATTTGAATCGCTCCAAAATGTCAACGGAGTCCGACCACAAGTCAATTGCAATATTTGCAATACGGGAGACATTCACATCAATGGGTTGGAAGGACCTTATACGATGGTGTTGATCGATGGAATGCCGATAGTGAGTGGGTTGGCCACGGTTTATGGTTTGACAGGAATTCCTCAGGCTTTGATCGATCGAATCGAAGTAGTGAAAGGGCCAGCTTCTACGCTCTATGGTTCAGAAGCAGTTGGTGGTTTGATCAACGTAATCACTAAAAATCCACTTACCGCACCGGTTTTTTCCGTGGATGGATTTACGACAGGTTGGGGAGAAACAAATCTTGATCTTGGAATTCGCTCAAAATGGGGGACTAAAGTTCAATCATTGACTGGAATCTCTGGTTTTTATTATGACAATCCTGTGGACAATAATGGAGATGGTTTTACGGATTTGACTTTAGCAAAACGAATATCCTTTTTTCAAAAAATCCAAGTAAACCGACCTAATAATCAGGTTTTCAATTTGGCGGCGCGCTATATCTATGAAGATCGCTGGGGAGGGGAGATGAATTGGACCAAAGCCGATCGGGGTGGAGATCAAGTTTATGGTGAAAGTATCTATACCAGCCGCTGGGAGACATTTGGAGTCTGGCAGTTACCGAGTTCTGAAAACCTAAATTTTCAATTTTCGGCTAATGGACATTCGCAAAACTCTGTTTATGGAAATACGATTTACATCGCTGATCAGTACATTGGTTTTGGGCAGTTGACTTGGAGTAAGACTATTACAAAGCATAATTTTCTCTTTGGAGCAGCCTATCGATTTACACATTACGACGACAACACTCCTGCGACTTCGGCAGGTTTAGGCGAAGTGAACCAACCTTCTGTGATTCACCTTCCGGGAATTTTTGTGCAGGATGAATTGAAAATTTCTCCAAGTCAAAGTCTGTTGCTTGGAGGCCGATTAGATTATAATTCAGTTCATGGATCTGTTTTTTCCCCTCGGGTCAATTACAAAAAATCTTGGAACGATAACTCGAATATTCTTCGACTTTCTGCCGGTAATGGCTTTCGGGTAGCCAATGTATTTACAGAAGACCATGCTGCTTTAACCGGAGCGCGTCAAGTAGTATTTACGGAAGAGCTTCGACCAGAAACTAGCTGGAATACGAACGTGAATTTGGTGAAGAAAATCTATACGGATGGGGGTACTTTTATCGGAATTGATGGCTCAATCTTTTATACCTATTTCACAAATCGAATAGTCCCAGACTACGAAACCAATCCAAATCAAATCATTTATGGAAATCTTAATGGATCGGCTATCTCACAGGGCATTTCCTTGAATTTGGATTTTGCTTGGGCAAATGGTTTGACCATGACTGGAGGAGCCACACTGATGGATGTGAATTTGGAAGAAGATGGCATTCGTATCAGACAACTCTTGACAGAACGATTCTCCGGCGTATGGTCAGTTGGCTATACCTTCTTTAAGACTGGGTTGAAAGTGGATTACACCGGCAATGTCTATAGTCCGATGCGACTTCCTTTACTAGGACTATTGGATGATCGGGATGCTTATTCTCCTTGGTTTAGCATCCAAAATATCCAATTGACCAAGTCTTTTGGAGACAAATGGGAGATCTACGGAGGAGTGAAAAATCTATTGAATTTCACACCTCCGGCAAATTCCATTGCTAGAGCTTTTGATCCATTTGATCGTGGAGTTGAGTTTGGACCAAATGGTTCAGTGATCCCAACACCAGAAAATCCCAATGCGTTAACCTTTGATCCAACCTATGTTTTTGCTCCAAATCAGGGAATTAGGGGTTTTTTTGGTCTTAGATTCAATATTAATTAGTGAATGAGTATAAAAAAAGATCATTTAAAAGACTTCTCCCAATTCAGGGCGACATCTATTTTTTATGAATTGATCTTTTAAAACGTAGACTTTGGCATAATCTAATGAAACCCGACCAGTGGTAAGTTGACAATCAAAGCTTAATTTACTTCCTTCTTTAATTTCATGGAAATTTAAATCTGGGGTATTTGCTTGACCACAAGATATTGGTCTAGAAAAATCCTCCAGACGATTCGTGATGATTTTTTGAACTTCGTTGGAAATTTCATCGACCATATCAGCACTTCCAAGTTGAGATTCAAGTTCCTCATTGGTCACAAACTCAATATCACGACCAATGACTTTACCGGATCTCAAAATTTGAGTGGTATCAATTTTAAATTCGTTTCTAAAAAAGGTATGAACGTAAGCTACTTTAATGAAACTCTTTTGCTTTGAGAAGTCCATGTTTTTGTATTTTTCTGTTAATTCAGTTCCTTTTTCTACTAAGAAAGAGTCAATTGGGGATTCATTGGTATCATACCATATTTCATGTTTTTGATACTCATAACCCTCTAGAACATCTCCTTTTGAACTTTTTTCAGGCATACATCTGGCATACATGAGCACTTCTGTGGCGGCATAGTGGAATCCACTTCGCTCTCTAAAAAATGGGATTTTGTAAGTTTCGCCCAATTCCCATTTGCCTTGGTATTTATAGCAAGCGAAATCACAGTCGCTTGGTAGGTTTATTAATTTCGTATAGGGATTGACGTATTCCGTCTCAAAACTCCACTTGAGCATATCATATCTTGTATTCAAGGATTCAAGTTGAATTTCATCTTGAATTTTCTGATTGATGAAATACCCTAAGCTGGCACTTATCATTACTAACAAAACACATAAAACGATGTACCTTCTTTTGGTCTTCCCAGTTCGAACAGATTTTATTTCTTCCTCCAATTTCAAAAGTGTCAGAATACGATCTGCATTTTGATTCGCCCTAGCATATTCACCTTCTGTAGCAGACTCGTTTATGAGTCTTGAAAACTGAGCATCACTGTAACCTAGTTCTCTGGAAATTTTTGAGTTTGGAGCTTTTTCAAACTTTTTTTGCTCCTCATCGAAGCCCCCATAGAGTTTTTTTAACTTAAATACGAAGTCGTTATAGGGGCTTTTCATTTAGTATAATTAATTGATATTCAGTTTATTGATTCGTTGAAATTCGTTGAAATAGCATAAAATTCAATATAATTTGATAAAACAATATTATATCTAAATAATTGATGTAGGATTGTTTCAGGCTTACTTCAATTTGATTGATAAAGACTAAATAATTATAAACCCAACCGATGCTTATACTAAACGAAGTTAAGCATATTAACCTTTCAAAACATTTAGTAATATGAAAAGACTGTATCTGACCAGTGCCTTTGTATTGTTTACCTTGGGTAGTTATCTAATTGCTCAAACAACAATAATAAAAGGAAAAATAAGTGACCGAAGTAGCCAGCCTTTGATAGGAGCTACGATTCTCGAAAAAGGTACTTCAAATGGAGTTGTTACAGACCTTAATGGTGATTATTCTATTACAATTTCAGATCCATCCGCTATCCTTCAAATTAGTTACATAGGCTTTCTCTCAAAGGAAGTAATTGTCGGCAATAGCACGATAATTAACGTCACAATCAATGAGGAGGGAAAGGAGCTTGAAGAGTTCGTGGTGACAGCATTGGGATATGAAGAATCAAAAGACGAATTAGGGTATGCCACCTCGAAAGTAGGGGATAAGGCAATTAAAGGCGCTGCTGAAACTTCTGTTCTGAATTCATTATCCGGAAAAGCATCAGGTGTTCGGATTTCCAGAAATTCAGGAGATCCTGGATCAGGGGCTTACATTCAGATCAGGGGAATATCCTCATTAAACGGAAGTTCCCAGCCACTTGTGGTATTGGATGGTATCCCAATCAGCAATGATTCAAGAGGAAACAATAACAATTTCGCAGTCCAGTCAAGACTAAATGATATCAATCCAAACGATATTGAAAGTATCTCAATATTAAAAGGGGCCTCCGCTGCCGCATTGTGGGGTACACAAGCATTGGGTGGTGTGATTTACATTACTACTAAAAGCGGGAAGTTGAATCAGAAAATGCAGGTAACATTCAATTCGACTGTTTCAATTGACGAAATTAATGCTAAGTACCCAGTGCAAAGTACATTTGGACAAGGATCAAACGGGCGGTATAGCAGCACTGCAACAAATTCATGGGGAGATAAAATATCTGACAGATCTGGAGAGCCCAATGCAGTAAACACGAATGGGGCATTTTTTGTGGACCAAAACGGTTCTACTTACTACCCTGTAACTTCCAATAATTCCAGAGAAATATACGATGAGAGCAATTTTGATCAAATATTTCGAACAGGTCGCTTCCTTGAAAACAATCTAAGTATTCAATCTGGAAATGAATTTAGTACAGTTTATTTCAGTGTAGGAGATTTTATTCAGGAGGGGATCATTAAGAATAGTGATTATCGTAGAACTACTGCTGCACTAAAAACCAATACTAAAATGAACAAGTATCTTGAAATAGGTACAAATTTCAAGTATACCAAAACCAATTCAAATGCAATCAGACGATCTACTAGTAACAATGGTCTTTATTTAGGATTCCTAAGAACTCCAGCTGATTTCGATATTTCAGGTTACCGAGGAGATTATTATCCTTCAAGTACTGCCGCGGCAATTCCAAATAGACATAGATCATATAGAAACCAACTAGGTGCAAATGTGGATGCAGGATTTAATAACCCACTCTGGACTATTAGGGAGCAAGATAATAGGTCTACTGTAGACCGAATCATAGCCAGTGTGAATTTGACTGTGAAGCCAACCACCTGGATGGATTTAATTGCACGAATCGGTATCGATAAATATGGAGATAAAGGAAATGAATTTTATACTCCAGGGTCGGTTTCCACTTTTGTTAATGGACGAATGACCAAAAATTTTGCAAGTAATAGCGTGTTCAATATGGACTATATAGCTAAAGCAAAAAAAGTATTCAATTCAAATTTTGATGGGGATATATTAGTTGGATTCAACTATAACCAACAAGAGCGGAGCGTAGAAGGAACAACAATAGAAAATTTCATAATTTTCACGGATGTTGCAGATGGTATTTTGGATGTAAATAACGCACTTCCAGAAAATAGAACAGCTATCTCTTCTTTTGGTAGAGAACGAACTGCAGCTGTATATTCCGCTGCCAATCTCTCCGCATTCGGTCAGCTTTTTATAAATGCAACTGTAAGATCAGAATGGGCTTCGACACTTGGATTAAATTCAAATCAAGCTTTTCTCTTTCCATCTACCTCTGTGGCATGGCAATTCAGTAAACTACAAGGTTTAGAATCAAAAGCTTTTTCTTTTGGAAAGTTAAGAGTTTCGTATGCTGAAGTTGGAGTTCAGCCAGGAAGATATAACACCTTTCCTGAGTATGTATCTCCTAGCTTTTCTGATCAATTGGGGGGCTCACTCAGTTCGGGACTTTTTGGTCTTGGTGGTTTTGTTCCTAGCCAAAACTTGGGGAATCCATCTCTTAAGCCCGAGCGAAAAAGAGAATTTGAAATTGGAGCAGATTTGCGGTTTATCCGAGATAAGTTAAGCTTCAGTGGAACCTACTATTTTAATAGAACCACCGACGCGCTACTTGCATTCCCGATCGCTAATTCAAGAGGTTATGATGAATTATTTTCTAACGCAGCTTCACTTGAGAATAGAGGTCTTGAATTAGAACTAGGTTATAATATCTATCGCAATGCTGATTGGAATATAGATGTGAAAGTACTTTACTTCGAGAATCAGAATGAAGTTACAGACTTGTCAGGTGTCGAATCTGTCCGTTTAGAAACAGGTCTGAGTGGTGTGAATAACAGAGCAGTCGTTGGATATCAACACGGAGTACTTTGGGGACCTCGAACTTTAAGAGATGATGCAGGCCAGATAGTTTTTGATGCAAATGGTTTCCCGCTCAGAGATAACGTGGAGGGTGTGATTGGAGATCCTAATCCGGATTGGCAAGGCTCTATAGTAGGAGGAATAACCTACAAAAAATTATCCCTTTCTTTCCTTATAGAAACATTCCAAGGGGCTGATATTTTTGCCGGTACCAAATCTGCATTAATTGACTATGGTCGATGGGGATCCACTGCAAATGAAGTAACAGGAAATCAAAATTTATTAACCTATGATGGCCGGGTGATTCCAGCAGGAACTTCTTTCCGAGGTGAAATAAAGAACTTCGGTGATGGCCCTGTTGCACTCACACAACAGTGGTATAACGGCCCTGGGGCATTTTTTAATGGTGGTAACCATGAGCTATATATAGAAGATGGATCATGGACCAGACTTAGGGAATTAACCCTTAGCTATTCTTTGAATCCAGAATGGTTGAATAAAGGAGGAATTGATCGTCTTGAAATCAGTGGAACAGGTAGAAACCTGTTTTTAAAGACTGCATTTGAAGGGAACGATCCCGATACAAACGTATCAGGAGTAAGCTCTTCAAGAGGGATTGATTATTTCAATAACCCAAGCACCAAATCCTATGTATTTTCTTTAACACTTACTTTTTAAACATAAAACTGGTAGAAATTATGAAAAAAGGAATATTAATATCACTCGCATCAGCCTTACTGATCAGTTGTGGTGGATTAGTTGAAGATTTGAATCAGAACCCAAATAATCCCACCTCAGCACCTTATCAATTCGCTCTTACGGCGACTGAGGTCGGAAATATTATTTTGCATACTGGTGAACCAACTCGTAAAGCGGGAATATTTGCAGGTCAATACACTGGAATAGAACGGCAACATCTCGGATACTCAGACTATAATCTTGTTTCAAGTGACTTCAACAGTCATTGGAATACTGTTTATAGCAGTATCGTAAGAAATGCTTTAGTAACTCAGGATTTGGCGGCAGAACAAGGTATAGAAGGCATCACTGCGGGAATAACACAAGTTTTAAGAGCTATGGCCTTAGGAACAGCTACCTCTCTATGGGGAGATATTCCTTTTGACGAGGCGGGACAGTTGGAATTTGAAAACCCGGCATTTGAGGATCAACTCACTGTTTATTCAAAGACTCAAGCCTTGTTAGATGAGGCGATCACAAACCTTTCTACTGGCACTGGTCGTCCATTAGCTTCTGCAGATATTTATTTTAATGGTAATCCAACTGCATGGACTCAAGTTGCCTATACGCTTAAGGCAAGATTCTATCTACAAGCTAAAAATTATCCTGCTGCTTATATTGCTGCATTAAAGGGTATAGGCTCAGATGGATCCAGTCGGGCAACTAATAATTTGAGTTCGATACATGGGTCGGCTGTTGATAATGCGAATTTAAATTATCAGTTTTTTGCGATTGCTAGTCGTAGAAATGATCTTGTGACTTCAGACTTTTTTGCAAGTTTGATTGATTCAAATTCTGGCAGAAGCCCAATCCCTGCAAATTATAGAGGTCATTCAAAAACCAATGAAACAGCTCGATATGATTATTTGCTACAGACCACTTCAGTTGGAATTCAACCCAACACAAAGTTCAATGGATTTGCCCAAATAGATGGGGTTGGCGCAATGGTTACCTATGCCGAGAATTTATTGATCTTGGCTGAGGCGGGTGCAAGAGCTAATTTCAATGCTGGGCTAGGTCATCTGAATGGGTTTCGAGCTTACATGTCCACTGGGGGCTATTTAGCTAGTCCAAATCTAAGCAATGTGAAATATGTGGCCTTCGTTGCGGAAGATTTCAATTCAAATGGTATTGAAAATCCAAATGGAAGCATCACTGCGAATGAGGCGTTACTCCGAGAGATTTTAGAAGAACGATATGTGACCTTATTCGGTCAAATTGAGGTCTTCAATGATGTTAGAAGAACAATCGGTGAGACCAATGTCCGTGTTTCTGTTTTACCAAATATTGGGTCTGAATTGCCTCAGCGATTTTTATATCCGCAATCTGAGATCGATGCGAATTCTAACACACCAAGTCCAATCCCAGTATTATTTCAATCAACATCGGTAAATAAATAATTTAGAAATAATGACTTTTAAAAAATTATTTACGCTCGTTTCAGCAGTATCCCTGTTGATCCTAGCACCACATGTTTCATTTTCGCAGGAATCTCCGAAAGAACCTCTTAGAGTGCTTTTTGTGGGCAACAGTTTTACTTATTTCTATAATCTGCCACAAGTCGTAGCAGCCATGGCAGAATCTCAGGGTAAAGAGATCATCACCCGTCAATCGACTGTTGGTGGATCAGATTTGGGTCAGCATTGGCGAAAAGAAAAAGGCACTAAAACCATGGGGCTTTTGGAGACGGAAAATTGGGATTATGTGGTCTTCAATAACCATAGTACCAGTCCGATTGATAGTCAGGATGAGTTTTATGAATACGGAAAAAAGTTTGCGGATTTAGTAAAGTCCAAAGGAGGTCAACCCGTATTCATGCAAACTTGGGCCTATAAATCAAACCCTTTGATGCAACCGGCAATTACTGCTGCCTACGGTAATTTGGCAGAAGAAACGGGCTCTTTCTTAGTTCCTGGCGGTATGCTATTTCAACAAGTACGGCAATGGAGACCAGATATGAATATGTTCTTTGATGATAAGCATCCTTCATCTAATGCAACTTATCTTCTTGGACTAGCCTTTTATCGGTTTTTCACGAATGATTCTTTAGAAAAAATTCCTGCTAGAATTACTACGAATGACAAAGATGGAGAGCTACTGTATCTCCTATTTGTACAAAACGAGGACGCTGATTTCTTGAAGCAAGTAGTTCTTGAAGCAAATATTAAATCAGTGGTGAAATGAATTGGAAGAATAAACTAATTCCGATTTTGCTGGGACCAGCGCTTTTTGTCCTGATGGAGATTTTGGGGCCACCAAGCACCATGAATATGGCTGCTTATCAGGTGCTATGCGTGACGGCATGGGTCGCTGTTTGGTGGATTACAGAGGCGATTCCTATTGCAGTGACTGCGATGCTACCAATTGTGCTTTTCCCACTTACTGGAGCCTTAAGTTTGAGCGCAACCACTGCTTCATTTGGGCACAAATACATTTTCCTTTACCTGGGTGGTTTTCTATTAGCCATAGCTATTGAGAAATGGAATCTGCACAAGCGAATAGCCTTGAATATTATCAATTTAATTGGGTCGAATATAAACACCATTATTTTAGGCTTCATGGTTGCCACTGGCTTCATGTCCATGTGGATTTCGAATACTGCGACCTCAGTTATGATGCTACCGATAGGAATGGCTGTGGTGTCTCAGTTCAAGAAAGGGGACGATGGTAAAACCGCAGATACACAATTTGTAGGGAAGGCCCTGATGTTAGCGATTGCTTATAGTGCTTCTATCGGAGGTTTTGCGACCCTAATCGGGACTCCACCAAATTTGGTTTTGGCGGGAGTATTAGAAGAGACCTATGGGGTGAAAATTAGCTTCATGGAATGGATGAAAATTGGCTTGCCCATTTCCATCTTACTTCTCGTGATTTGCTGGGTTTACCTTACCAGATTTGCATATAAATTCGAGCAAAAAGAATTCCCTGGAGGAGAGAAAGAAATTAAATCCATGCTTTCTAAATTGGGAAAAATGAGCTCCGAAGAGAAAATTGTTTTAATGGTCTTTGCAGGCACTGCAATCCTTTGGATGACTCGCTCCTTGATCGAAAAGGTTATTCCAGCAATAGATGATACCATCATCGCCATGATTGCAGGTATTTCTTTATTCAT
>JBLGAM010000084.1:0-14172 GCA_047612305.1 Planctomycetota bacterium | reverse complement strand
GGAGTCAAGCCTACTCTAACGAAAAGTGATCTCTCATTTCTATTTAAAATACCTCCAATTGGCACTAAATTCCACCTTGCAGAAGAAATGGGTCCTCAAGGTCAAAAGGCCTATGGAGTTTCTCATGGAGGAGATCAGGGTTATTCGATGATACTTTGGTTTGAATTTAAATAGGGGGAAATAATATCTAGTTCAAAAAATATTCCTAACAACATACACTAACCCAAGTCCTATGCGAAACCTATTAAGTTTATTTTTTAGTATGCTCATCAGCGGAATGGCGATAGCACAAGGTCCGATTTTAAAAACCAATTGGACGGATCAAGTCAATCCTGTAGCTCCACATCAAGAATATCCCAGACCTCAATTAGTTCGAGGGAACTGGCAGAATCTTAATGGTCTTTGGAACTATGCTATTGCAGCCAAAGGAGAAAAACCTGCTGCAATAGCAGATGGTGAAATAGCAGTGCCATTTGCTGTGGAATCATTGCTTTCAGGAGTTCAAAAGACGCTAGGACCAGATGCCGAACTTTGGTATGAACATGATTTCGACTTAGACTTGACTCGAGGGGAAAATCGAATTTTACTTCATTTTGGAGCAGTAGACTGGGAAGCAGAAGTGTGGGTGAACGATCAAAATGCAGGGATTCATCGTGGTGGATTCGATTCTTTCAGCTATGACATCACTCCCTATTTAGTAAAAGGGAAAACACAGAAAATTAAAATGCGAGTTTGGGATCCAAGTGATTCAGGACCTCAGCCACGAGGCAAACAAGTCAGAAATCCAAAAGGAATCTGGTACACCCCAGTAACTGGAATCTGGCAAACTGTTTGGGTAGAATCTGTTCCTAGCACTTATTTAAAATCAATCTATTCTGTGACTGATTGGGGCAAATCTGCTCTTGTTTTCTCCCAGGAGATTATTGGAAATACCGAAGGGATGACTTTACAAATCGTAATAAAAGATGGTGAAAAGGAAGTTTATTCAAGCACAGGATCAATTTCCGGTTTGAAAACTGTCCAGCTTTCCAATCCTAAAGCTTGGTCTCCAGACAGCCCATTTCTTTACGATCTGACAGTAAGTTTGTTTCAAGGGAAAAAGGTGATTGATGAAATCACTTCCTATGCAGCGTATCGAGATATCCGAATGGCCAAGGATTCCGACGGTTTCCAACGTATGTTTTTAAATGGAGAGGCACTTTTCCAGTATGGTCCACTTGATCAAGGCTGGTGGCCTGATGGCTTATACACTGCTCCAAATGATGAAGCTTTAGCTTTTGATATTATCAAAACCAAGGAGATGGGATTCAATATGATTCGTAAGCATGTGAAAGTGGAACCGGCACGCTGGTATTACCATGCAGACCGAATTGGGATCCTCGTCTGGCAAGACATGCCAAGTGGAGATATGGGTAATCGATGGGAAGTTCGTCCTGGAGTAATCCGTGAAGGAATGTACAAGGAGCGTACAGCCGATAGTGAAGGAATCTTTAAGACGGAATGGACCGAAATAATGAACGAGTTTAAGTTCTTCCCCTCAATTATTGCTTGGGTTCCCTTTAATGAGGCTTGGGGCCAATTTAAAACAACAGAGATTGTAAACTTGACCAAAAAGCTTGATCCAACTCGGCTAATCAATTCAGCTAGTGGGGGGAATTTTGAAATGGAAGGTTCCGATGTGGTAGGGGACATGCTCGATTTGCACAATTATCCCGATCCTATAATGCCCGATCCAGCAATTTTTGGGAAAAATAAGTTGATGATTTTGGGCGAATTTGGGGGTTTGGGTTTGCCAGTGGAAGGACACACCTGGCTAAACAAAGATAATTGGGGTTATCAGAGTTTTACCTCTAAGGAGGATCTTCAAGCTCGTTATAAGAAATTAATGGTTGATTTAAAAAAATTAATCCCTTTGGGTTTGGCGGGAGCTATTTATACCCAGACTACTGATGTGGAGATTGAGACCAATGGCTTGATGACGTATGATCGAAAGATTGTAAAGTTCGACGAGAATTTTTTGAAAGAGATCCATTCAAGTCTTTATAAATAGTTTCCCTACAGCTAAAAGGCCCGAATCCTTAGTGAGTTTCGGGCCTTTTATTGATAGGATCGAATTTATTTCTTGAAACAATTAGCGGAATTTGCTCCAAGTTGACGCATGATTTTTATCACTTCTGACATAGTTATATTTGTTTTTTGAGCACTGTCTTTTTCAAATATTATTACATTCCCCTCCATCACATTTGGAGCTCCTGGCACAAAAATGACAAGCTTTCCATCAGGTGATTTATCCATATTGAACTCAAACATAAGCCCATCAATCGGCACCAACACAACGGGGAAATTAGATCCAGATTGAATTCCTACTTGATTTCCCATAGTGAATTTCATCAATTGATAGTCTGGAAAGAGAATTAGGTTATTGTTCACAATCCAATTGATCATTAATTGTCCAAATCTAATTTTAGCCACCCTCCCTGCGATAAAACAAAGGAAAATTACAATTAGGATAGAAATCAAATAATTCGCATCGAAGAATCGACCTCTATCCAAGCTCAACTTTTAGGTGATAACAATTGAAAGTGGCTTGAGAATCCTTATCGTTTTTCACCGAGAAAAGTCACAATCAAAATCGGAAGTAAAAAGAAGATACCCCCTTTGATTGTAGCCGAAAGAATTTTTAAAATAGATTTCATAGTGATCAATTTGAGCAAGAAATTAATTTTTCCCATCGAGAGGAGGAAACAAAAAAACCGGCGATTAGCCGGTTTATACTACTTAGAGGTTACCTCTTAATTCTTGTTCTCGTTCGATTGCTTCAAAAAGCGCTTTGAAATTCCCCTTTCCAAAGGATTTCGCTCCCTTTCGCTGGATAATCTCGAAAAATAGCGTTGGACGATCTTGTATAGGTTTGGTGAATATTTGCAATAAATATCCTTCCTCATCTCGATCTACTAGGATATTCAACTCTTTTAGTGGCTGTAAGTCTTCATCAATATGACCTACACGGTCTAAAAGATCTTCATAATAAGAGATAGGAACTTCTAAGAATTCCACGCCTCTTTTCCTCAATTCTCCTACAGTATGAATAATATCATCGGTAGCAATTGCCATGTGCTGTACTCCTGGACCTTTATAGAAATCTAAGTATTCTTCGATTTGAGATTTCTTTTTGCCTTCGGCTGGCTCATTGATAGGGAACTTCACATAGCCATTTCCATTGGAAACCACTTTGGACATCAACGCTGAATATTCGGTGGAAATATCTTTATCATCAAAGGTGATCAATAGCTTGAAGCCCATGACATTTTCATAGAATTCCACCCATTTATCCATTTCGCCTAATCCTACATTCCCCACACAATGATCAATAAATTGTAAACCAATTGAGGTAGGAGCAAAGGCACTCTTTTTTGGCATATAACCTGGAAGAAAAACCCCCGAATAATTTTTTCGCTCGACGAAGGTGTGAATCGTATCGCCGTAAGTTTTGATGGAAGCCACTTTAACCGATCCGAATTTGTCGCTGAGGACTTTTGGTTCAGAAATGGAAACTGCTCCTCTGGAGGTAGTCTCCTTCCAAGATTTCTCCGCATCATCCACCCATAGTGCCAATACTTTCACTCCATCACCATGAAGCTGTATATGAGCTGAGATAGGACCTTCTGGTTGCATTGGAGAGGTCAAGACTAATCTTATTTTACCCTGTTTCAAGACATAAGAGGCACTATCACGAACTCCAGTCTCAGGTCCTGAATAAGCTATCAGTTCGTATCCGAAAGCGTATTGATAGTATAAAGCAGATTGTTTGGCGTTGCCTACATAGAGCTCTACATAATCAGTGCCATTGAGGGGAAGAAAATCTTCAGTCATTTCAGCGTTATTTGGGTTTATATTCTTTTAAACAAAGTTATAAAATATCCCAAATAATATTTGGTTTTACCCAGCTTATTCCTGCGGATTTTTGTTGAACCAAACTGTGATCCAAGCTAATAGTAAGATAGAAACTGCCCAAGATCCAATGGACGTGCTGAGTCCTAGGATAATTAAAAGCAGGTACCAAATGGGAATAAAAACTAAGCCGATTAAAAACTTAAAAGTGCTGTCAAAAACCTTGTCTTGAATGCTCGAGCTTTTCCAAATCCAAAGCAGAAAAAGCGGCAAGTGAAAGATTTTCATGAGCTTATTTACTAATCCACTTGATGTATTTATTGGATTTGGGACTTTTCCTTCATTTAGAAAAAGAGTCACATCAGCTCGAGAACTGAGATCGACTTTATGTTCGATTAAGGATTCTAAATTCTCTTTGCTTGGAATGGTCACCACCAATTTACTCAGAGCCGTTTCGACCGCTTTGGTCAATTGGCCTGATTGGGAAGCTGGCATATCGACTTGGATTGGTCGACCAAAGGTGATTCGAACTCGACTTCCAGATCGTCGATGTGCACTGTAATCCAATGCCACTGGAAGTATAACAGGATTTTTTTCAGGATATTTTTCTTTCAGTCCAAAAGCTATCCGGGTAAAACCTTTACTCAAGGGGCGAAGCTTGCGAATCAAGCTATGACTTCCTTCTGCAAAAATGATGATCGTTCCATTCTCTCGTAGTACCTCAAAAGTCTGCTCAAATGTTTTTTGATTTTGTTGAATAGTAGCGAATCCATCCCGGACACGATATACTGGAAGCATTCTGATCCAGCCTAGAAATTTGGCTACAATGGGATTTTTGAATACTGAAGCCCGGGTAAGAAAGTGAGCGTTAAGACTTGTGTGAGTGCCTAAAAGTAACGGATCAATCAATGCATTTTGATGGTTTGCTACTAAGATAATCGGGCAATTTTTTGGAATATTGGATTTTCCTTCGATAATGATTTTTCTAAAATAGCCGTGAAGCGCGATTTTAGTCATTAATATGAGAAAAGTATTTAATAGGTAGATCATTTACTAGTTTCAAGATGTGTGGGCTCCACTTTTGATTTCCAGAGACTTGCGATCGTCATTCCTGAAATCAAATGCCAAATTCCCCAAAGGGCGGTAATGATAGCCATACCGCCCAATCCGTCAAAATAAGTAAAAATTAAAACTAGACCCAAACCTGAATTTTGGATGCCTGTTTCAATAGTCAAGGTCTTTACATCTTCTAAGGGCAATCCAGAGACTTTCCCAGTTAAATATCCTGCACTTAAGGCAACTAGATTGTGAGCAAATACCCAAAGAAAAATCATTCCTATATACTTCAGGAAAAGGTCCAGATTTCCCAAAAATGCAATAACTACAAATGCCAAAAAGATCACAATGCTTAGCGGTTTTAATATTCTTACAAATCGATTAGCCCAGTCTGGCAAGTATTGACGTGTCAAAATCCCAAGAATCAAAGGTAAGCCAAGGATAAGTGCTACTGTAAAGAATACATCCATATAGTCTAATCCGATCTCTCGAATCAAATTGGACGTCGGCCCATATAAACTTGCCCAAAGTGCAAAATTGAATGGAGTCAAGAAAACCGAACTACTACTAGAAAATGTTGTCAAACTTACTGATAGCGCTGTATTTCCGCCTACGAGACTACTGAGAAAATTAGAAACATTGCCGCCGGGACAAGCTGCGACTAGAAACATTCCCAAAGCCACAGAAGGGGGAGGCTGCATCACCAAGACTAGGCACCAAGTCAAAAATGGAAGTAGAATAAACTGGGAAAATAAGCCCAAGAAAAAAGATTTTGGGTTTTTAGCTATATAAGCAAAATCTTTAAATCGAAGATCCAAAGCTACACCATACATGATCAATGCGAGTGCAAGGTTGAGAAGGAGTAAATCGCTTGGAGAAAAATTGAGGCGAATGGCGTCAAGATCAGTGTTTGGGTTCATCAAGTTCAATAATCCCTACTTTTACCTTAATATCAAAATTTAAAATTTTGATAAGGCAATAGTTTGGAAGAAATCAACTGAGAATTATAAGTAAAAAAAATGCCTGAACACTCAAAATTTTCATTGGAGTATTCAGGATAAATGACTTTCCAGATATTTATTTCTCTTCCATTTTTTCTAGCGAAACTGCATTGACGCAATAGCGCAATCCGCTTGGAGCCGGTCCATCTGGGAATACATGTCCGAGATGTGCATCGCAGACATTGCATAGCGCTTCGACTCTGACCATTCCGAAACTTACATCTTTATGGTAACCCACATTTTCTAATTCAATTGGCTGGGTAAATGAGGGCCAGCCAGTACCACTTTCAAACTTCACACTCGAGTCAAACAAAGGAGTTTTACAGCAGGTACAAGCATATTTACCTGGCTCAAAAAGACTACACATATCAGAGCTGTGGGCACGCTCAGTTCCTTTTTGTCGCGCCACATAGAATGCCTCTGAACTGAGTAATTCTTTCCATTCCTTTTCAGTTTTTTCCACTCGATTAGGTGGAGTAGGATTACCATTGTTGGCAAATTTGATAATGTCGTTCCAGTTTAGCATAGTTTCAAAACTTGTTTTTGGTGACTTGGTTTAATCAATCATACTTTTTTAATTGATTAAATTATGAGGAAGTAAATTGAAAGGAGTTTCCTGATTTAAGCGGGATAATCTCTCGATACCTATACAAGCATCTTTAATGTGGAAATGGTTCGATGCAATCAGATTGTAGTGCTTATAAAAAGCTTTTTTTGATAAACCTTAAAAATCCAAGAGTTATTGAAACCTATTTCTAATTTTAATACGTAAGGAATATTCCAAGAAAGTGGATTTATAAAAAAATAAAATCATGAAAAAGCTATTATTGTCATTCCTGTTTTTAATTGTTTTTACTTTTGGTTGCAAAGAAGATGAAGCACCTGCTTTAATCTGTGGCACGACAGACCCAGTCGCAGACTTACCCTGGTTAAATAACCTAACCAACGAACTCAACGATTCCTATTTTGGAGTATACTATTCGATTTCAAAAACAACCTTCGAGGGCAATGATGTATTTGTCTTAGGAAACTGCTGCCCTAATTGTAATTCAGTTACTCCAGTTTATTCCTGCACAGGCGATCAATTAGGAATATTATCCGCAAATGCTGGCATAAATCCAGCTATAATGGATAATGCGGTAGTGATCTGGAAAGGGGACTTATACGCTTGTACAAGCTAATTTTGTTTTAGAATTAGTTATTACAAAATTCTAATAGAATAGCTTTTTTGATCTGATTGACCGGAAGCCAATTTTAGAATTCCTTCTTTTTCCTCAAGATTTTGGTTGCTATCCACCGAATCTGCAATTCCCAGCCAAGGCTCAATGCATACAAAAGGAGCGGCTGGTTTTGCCCAAATTCCGAGGTAATTAAAATCTTCAAAATCAACTGCAAGCACGGGTCCCTTCTTTTGATGAACTAGCTTAACTTTTCTAGACTTCAGCTTTTTAAAAACTAAGGCATCATGATCAAACAGATGGGAGTGAAGAGGTAAGTTTTTAGTGTGGTCGAGCATGGGCTTTTGCTCCAAACTGATCAAACCACTTGGATCGATCAACCAAGTAGCAGCTGTTTCTTCCTTTTCAAATTCCAAATAATAATTCTCATAGCTTTCATTCGACTTCAGCGGACAATTAAATGCTGGATGACCACCAATTGAATACAGCATAGCTTCATCGCCTCCATTGGTTATATGATGTTGGATGTGTATACTTTTCCCCTCCAACAAAAATGTCATTTCCAAGCTGAATTTGAATGGATAAATTTTCAATGTTTCTGGATCCCAAGTCATTCCAAATCGGAGGAAATTTGTCCCCGAATCAATCAATATGGGTTTGGGAGAATCCCTGACAAATCCATGCCGCTCTAAGGAATAGGAAATTCCTTGCTGGATCATCTTCCCATTTTTTAAAGCTCCAACAATTGGAAATAATACGGGTGCCTGTCCAGTCCAAAAAGCAGGATTTCCCTGCCAAATGTATTCTTGATTGGAGTGTTTGGATCGAATGGAGGAAAGCTCCATACCGATTGAATTGACCTCAACCTGAAGATCTTCAGATTCAATAGCGTACTTCATATGAGAAAAATATTTTAATGAGGGAACTGGCGTTCAAAAGGAATAATTTTTAGAATAGTTAATTCTCACTCACTTTACCAATGCCATTTACATCCTTCTTGATCACTTTAGGGTTGCCACTATAATTAACTGATCCTATACCGTTTACAGTGATCGATAATTCATCTTCACAATACACTTCTACCTTACCTATTCCGGAAGAACTCAAGGTCATATTTTGAGAAATAAGTTTTGATGCATCAATCTTGCCCATTCCTTCATTCGATAGTTTTATCGTTTCTACATTTCCCCGAAGCACAATATTCCCCATCATATTAAAGGTGGCATCGATCATCTTAGCTTCAATTTCCAAGTCAATCTTTCCGATACCGTCACCAGTAATGATGAGCTCTTCCACCTGGAAAGTATTCACGCTTTCGATATTTACAACTCCATCAAAACTTAGCTTGCGCAAATCAGAAATAGTCAAATATATATCTGGAGAAAAGTCCTCAAAGATATTTTTGACATTATCTTCATCCTTATATCCAATTTCTAAGAGATCGCCATTTTCGTTGATTTCAAGCAAGGAAATAGCTTTTTCGTCTCCTTCAATCCGTAGTGATTCATTGTCTCCTTGACTTAGGTAAAGGTTCATTATCCCAGAAATTTTCACTTGAGAAATACCGCTAAGATTACGTTCGTCGGTAACAGATTCTCCTGAGGCTATTCGGTCTCTGGAAGATCGAGAAGTACATGAAAGCATGGCCAAAAAAGAAATAGCTAGTAAATAGTACTGCATTTTCATATGCTGAGTGGGTTAAGATATTCGAAAAATTAATAATTAAATATACTAATCCTTGGGATTTGAATTTTATTGCGATTTAGATTAGAAAGTCATCAAAGATATAATAAGCGGTAACTAAGTAGAATAAAATCAGTTTTTTCTTTGATCAGCTGAAGTTATCTTCACAAAATTCAAATGCTCTAAATTTTGATAAACACCCTCAATTCTTTTTATGAATAGCCGTACAGTTCGTATTCTCCAATTTTTACTTGTCTTCGTTTTAGTAGTTTCTTGCAAAAGTAATGAGTCCGCTTTTTCGAAAAAGGATGTCAAATCCAGTCAAAAGCTAATCGGACTGGAATTTTCTGATCAAGCGATCGACACGATGTATGACTATTTAGTTGGGAACAAGCTGGCATACGATTCTCTTCGGCTCTTCAAGACCTCAAAAGAGACCTTCCCTGCAATGATGTTTGATCCACATCCTTTGGGTTTTCAGTTTCCTGAGAAAAAAGAAAATCCGAAATTTATAATTCCGGAAGGAGTGGAGCTTCCGGAAGATTTGCAGGAAGTTGCCTTTTACTCGATTCCGCAACTTGCTTCTCTCCTCAAAAACCGAAAAATCACTTCAGAGCAACTTACCCTTTTATATATCGATCGAATCAAGCGTTATGACGGGCAGCTACTTGCTGTGATTACGCTTACTGATAGCTTGGCGTTGGCTCAGGCAAAACGAGCGGATCAAGAAATTGCAGCAGGGAATTACAAAGGAATTCTTCATGGGATTCCCTATGGTGTGAAAGATTTAATGGCTGTAAAAGGTTATAAGACAACTTGGGGATCAAAGCCTTATGAAGATCAAGTAATAGACTATACGGCTACGGTTGTTCAAAAATTGGAAGCTGAAGGGGCCGTTTTGATTGCAAAATTAGTCTCCGGAGCTTTGGCTAGAGGTGACGTTTGGTTTGGTGGGAAAACAAAAAATCCTTGGGATCTAACGCAAGGTGCAAGCGGTTCTTCAGCAGGTTCTGGCTCCGCTACCTCTGCTGGATTAGTTGCTTTTGCCCTTGGCACGGAAACTTTAGGCTCTATCGTTGGTCCTGCTAGCCGAAATGGAGTGACAGGACTTCGCCCTACTTATGGAAGGGTGAGCCGCCATGGCGTGATGAGTTTAAGTTGGTCTATGGATAAAATCGGCCCTATTACACGATCCGCAGAAGATGCTGAAATAGTTTTTGAAGCCATTTATGGCAAAGATGTAAAAGATCCGAGTACGAATGATGTTCCTTTTAATCGTTCAGCAAAAACTCCAAGCCAATTAAAAGTAGCCTATTTGAAAGGGGAAATAGATAAGGATACTACAGATGTAGGCAGGAATCTCCAAGCCACTTTGGAAGTGATTCAGAAATTAGGAGTGAAGCTGGATTCGATCGCTTTTCCAGCAAATTATCCTTATGCTGTTTTTGATATAATCTTACGAGCCGAAGCAGGAGCTTTCTTTGATGAGCTCGTTCGATCTGGTGAAGTGGATATTATGGTGGAGCAGCAGAAAAACTCACGCGCAAATTCCCTTCGTCAATCTCGTTTTATTCCTGCAGTAGAATATCTTCAAGCCAATCGGCAACGAAGAAAGCTAATCGAAGAATTAAATACGCTTTTCAGCCAATATGATGTAATTATCTCACCAACTTCTGAGTTCCGTCAATTGATGGGGACTAATCTAAGTGGACATCCAGTGGTCTGCATTCCTAATGGGTTGGATAAAAAAGGAAGACCTACAAGTTTTACGATGATCGGAAATCTCTACGAAGAAGGAAGCATTTTAGCCTTGGCGAAAGCTTACCAAGCTGCTACTGATTTTGAGGAGCAACATCCACCTAAGTTTATCAAGTAAGATTTTTTGTTTCAATGGATCTAAATACCATTACAGATAAGGAATTTGACTCCCTTTATCCTCAAAAAATAAAAACGCTGTCCAGTACCCATTGGACCCCTGTAGCCATAGCAAAAAAAGCTATTGAGTTTTTAGGGGCCGAGGGGAAATCTGTTCTTGATATAGGTTCGGGCTCAGGTAAATTTTGTCTAATCGCAGCGGCCAATTCCAACTCCAAAATCACAGGAGTGGAACAAAGAGAAAATCTCGTTCAGATTTCAAGGAAATTAGCATCATCATATCAATTGGGGAATTTAGATTTCATCCATGAAGACATGATAAATATTGATTTTACTAGCTATGACAACTTTTATTTTTTCAATTCTTTCGAAGAGAATATTAATTTAAAAGATAAGTTGGAAAAGGAAAACGAGTTCAACTTGGATAAATTCAATACCCTTATCCTATTTTTAAAAAAGCGCTTTGATTCAGCTCCCATTGGAACTAAAATCGTGACCTATTGTGGAGAATGTGAAGAGATTCCAGACAGTTATCGATTAGTGAAATCGAGTAATAAAGGGACACTTAAATTCTGGAGCAAAAGATTTTAAGTGCTGATTCCAAGCCAACCGTTCTAATTAGGTCCTCGCCACAATGCATTTGAAAATTCCATTGAAGGGAAATAAAACACAGCTTAAATCACCCTGACCAAAGGTCTGGTGAGACAAGTCGGACCACCACAGCCTTTCTGACTAATCTCATTTCCTAAATAGGTTATTACCTCACAACCAGCGTCTCTCAATCTTTTTGCACTGATCGGATTCCCATCCACTACGAGACATTTTCTGGGTGCCAAAGCCAAAACATTACAGCCCATAGAATCAAATTCTTCCTCAGGACATTCGACTAGAGTAAAACCTCTTTTGATTAACTCCTCTCGGAAATAAATTGGCATAAGTGGCGAATACACAATCGCTAGATCTTTGTCCAAAGGGCTGATTACCGACATCAAGTGAAAGACATCTGAAGGACCTTTATAGTGAGGAAGCTCAACTTGAAGCACTTCGATTCCTTTAGGCTCAAGAAATTCTCTTAGCTGTCGAATCCCTTCTAAGTTGGTTCGGTAGGTATGGCCAACAGCCAGTGTCTTTTCATCCAGCCAGCACATATCTCCGCCTTCGCAAGTGCCTGGTGACTCTACCTTTCCGAGAATAGAAATGCCATTTTGCATACCATACGCCGCAATGGCCTCCGGCTCTGATCTTCGAGCCACCTTTCCCATGTTGCAAAGAATCAAACCAAAGTCTGTGGCCAAAGCGGCATCTCGGCAATAGATCGAATCAAGACTGCTTTCAGACTCTGGAAGTGTATGAACTATTGCTCCCTGATTTTTGAAAAACAACTCAAATTGCCGGTATTCATCCAAGGACTTTTGAAAATCTACTTTGGATGTATAGTTGAGCTTTTCCCATTCATGGGTAATTTTTTCTTCAGATTGGAAAGCCGCACGAGCTGGCTTCAATAATATGCTTTGGATCAGGCCAAAGTCTGAATGACAGGTCTTCATTTGTTATTTTTTTTACTCCAATAATATACGGGAAGACCTAGGAGAATCCCAACTATCCCCCAAGCTATGGCCTCAATTCCCGAACCAACAAATAACCAAATACTAAAGCCTATCCCTAGAAATGCGATTAGGCCTGTTTTGATAGTGAGTTCAAAACCGAACTGCTTCTGGTAGCAAAAATAGCTATAGACCAAGGCTGCCGCTAGGTAAAAAGATAAGGAAGTCACGGTAGTCAGCAAGACCATGAAGGAAAAAATATCTCCAAAGTTTTTACTGAAGTTGAGGATCAAAATCAAACTCACAAAAAGGCTCGAAACGACCAATCCATTGCCTGGAATGCCGTACTTATTTTTAGTAGCCATCACCTTTGGTAAAAGTCCATCTCTGGCCATGGCATATGAAATTTGACCTTGAATCAATATCCAAGCGTTCAATGCTCCGAAAGTGGAAATACAGGCCCCAAAAGCTATAAAATAGCTTGCATTACCTCCAAATATAAGTGTCGCTGCATCGCTTAATGGCGCCATACTTCCTGCTAACTCATCCGGGGATAACACCCCAAATAATGAAATACTACTTAACAGGTAGAGAAATACTACCAGCGATACACCGATAAGCGTCCCTTTGGAAATATTTTTTTCAGGGTCTTTTATATTATCTGCAGGAATAGTAGCGGCTTCGATTCCCATAAAAGCAAAAAAACAAAGTACCGAGGCACTAGTAATAGCTTGGAAATCTGAAGACCCAGAAAGATTGAGTGGCGTAAAATGATCTGGATTGAAAAAGAAAATCCCTCCAACTGCCACAACTAAAACTGGGATAATTTTTAATGCAGTCGTGACCACCTGAAGATTACCCGAAGATCGAATAGAGAAGGCATTCAAGACTGTCAAGCCCCAAATCACACTTAGCGAAACAGAGGCAAATAAGAAAATTGAATCTTTTAAAGCTGGAATAAAAATGCTTAAATATCCTGTGAATGCCAAAGCAATGGCTGCATTGGTACTCCACATAGATAACCAAAAACCCCAAGCCACGATAAATGCGGGCAATTCACCAAAGGCGGTTTTGGTGTAGGCATAGGAACCGCCACTTTCGGGAATGACTTTGCTCAATCGCCCCATCATATGAGCTAGAGTATAAGCTCCCACAGCTGCCACAATCCAACCCACAAGGCTAATTGCTCCAAAATTAGCCAAGACCGCTGGAAGGGTAAATATACCTGAACCTATCATTCCTCCAGCCACCAAAGAGATTACTGTAATCAAACCCAGCTGTCGGGAGGATGAAGTTTCTTTCAAAAGGAAATCTGAATTGGGTGGAATTACTTATTTTGGAAGGAAACAAGTTAATTAGATAATTGAAAGCATACCACATACATCCCGATATTACTCAAGCTGAGACTTTGCCTTCTTTATTTTACCGTTCTAAAACGGTTTTTGATGAGCTGGTAGAGAAAGTATTTGCTAAGACTTGGCAGTTTGTGGGCGATACAAGTTTGGTTTCCTTGAGCCAACAAGTCCATCCATTTCATTTTTTAGAATTTGGCTTGGAGGAGCCCATGCTTTTGACAAATGACAAAGGTAAAATTTCCTGTATTTCCAATGTCTGTACACATAGAGGGAATATCCTTTGTCATGATCCCTGCAAATCAAGACAGATTACCTGCGCTTATCATGGACGTCGGTTCGATTTACAGGGAGAATTCCAGCATATGCCTCAGTTTAAGGAAGCACAAAACTTCCCAAGACCAGCTGATAATTTACATCGCTTTCCATTGAAGCAATGGGGGCCTTGGCTTTTTGCAGGTTTGGATGACTTGATGGATTTCCAATCGGTGATCGATGCGATGGAAAGCAAGGTTGGATTCCTTCCGCTCCTAGAATTCAAAGAAGATAAAAGTCGAAACAAGGATTACCTGGTAAATACTCATTGGGCATT
>JBLGAM010000083.1:0-14505 GCA_047612305.1 Planctomycetota bacterium | reverse complement strand
TATGGGATTTCAGAAAAAGGGGTTCGATATGCTGCTGAGGAAGGGGTAAAATTGATTATTGCCTTGGATTGTGGAATCAAGGCCATCGAAAAAGTGGCTTTAGCAAAACAGTTGGGAGTTGATTTTGTCATTTGTGATCACCATACTCCTGGTGAGTTTTTGCCGGAGGCTATAGCAGTTTTGGATTCTAAAAGAAGTGATTGTCTCTATCCGTATAAGGAATTAAGTGGCTGTGGTGTAGGATTCAAATTGATCCAAGCACTTGCGAAAACCAGGGGCATGGAAGATTCCGCATGGTATCCTTTTTTAGATTTGGTAGTCGTAAGTATTGCAGCGGATATTGTGCCAATCACAGGTGAAAATAGAATTTTATCCTATTACGGATTGGATCGGATCAATACCAATCCAAGACCGGGACTTCAGGCATTGATGGTTAAAAGTAACTTGGTGAAAGAAGTGGGGATCTCTGATATCGTTTTCAAAATCGGTCCTCGGATCAATGCTTCAGGGAGATTGGAGCACGCCAAAGCATCAGTAGAATTGTTAGGTTCCAAGGAGTTGGATATTGCGATGGAGCGGGCAAAATTAGTTGATGAGGTCAATTTAACTCGGAGAAATTTTGATGAAAACATCACTAAGGAAGCGTTTGAGATGATGGAAATCAGAGAAGAGTCCGGCCAATGGAATTCCACGGTTCTTTTCAAAGAGGATTGGCATAAAGGAGTAATTGGCATTGTAGCAAGTCGCTGCATCGAAAAATATTACCGGCCCACTATTATTTTGACTGAGTCAAATTCCAAAGCTACTGGCAGTGCCAGATCAGTTGTCGATTTTGATATTTACGAAGCCATTGCTGAATGTTCGGATCTTTTGGAGCAGTTTGGGGGTCATAAATACGCTGCAGGTTTGACCCTTTCGGTGGAGAATGTGCCTGCTTTCCAAGAGAAATTTGAAGCAGTGGTGAAAAGTAGAATTCAGGAAGTTCATCTTAAGCCTGTGATTGAAGTGGATGAAGAATTACTTTTGGATCAGATAAATTTCAAGTTTTATAATATATTGAAGCAAATGGCACCATTTGGTCCTGGAAATACCGAGCCGATCTTCAAAATTTCTAACGTACGGGCGCGAAATGTTACCGTTTTGAAAGACAAACATTTGCGTTTTGAGATAGAGCAAGATGGGCAATTGACTACCCCGGTATGTTTGGGGTTTGGAATGGCTGACCGAGCCAAAGACCCTGAACTGACTACAGTCAATATGCTTCAGAGTAAAATGAGTTTCGATATTGTCGCAGAAATGCGCCAAAACGTCTTTCGGGATAAAAGCAGTTTGCAACTTTATGTGAAAGACATCAAATTTGATTGATATGATCCTACGAGCAGAACATTTGGTAAAAATATATAAAGGCCGTCGTGTAGTAAATGACATCTCTGTAGATGTTAACCAAGGCGAAATTGTAGGATTACTAGGTCCAAACGGTGCTGGTAAAACCACTTCCTTTTACATGATTGTTGGACTGATACAGCCAAATGAAGGTAAGATTTTTTTGGAAAATGAGGATATTACGAGCCTTCCAATGTACAGGCGTGCAAAGCTGGGAATTGGCTATTTGGCTCAAGAGGCATCAGTTTTTCGCAAGCTTACCGTGGAGGAGAATATCTTGGCCGTGCTGGAAATGACAAAAATGCCAAAGCAGGAGCGAAAGGAGAAAGTAGATAGTTTACTAGAAGAATTTAGCTTGACCCATGTCCGCAAAAATCTTGGAATAGTCCTTTCGGGAGGAGAGCGTAGACGAACAGAAATTGCCAGAGCATTGGCAGTAAATCCAAAGTTCGTTTTGTTGGATGAGCCCTTTGCTGGGGTGGACCCGATTGCGGTGGAGGAAATTCAATCCATTGTAGCAAAGCTAAAGACCAAAAACATCGGGATCCTGATCACGGATCATAATGTGAATGAAACACTCTCGATCACAGATCGGGCTTATCTGATGTTTGAAGGGAAATTATTGAAAGCTGGTACAGCGGAGGAATTGGCAGCAGATGAGCAAGTAAGAAAAGTGTATTTAGGAAGTCAGTTTGTGTTGAAACGTAAAATTTTTAACTGATGGAGGTACTCAATACCTTTATGACCTGGATTTTTAAGAATCGACTGGGTCAAATAGAAAATTTTAAGAAAAATCCCATAGAGATTCAGCAAACCATTTTTAAAGATTTGATTGAAGCTGGAAAACGAACCGAGTTTGGAAAAGAATTTGACTTCGCCTCGATTCGGAATTATGATGACTTTGTTATTAAAGTGCCTATTCACGATTACGAAAGTATCAAACCCTACATCGATAAGACGATGATAGGGAGCCAAAATGTACTTTGGAATACGGATATCGAATGGTTTGCCAAATCATCTGGAACTACATCGAGCAGAAGCAAGTACATTCCTGTTACGACCGAAAGTCTTGAAGAATGCCATTATAAAGGTGGTAAGGACATGCTTTCACTTTACGTAGCAAATTACCCGGATTCAAAACTTTTCGCGGGAAAAAGCTTGACGATAGGAGGCACGTTGGAAAAAAACCCACTGAACCCTCAAGGAACTGCTCGAGCTGGAGATATCTCTGCAGTAATCATGCAAAATCTTCCGATTTGGGCACAATTTGTCCGTACACCTTCCTTAGAAACAGCCCTCATGAGTGAGTGGGAAGCCAAAATCGAGAAGATGGCTCGTGAGACGATGGATGAGGATGTTACTTGCATTGCTGGTGTGCCTACTTGGACGATAGTCCTTTTGCAACGAATCTTAGAAATCAAAAAGGCGAAACATATCTTGGAAGTCTGGCCGAACTTAGAGATTTTTTTCCATGGTGCAGTAGCCTTTGGGCCATATCGAAGCCTATTCAAAGAATTGATCCCGTCAGAGAAAATGCGCTACATGGAGACATACAATGCTTCGGAGGGTTTCTTTGGTCTTCAGGATCAAAAGGAATCTGATGAATTATTGCTTCTGCTAGATTATGGGATTTTCTATGAGTTTATCCCGATGGAAGATTGGATGAGTGATCATCCAAAAGTAATCCCGCTCTGGGAAGTCGAAGAAGAAGTCAATTATGCCATGGTCATAAGTACCAATGGTGGATTGTGGCGCTACAAAATTGGCGATACCCTAAAATTCACTTCTACAAAACCTTATCGATTCCGAATCTCAGGTCGTACAAAGCATTTCCTCAATGCATTTGGTGAAGAAGTAATCGTGGAGAATGCAGAGAAAGCGATTCAATATGCTGCAGAACATACTGAGGCCACTATAGCCAACTTCACAGCTGCTCCCGTCTATTTCGAGAATTCAAGTGCAAAAGGAACCCATGAGTGGGTGATCGAATTTCAAAAAGAGCCATCGGATAAAGCAAAATTTAACGCCTTATTGGATCAGCATCTCCGAGAGATTAATTCTGATTATGATGCTAAGCGGTATAAAGATCTTGCGCTAGTAGCTCCAATTATTCACCACGCACCTACAGGACTTTTTGAGAAGTGGATGGGGAAGCGTGGGAAGCTTGGAGGTCAGCATAAAGTGCCTAGACTATCGAATAGCAGAGAGTATTTGGAAGATATCTTGGGGATGATTTAAGATATTAATCGACAAAATACATATCTATCATTCCTTTGTTTTTTGCTGCTATTTTACCTCTATAAGTGCAAGAGATTGTATTTTTTATTAATTCATACGTGCTTCCAGAGATGTTGATTTTATTGGGTTTGGAGTTTTGCTCCATTCTTGCTGCCGTATTTACAGTATCACCCCAAATGTCGTAAGCAAATTTTTTCACGCCAACTATTCCAGCGACAACTGGGCCTGAACTTATTCCTACTCGAATTTCGAAAAGCCCACCTTCTTCATATTATTTATTTATGACAGTCATCAATTCTTTCGCTGCTAATACACATTTTTGAGCATGATCACTTTCTGAATTGGGGATACCTGAGACAGCTAAATATGCATCGCCAATAGTTTTGATTTTTTCTAAGCCATATTTTTCGAAAATTTCATCGAATAGTTTAAAATATTCATGAATCACCACTACTAACTGAAAATTTGGGTAAATCGTCTAATATTTTTTCCCGTCGAAAACGAATTAATGTAATTTGATAAAGAGAGGACTAGACCGAAAAAAATCAAAATAATAGCTTTGGGCAGTTCAATCAGAATCAGTTACAGCCAGTCCTTGAGCGACTCAATTTTTTAATTGATTACACCGATATTTTTGATAGTATCTGTAAAAGCCCTGCCATAGTTTGCCCCAAAAAATTCATCAGTTTTTGGGTCAAAAACAGGATGGGCCGTAGCCATGATTAGTGGGAAGGGCTGAACACCAAATGTTCTTCCAAAGAGTTTTTTTCCAGCTCCCATCATCGCCTCCCATTCTTCAAGTTCTCCGATTGGCGTGATAGTTTCTAAAGATTTCGGATCACAGATGTACGGTCTACCGTCATCAGTGCATACAACTATTCTGGGATTGGGCTCTCCTTTGAATTGAATAGGGGTGATTGCAGTATTCAATCTATTGCGCATTCCCAATATGAAACTCATCCTCCCAAGTCCAAAATCACTAAAATGGTATTTGTAGAAAGGATTTTTTTTCTTTTGTCCAGAAGAATCAATCTGGTATTTCTGATAGGTTGCTTCATCTATCAAAAAACTCTCTGACTTACTGAATTTGAAGGTGAGAAAGACTTTTTCAATTTGGCTAAAATCAAGCTTAAGAATCATTCCATCTCCACCAAGTACTACAGCATCTGCTTTGGTTATTTCTTCATCCTCACGATCTCCCGCAGGGACCATAAAATATGCCTGACCACTAATATCTGAGGGGATTTTTCCTTCTAGAGTTTCAAGTTCTAAATCACTGATTTCTTTACGACGCGTTCGCATCAGGGACCTAGGTAATTTATATTTCATCTGTTCGAAAGCTAAAAAGGATAGAAAATCGTGGTTGGAAGAAAATAATTCCTGGAGAGGATATTTGAGACTTGGGAAAATCTAATTCTAGGTGATCTATTAAAGATAATTAGTGATATTATTGGGTAATAAAAAAATCGTAAGTGATTGAATCAGATCAGATTACAAAAAAACCTAAAGAGGAAGGGGAGTGGTTACACTATTTTTAGTTCTCATAAAAAAAGCTCGACGATTAGTCGAGCTTTTAATTTTTGTGTTTTAATCTTTTTGTTTCCCAGTTTTAGCTCTCTGACTTTAAACCTCAAGTCCCTTGTCGCGCATCTTTTTAAATTCGTCAAACCGCCTGAAAATGGCAACCGAGAATCCGATCAACATAATTATCGTCCCCACCCAGAGTACATTAATGTATGGCTTCACAATAGCTTTCATAACCACATAATCTTTTTGATATTGATTGACCTTGAAGACAAATTTATTGTCCTCCGGCAGGATATTTTCCAAGCTGATTTTTAGCCCAAGTTCGGCGTCAATCACAGGTATTTTACCTACTTGATTATTCCGGATTATGAAAGTCGGCTCTAATAATTTTTCCACATCATAATCCAATATTCGAAGCTTTGCTTTCACTGCAACATCTCCTTCCTGCAGGACATAACCATCGATTTCTTTTAGAACCTCTGCTCCATCGAAATAGGTAACAAAGTCTGCGACATGGAATTGATCACCCGGTGCAGCCTCGTAGATTTCATCTTCTTTCCAGTCTGGATCAGAATGATCATTCATCGCCGCCACATAGGTATATAGATCTTCATCGAAGTAGATTTTAGAATCTGGTGATGAAATCAATCCTCCCATTCCTTCATTGAATTGGGACATGGGATTCAGTGAGAATTTTAAAGTCTCATTTTGGTAGTATTCGACATTGAAATAGTCGTTCTCCTCAAGTACCAAATTTACCATTTCGCCTTTTTTGAAATAGTCTTTATAATCGGCTAAGGCAAGGGCTTCATTGATATTGTCAGTGGATTCCAATAATTTGGCTGGAACATATTCAGGGATTCCTACCACTTTTTTCTGGCGTCCTCGGTAGATTACCGTGTAGTCTTTCATCTGCGTAGGCTTATTGATCCACAATAGTACATGCTCCTTGTTCAGCTCGTCCTCCCAGCTATTTGAGTAGGTCAAACCTGACATGTTGATAGATATGACATCCGAATAGCCAGAGCTAAACATGATGCCTATCAATACCATTCCCAAACCGATATGTGCTAATGACCCGCCGGCAAGTTTGAAAGTGGCTTTACTTAGTAACCTAAAAAGGATAGTGGAATTGGCAGTAATGGTGAATGTCCCAGCAAGCACTACGATGATGTATTGCCAATCATAGACTTTGGTAAGTACGATGATCCCCGCTGAGATCAAGACTGAGATAATGTATGGAGTGACTAAGGCATCTTTCAGCGTTTTAGCATCAATTTTTTGCCACCAAAAGAATTGGCCAACTGCTGTCAATAGTGCTAGAACTACCGCAAACCACAATTGGAATTTAGTATAGAATTCTATTTGATCTGCTGGAGGAGCCATATTAGAGATTCCTCCAAAGCTTTCTACGATGGCATTCCAGACTGGAATTGAGGTGGGTAAGATCACCTGAAAAGCCATCAACCCTAATGTCGTGGCACCTATAAAAATCCAAAATTCACGGGAATAGACTGAGGCTTCTTTGTCCGAAGTTGGGATATGCTTCCATGCCCTTGCGGAAAGGAAAATCGCAATCGCTGCGAAGAAAAGCATGTAGATCAGCAATTGCCCAGAAAGGCCCAAATCTGTAAATGAATGGACTGAAGAATCGCCTAAGACTCCGGATCGAACCAAGAAAGTTGCATAAAGCACCAAAATGAAAGACAAAATCACTAAGACGATTGAGGTCTTCAATGCGGTCGCACTTTTCTTAAAGGTGATCATCGTATGGATGGAGGCTACCATGATCAGCCAAGGGACATAGACTGCGTTTTCTACCGGATCCCAATTCCAATATCCTCCAAAATTCAAAGTCACATAGGCCCAATAAGCACCCATGATGATTCCCATACCAAGTATCATGGCAGAGAAAATTGCCCAAGGCAAAGCTGGGCGAATCCACTCGGAATAGCGCTTGGTTACCAATCCCCCCATCAAAAATGCGAATGGGACGAGAGTCGAAGCATAGCCTAAGAATAGGGTAGGCGGATGGATCACCATCCAAATATTTTGAAGCAGCGGATTCAAACCTGTACCATCTTCTGGCACGAAGTCCGGATTCATTTGGAAGATAGGGGCCTGGGTTGCGTCGCGAAGGAGGATAAATGGTGAACTTCCGATTTTCAACTCTCCGATCACCACACCCAGAATCATCGATACTAGGAAGGCTTGTACTAAGGCAAAAACAATCATTACCGGAGCTTCCCAGACCTTATTCACACGAATAAGGATTGCACCCAAAACCACATTCCAGAAAATCCAAAGGATAAATGCCCCTTCCTGACCTTCCCAAAAACTGGAGATCATGTAGTGAACGGGCAAAGCTTTGCTCGAATGCGAATACGCATAGAAGTATTCAAAGCGGTGATTGTAAATTATTTCAAAAAGCGAAAAAGCAATCAGCGTCGCCGAAATACCATGAACAGCAAAACTGATCCGGCTAAATCGTCGCCAACCTGCCTTTTCAAGCTCGTTTGCTTTGAAATAATTATAATATGCGTAGGCCGTAACAATTGCGCTTACGAAAGCCACAATGGTCATCAGATGGCCAAGATTTCCTACAAAGTTATTGATCATGTTTTATTGAATTCTGCTGCTCTTACTCACATTCCTGCCGCCTGCACTTCAGTTTCCTGATACTTGGATGGACATTTCATCAAGATTTTATCTGCTATGAAAATCTCTTCATTTTTATATGCCCCGATCACCACAACAGATTCAGAACGGGTAAAGTCTGCCGGTACCGGCTCGTTGTAAAACACTTCCTGCTCGATCCCTTCATTATCAACCAGCATGAAGGTGAAAGACACCTTGTCTTCTCGGACATTTAGTCCCATGACTTCTCCAGCGGGATCTTTCTTAAGATGCCCAACTACGTGGATGGGTTTGTCTTCGCCGTCTTTTTTCATTTCTAGGGCTGTGGTGAAGCTTTCATAGCTACTCGCATCTCCTATTGAGGTCATGATTATGACTATAGCGATGGCAATGATTCCCAGTCCGATTATGTGTCCTTTTTTCATAGTTTTAATTTAAGAAGGAAGGTTCCTTTCAAGTTTACTGATCTTCCGATCAATATTGATCAGGTAAACGATAATACCTGCGAAAATGATTACAATGATTCCCACTAATACGTATATTTTTCCTTCTGATCTCATCACATCCGCCATCTCTACAGTTGAGTTCGTATAATCAGCCGCTGTTACTGGAGTTTTTTCCTGTGCCAATGCTGAAAGACTAAGAACTAATAAAGCGATTGTTACTAATTTTTTCATAGGTTATGAGTTAAGGAAGCGATCTTCCAAGGTTCGTTCGATTCTTCTTGCTCGTACTCTTAATGTGGCAATCCAAGCGCCTAAAAGAGTCCATCCAATAATCGCGGGATAGAAGATCATTCGAAGGTTAGAGTCTAAATCATAGGCATTGAAACCAGGATTTCCACCATTTCCCGGATGAAGACTATCAGTCAATCTGGGTAATACAAAGATCAAAGGTATAAATGCCGCAAAAGCGAAAATGTTATAGATGGCGCCAATCCGAGCTCGTTGCTGCGTGTCGGTTAGGGAATTTCTGAGAATTAAGTACGCGAAATACATCAGCAAACCGATAGCAGAGGCATTTTGCTTTGGGTCGCCACTCCAATAGTCACCCCAGGTGAATTTTGCCCAAAGCATTCCGGTTATAATTCCCAAAACACCGAAAAGAATGGCGGCATTAGTGAATTCTATAGCCAAATCATCACAAAGAATATCATTAGTTCTAAGGTACTTGATGCTGTAATAAACTGCTGCCACGAGCATCAAAATCATCCCGAACCACATGGTCACATGGAAGTGTAAAGCTCGAATCGTCTCATTAAGGATTGGAAGACGAGGAGCGTCCATTAGTAATCCTGCGGCTAAAGTGTACAGCAGCAGGGCTATAGCTAATATTTTCCACCAAGATTGGCGCATAGGGTCTTTTTGCTAATTCAATTGTAAAAATACTGCATAAGTTCCTGAAAAGGGCTGTTTTTCTGAAGTCTTTTGGACAATTACGCTGACCTATGGAAGATTCTACATTTTGTGAGAATTCAGAACTTAGAATTTCGATTTACGAAGTGTGAGATTTTGGAGAATTCATTCTTCAAATGCTTCCCAACACCCTAAAAAAGCAATTTCCCAATCTCAAACATTGAAAAACGAACGGTGAATTTCGAATGGTGAAGTTTTAAGATCTCCACAAATACGGAAAAAGGATATAGCCAGTCACCGCTACAATTGCATTGATCGCTGCCAATGCTAAAAGCTTATCTGCACTCACACTCCAGTCCAAACCGTCTAATGCATTTTTGGAAATCCGAATCGCCATTAAAAGTATAGGGATAATCACAGGGAAGCTCAAGATTGCCATTAAGGTGGCATTATTTCCGGCTTTAGATGCAATCCCACTGACCATGGTTAAGCTAGCGGAAAAGCCGATTGACCCCAATATGAGATTGAGTAAAAACAAACCTTGATCCTGAACTGGATTTCCCAAAATCACAGAAAAAACAGCATAGCCCAACAAAGCCAAAACTAAAGTCAGCCCAGTATTGTAAATCATTTTGGAAAGAATAATGGCTTCCGGGGAGGCAATCATGTAATAGTAGAGTTGCCGCCCTTGATGCTCTTGGATAAAGCTTTTGGCTACCGCATTCACGGCCGAAAAAAGTATAATAATCCAATACAGGGCATTCCAAGAATTGATTGAAAGATTCCCCGATTTAGCTCCTACGCTCAAATAAGTTATAAATACCGCCGATACCACATAGAGTAAAATCCCATTCAGCGCATACTTCTGCCGCCACTCAAGGGTGAGCTCTTTTTGAATGAGAACAGAGATTTCTTTAAGCATTTCCAAAGATAAGTCAGAAGTCAGAAGTGAGAAATCTAAAATGAAGAATTTTCAGACTTTTGATTTAATACTTTAGATTTTCCTTTCTGTCATCTTGTCACTTTTTTCGAAATGGAACAACCCTTGCAATTGTAATTTCAACAAAATGAAATTTTAACACAAACTAATTTATAGCTATGCAGGAAAAAGGTACCATCTCGATCCATACCGAGAATATTTTCCCGATTATCAAGAAGTTCCTTTACTCAGACAATGAGATTTTTCTTAGGGAACTTGTAGCGAACGCTGTTGATGCGACGCAAAAAATCAAACGACTCGCGACATTAGGTCAGTACACAGGAGAACTTGGAGACACGACTGTCGAAGTAAGCTTTGATGAAAAAAAGAAAACCATCACTATTTCTGACAAAGGGTTAGGAATGACTGCCGAGGAGATTAAGAAGTACATCAATCAGGTGGCTTTCTCTGGTGCTGAAGAGTTTGTAGAGAAATTCAAAGATGCCAAAGATGCCAATGAAATCATCGGTAAGTTTGGTTTGGGTTTCTATTCCGCATTCATGGTGGCAGACAAAGTGGAGATTCATACACTTTCTTATCAAGAAGGCGCTGAGGCGGCTAAGTGGACTTGTGATGGTTCGACTAGCTTCGAGATCTCAAAAGGAAAGCGCAAAACTCGAGGAACTGATATCATTTTGCATGTCAACAAAGACTCAGAAGAGTTTATCGACAAGTGGAAGCTTCAAGGGATTTTAGATAAATACGCCAAATTCCTGCCTGTACCGATCAAGTTTGGTACCAAGACCGAATCTGAAGAAGATGGAGTGGACGATAAGGGTGAAAAGAAATGGAAGTCAGTTGAGATCGATAACATCATCAATACTACTGCACCTATTTGGACCAAATCTCCAAGCGATCTGACGGATGAGGACTACCTCAAATTCTACAAGGAACTCTATCCGATGTCGGAAGATCCTCTTTTCTGGATTCACTTGAATGTGGATTATCCATTCAACTTGACAGGAGTGTTGTATTTCCCGAAAGTGAAAAACGAATTCGAGCTGCAGCGAAATAAGATAAAGCTTTATAGCCGTCAAGTATTCATTACTGATGAGGTGAAAGACATCGTTCCTGAATTTTTGATGCTGCTACACGGTGTAATTGATTCACCGGATATTCCGTTGAACGTGTCGAGAAGTTTCCTTCAGGCGGATTCAAGTGTGAAGAAAATCAATAGCTACATCACCAAAAAGGTGGCTGATAAGTTAGCGGAACTTTTCAAAAAAGATCGAAAGGCTTATGAATCTAAGTGGAATGACATCGGTCTATTTGTGAAATACGGCATGATCTCAGAAGAGAAATTTTACGAAAAAGGTAAGGACTTCGCCCTGCTTAAAAATACAAATGGAGAGTTTTTTACCATCGAAGAATATCAAAGCAAGGTGAAACCTGTGCAGACTGACAAGAACGAGCAGACTATTTTCCTCTATGCAACGGATTTGAATAAGCAGGACGGGTTTATCCAGTCTGCCAACAAAAAGGATTACGATGTCTTAGTGATGGATTCTCCAATTGACAGTCACTTTATCCAGAATCTGGAGAGCAAGTTGGAGAAAACACAGCTTAAGCGAGTGGATGCCGATGTGGCTGAGAAGCTGATTCAGAAAGAAGATTCTTATGCAAATCTGCTTACCGAAGAGCAAAGCAAAACTGTAAAAGAAATTTTCGACAAGGCAATCGACAACAAAACGTATACAGTGGAAGTCGAAGGACTGAGTCCTGAAGAAATGCCGGTGACGATCACGATGGAGGAGTTTATGCGCAGAATGAAAGAAATGGCGCAGACAGGCGGTGGAGCGATGAGCTTCTATGGATCACTTCCAGATGCATACAAAGTGGCCATCAACGGAAATCACCTAATGATCGATAAAATCCTAAAGGCAGAAAGCGAAGAAGAAAAGACGAGGCTTGCCAAGCAGTCGTTTGACTTGGCCCTACTTTCTCAAGGTTTGTTGACAGGTAAGGATTTAACTGCTTTCGTGAAGCGAAGTGTGGAGATGCTTTAATAAATACAGGTAACTCTCCAAGGGTTCTGAACCCTTGGAGAGTTTAGTTATCCAAAAATCCCCGATACACTCGGGGATTTTTTTGTTTTAGCTCATTCAAACTCAAAATTCCGCTGTTTATAGTTAAAAATTAATTCTTCACCAACCAATTGAACAATAAGGGGTTATATTTTGTGCTTTATTGGGAACTAAAAATAATTTCATTGATTATCAATTAGTCAGCTGAGTTCTGGAAAAATTTTCAAACTAATATTTTTTATTTTTAGGTGAGGGGGCGTATGTTTAGTTCAACTTCAAGGCGCGGCGAGCTTTTTAATCAATTTGTTTAACTATATAAAATCTTAATTATGAAAAAATTTGTTTTTTTATCAATCTTTCTGGTTGGTGGATTATTTTCCACAACCCCGAGAACTGTATTAGCACAAGGTGGAAACACTTGTTGTTTTAATACAATTCTTCAAGGTCATACTTGCTTTAGTTATATTTTAGTAGAATGGGACGGTAGCTCACGTAAGGTAAATGTGCCAGGTATTAGGATCCCATGTATTCAGGAATAGATATATGATGGATTTTAAGGTTATTAGTTCGAATTTATCCAAAATGCATATATTTAGTTTATTCTTAATAGGTGCATTTTTTCTTGGATCATGTGCAGTTAGTACAGATCCGAAAGACCCTCTGCTTGATTTCCAGGACGAAGTAAATCTTACATCCAAAAGATTAAAAACTTCAGATTCACTTTATCGAGCTGGCGGTATTCTTGTATTCGATGATGTATTATTTGTATATGATAATGAGATGGATTATCTGTATAAACTAATAGCAATCGATCAAGATCAGTTGCTTAAACGTTTTGGAAAAGTCGGTCAAGGGCCTTGTGAATTAGATCCATCTTTAATAACCTATAAATCGGGTGCTGATGGAAAATTGATCGGAATGTTTGAAATGGGATCACGGGAATTTCAGGAGTATTCAGTTAAGGAAATTCTTGAATCCAAAGACGATCCAGCATGTATTCCATTTCAAGGAAAAATTGACTCCGAAATTAGTTTGGCTATAAAAGTGAGAGAAGACATTTTTTTAGGAGTAACTAATGGAAAGCCTTACGCCCTTTTAACCGGAAATCAAGTGGTGCAAACCATCGGTGAATTTCCCTTTCAGGAGCAATTTGAAGGAATTCATCCTTTCATTTTAGAATTAGCCTACCAGAATAAACTTCATAAGCATCCTACTAAGTCTCTTTTCTTAGGTACTTCGACTTTTTCCTTCAATATGGATATTCTGGAACTGAACAATGAGGATAATTTGGTCCTAAAGAAGTCTTTGCACTTTTGGCCCACTGAGTTTGAACCATCCAATGATCCCAACCAGTTTTTTGCAGCGATAAAAGCCGAAAATAGATTTGGAAATGTGAGCACGTCCGTATCCGAAAATTATATTTATGTCCTGTATTCTGATGAGCCATGGGAATATCAGTTTCCACTTAAAAGTAAAAGAGTGCTTGTTTATGATTGGGAGGGAAATCCTATTCGGATTTTACAATTGGATACGGAGCTAAGTATGATAGCTGTTCATGAAAAGGATGAATTTCTAATCGGATATGTGGATGATGGCAGGGCTAATCTTTATCAATTTAAATTGGACTAACCTTATTACTTGAACTTAGATAGGCATCCTTTTCAGAAGCTAAATTCTAAGAAAAATTCGATACAATTCATAATCCCCGATACCCTCGGGGATTTTTTCATTCCCCACTCCCGTACTAGGCTATTCCGAGAATTGGGTTATTTTTGTTTATGCTTTCCAAAAAGACCAAGTATGCCCTTCATGCCCTGACTTACCTGGGTAAACATCGAGAAGAAAAAGCGGTATTGATCCATGACATCGCCGAAGAGCATGGGATCTCCCATAAATTTTTAGAGAATATCTTACTCGAACTCAAGAAAGCTGGCTTGCTCGGTAGCAAAAAAGGTAAAGGTGGTGGCTATTACCTCATCAAAGAACCCCAAGATATTCCACTTTCTAAAGTGATTCGGTTGCTCGATGGACCCATCGCTATGCTTCCCTGCGTGAGTCTTAACTACTACGAACCCTGTGCAGAATGTAAGTCGGAGGTCGAATGTGGGATAAATAAAGTGATGATTCAGGTACGTGATGAAACTCTCAAAATACTGGAAAACAAGACCTTACAGGATATATTAAAATTTTAACAAAATTTTTTCCCCATAAAGCCTATAAAAAAGATAGGGTTTGTATACTTTTGGAATTCAAACTCGTATCCAACACGTATGATAATCGATCAGCCCATCAAAAAATGGTTTGTCAGCAACACTGGCGAAGACAAACATTTCAAAAGCATTTTGAAATCTATCTCTTGGAG
>JBLGAM010000082.1:0-14687 GCA_047612305.1 Planctomycetota bacterium | reverse complement strand
TCAGTTTTCAAATCATACATTTCCCACTCATCAATATCATAATAGAAGTGCATTAATTTATAGCGATCAGTGGCAACTCCATAATGTCTTTTGACCATGTGCACAGAAGGATATTCGTAATAGGTATAGTAAACAGCTTCTCGCCATTCCCCACTTTCCCCACTTACAAGTTTTCTAAAGGATTCTCCTTGCATCTCTTTTGGGATATCCAATCCTGCATAATCAAGAAATGTTGGAGCGAAATCTAGATTTTGAACCAACTTATCGATGGTCGTTCCTGGTTTGATTTCTTTAGGATAACGTACCAAAAGCGGTGTCCTGAAAGACTGCTCATACATAAATCGCTTATCAAACCAGCCATGTTCTCCTAGATAGAATCCTTGATCTGAAGTATAGACAACTATTGTGTTTTCTGCCAGTCCATTTGCCTCTAAATAATCTAAGACCTCACCTACTCCATCATCTACAGATTTGATGGTTCTCAAATAATCCTTGATGTATCGGTTGTACTTCCAATGCGCAATTTCACGTCTTTTCTCAATGCTGAAAGTTGACTCATCTCCTTGGCCAAAAGCTTTTTTGAACGCCTCGTTTTTCGGATCATACGCCGCATTCCATAGTGCCAATTGCTCTGGGTTAAACCTGGCTAACTCTTTATCAAAGCCAGTACTATCACCAAATGGATCTACTACCATTTTAAAATCATGTCCCCATCCAGCTTCTCCATCGATTTCCATCTCTTGTGTACGAGCGGCGGTTCCTCTGCCTGCATAGCCCGTCTCTTGGTCAAAGAAGTTGGCCGGTGGAGTAAAGTCCTTATCATCATATAAAGTCAGATATTCCGGCGCTGGCTTCCAATTTCTGTGAGGTGCTTTTTGATGGTACATGAGAACGAAAGGCTTGTCTTTATCACGACCTTGATCTAACCATTTCAAAGCTTCATCTGTTGTAATATCAGTAACATATCCTTCAAACCTTTTTCTTTCTCCATTAACCAAAAAATCAGGATTATAGTAATTGCCTTGTCCAGGTAAAACCATGGAATAATCAAAACCAGTTGGCAGACCGTCCAAGTGGATTTTACCAATCAAGGCTGTCTGGTAACCATTTGCCTGAAGTAGTTTCGGGAAATTATCCTGCTCCCAATTAAAGGGTTGTACGTTATCTACTTTACCATTGATGAAACTATGCTTACCCGTCAGCAAAACTGCACGACTTGGAGCACAAATAGAGTTCGTAACTGTAGCCCGAGTGAATATCGCACCTTCATTTGCAATACGATCTATATTCGGTGTCTCATTAAGGCCATAACCATAAGCGCTTATTGCTTGATAAGCATGATCATCCGCCATAATAAAAAGTATATTTGGTGGTTTTTTATCCTTTTTTTCTTCCACCTTACTTTCACAACTTATTACCAAAAAAACAATTGCTGCTGCAAAAGTGGAACTCTTAAGTCTATTGAATTTCATATTTATAAAAGTTTAATTGTTAGTTATCCCCCCTGGTTTACGGCGATTTTTTCCTGGATTATTAGTGAGATCATCTCCTAAATCATCCCGAACCTGATCAGCTAATTTCATTAATTCACTTACTATCTCAGGATTCTCTTTTCGTACATCATATCGTTCTCCCGGATCTCTTCTTAAGTCATATAAAGCCCAATCTGTTTTCACTTGCTTTGTCTTTCCATCAACTCCATCCTTTCCTGGGGAAGAGCCTATATAAGTTCTATGCTCATGAGGAAACACCAATTTCCAATTTCCTCTCCTTACAGCTTCCAAAGCATTTTTTTGGAAATAGTAATTAAAGGTTTGTCTTGGATTGGCATTTTCTTCATTTCGCAACAATGCTAAAATGCTCACGCCATCTATTTTCTTTTCTGGTAAAGGGACATCAAGTATTTCCGCAAAAGTGGGCAGGAAATCCAGAGTAGAGGCTAACTTATTATTTATAATACCAGCTGGGATTTGACCTGGCCATCTCATAATGCATGGTACTCGCTGACCACCTTCGAAGCTTGTTCCTTTACCTTCACGTAAGCCACCTGTAGATCCTGAATGTTTCCCAAAATTCAACCATGGCCCATTGTCAGAGGTGAAAATTACCAGTGTATTGTCAGTCAATCCATTTTTCTCAAGAGCTTTCATAATTTCACCGACAGACCAATCTATCTCCATCACCACATCTCCATACATGCCCTGCTTACTTTTCCCTTTAAACTTATTGGAAACTGCCAAAGGCACATGCGGCATAGAATGAGGAACGACAAGTAGAAATGGATCCGATTTATTTTCAGAGATAAACCTTACAGCTTCTTCTGTATAGCGTGTGGTTAGTTCTGCCTGATCTTCAAGATCTTCAATAAATCTATTTATGGTATCTCCCGCCATCAGAGGTAACTCAGGAAAACTTGCTTTTCTGGCATGTGTCTCTTCGGTTGCCAGCTGCATATCATAAGTCCATTTCCACATGTCATTGGAATAAGGCAGTCCCACAAACTCGTCGAAACCTTGTTGCAAGGGCAAAAAAGGTTTTAAGTGACCGAGATGCCATTTACCGAAAAGTGCTGTTTTATATTTCCCAGCCCTTTTTACCAGTTCTGCAATAGTTTCCTCTTCTGGATTCAAACCAATGGTGGCATGTGGATTCAAAGCTCCACTTAATCCCAATCGATTAGGATAAGTGCCGGTAAGAATTCCTGCTCTGGAAGCACTGCACACAGCCTGAGCAACTTCGAAATTCGTGAAGCGCATACCTTCTGAGGCTAGTTTATCAAGATTTGGAGTTTCAAAATCCAAAGCCCCATAACTGGCTAAGTCTCCATACCCAAGGTCATCTGCATAAATCAATACAATATTGGGTTGCAGCTTTTCCTGAGCCTTAGAAATTAACACGGTGAAAAATGAAAATCCTAAACCTAGTATAATACTCTTGTACATAAAGCTCTATTAATGGGTGTGAAAAAATCTGGAAGGGTGATATCTAAACTCTCCCTGAATTGTGATTTGCTGTTCAATTAATAACCCGGGTTCTGCGTTAAAGCTGGATTCAGGTCTATTTCACGCTGAGGAATTGGCATCAAAATCATGTAATCTTTGAGGTTTTGGGCAATTTCCACCTTGTTGCTCTCAGATACACTTGCCTCATAGGCAGCATGCTCTTTCATTCGCTGAATAAATCTACCTGTACGAACCAGATCAAACCATCTATGACCTTCCATAGCTAATTCTTTGTGTCGCTCTTCGTAGATTAATTCACGCAACTCATCAGCTGCTATGCCGGATACATTGTGAGAGGTAGAGTTGTATGCCCTTTCCATGATTCGGTTAAGTTGCATAGCGGCAGTTTCTGTCTGTCCAGTCTCATTCAATGCTTCTGCATACATAAGGATTGCATCAGCATATCTGATTACATGCATATTTGCATCGCTGTTGTTTGGATTAGGCTCGTTCTCTTCCCAGTATTTAGTGAAAATAGGTATTTTAGAGGTATGGATAGACCCATCAATGAGACTCACGAAATTTGTTCTAAACGTACCATCTTTTCTCTCGTCATCATCCGTATACCTATCGAATAGATCCCGGGTAGGAATATCTGCTTCATTGGAATTAACTAATCCCAAAACAGCAAATCCTCCTTTTAAAGAATACTTTGGTCCTTGTAGCACCATTGCTCCATTACCATCCCCAGGAGGGTCCATAAACTCAATACTGAAGACCATCTCTTGACCATTTTCGGTTGCAGGATTCCAGTTGTCTCTAAAGTTCTCATGTAGCCCATAGCCATATTCACCTTCATTGTTGATTACCTCAGCCAATTTTGCTGCTGATTTAGAGTAATCCTGCATAGTTAGATAGACTTTACCCAGCAAAATCTTCGCTGCTCCCTTGGTCGCTCTTCCAATATTATTAGCAGTGTATGTACTTGGTAAATTAGATTCTGCATCTTTCAGATCAGCTATGATTTGAGCGTAAATATCTGCTGTAGGCACTCTAGCCCCAAGTGCATCTTCCACTGATTCTAGCTTCAAAATCATAGGAACATCTCCATAGAAACGAACCAAATTAAAGTAATACAAGGCTCTTAGAAACTTCGCTTCTCCTACCAATCGTGCTCTAATTTGCTCATCCATTTCAATGGATGGAATGTTGATAATAGCAGTATTTGCTCTACCAATACCGGAATAACACTGAAGCCACATTTCCCTAGTAAATTGATTCTCTGAAGTATGTCTCAAAAACTCTAGGTTCTGTAGGTATTGATTAGGCATACCCAACCCATTTTTCTCAGTATCAGCAGGCAGTTCATTCAGAATAAACATATTCCGCTCATAGAGTACATATAATTTCTGATAGACTGCTGCCACAGCTGCTTCCGCATCTGATTGACTGCTATAGAAATTAGTGAGGACAAATCTGTCTTCTGGCGACTCTTTTAAGAATTCGTCCATGCATGAAGTCAAACTTACCGTTACGAATAGTATTAGTATGTATTTTATATTTTTCATGATCTGTCTGTTGTTTATTGAATATTCACTTTTGCACCAATCATAAATGTTCTGGACTGTGGATATCCGCCGAAATCTTCTCCTAACTGGAGATTTGTAGCACCACGATAACTTACCTCTGGATCGTATCCAGTATAATTGGTAAAAGTGAACATGTTCTGACCTGTCACATATAACTTAAGACCACTCAAAAGCTTTGAATCCATTTGAGGGAAAGTATATCCAAATGTCAGGGTCTTAATTTTCAAGTATGATCCATCTTGTATAAAGACATCACTGAATACGGCAGATCTATTGGTAGTAGCTTTAGGATAGATCTCACTAGGGTTGGAAGGGGTCCACCTATTCGCCAATTCTGTGTACACATTCTGACCACCAGAAGGGAGTAATAGCTCCATTTCATTATAGTTGAAAATATCCCCACCATAAGAGAACTGAGTAAACACATTTACTTCAAAGCGCTTGTATGAAAAGGTATTGGTGAATCCACCAAAGAAATCAGGATTAGGATCTCCTACAATAGCTCTATCATAAGTAGCATTCACTTTCCCATCTGGAACTCCATTCGGCCCACTAATGTCCAAGTATCTTCTTCCACCTAACCAATTGGTTGGTCCCACAGGTCCTTCAGCCAATTCTTCAGTATTTTGAATAATTCCGTCAGAAACGTAGCCGTAGAATAAACCAATAGGCTGTCCTACTATCAGTCTATGAACTGATCCGGTTTTCAAATGGCCATCGTTAGATCCTACATCCTTATAATTCTCACCGCCAAGTTCTATAACTTTATTCCTATTGAATGAGATATTAAAAGAGGAAGTCCATTGGAATTCGCTATTTGCTATCACATCAGCCTCTATCATTAATTCTACGCCTTGATTTTGAACACTTCCGATGTTCTGAAGCGATGAATCAAACCCTGATACATAGGGAACTGCTACGTCATAAATCAAATCTGTCGTTTTCTTGAAATAGTAATCTGTGGTGAATCGTAATCTCTCTTCAAAAAATCCGAAGTCCAAGCCAAAATCAAACTGCGAAGTTTTTTCCCATTTTAAATTAGGATTAGGGATAGAGTTTGGATAAAAACCAGTTACTAACGCACTACCGATGGTATAAGTAGTATTAGATAAAGTAGGGAGTGAATTATACAATCCTATTTCCTGATTACCAGTAATACCATAACTTACTCTGGCTTTCAAATTAGAGAATGTGTTCATATTCTGAATGAAATCTTCCTCCGATGCTCTCCATGCTAATGCCCCTGAAGGAAAAACGGCATACTTGTTATTTTCTCCAAATCGAGATGAACCATCTATTCTACCATTTAAAGACAAAAGATATTTTTCCTTCAAATTGTAATTAACTCTTCCTAGGTATGAAACCAAGCTCCATTCTGTTTTTGAAGAAGATGGCTGATTGTAGGTAGAGCCTGAACCTAAAGAATTTTCCTGCAATACATTATTCACAAAATCCTGTGAGGAAGCTCCTATACTTTCAAAGAAATTCTTCTGAAATGTTATACCTCCTAAAACGGACACAAAATGATCCTCATTAATCTTCTTGTTCCAATTCAGCGTATTTTCATTTAGCCAATTGGTAGTGTATCCGCCATTTACTCTGGCTACCGCTACTCCATTTGATTCAAAAATATTAGAAGGAATAAATGTGTCGAACTTGGTATTAACTAAGTCAGTACCAAAAGACACTTTACCTGTTAGGTTAGGAATAAATTCCCATTCCCCATAAACATTGCCGAGAACACGAAGCATTTTGCTTTCTCTTATCTGTTCATTTGCGGTAGCAAATGGGTTTGGATAAATTATTCCGGGGCTGTTTACCTGAGTATATTCACCCAATTCCTCATTGGTATAAACTGGTAAAATAGGATTAAACTTCATAGCGCCTGTTACTACTCCTCCTTGTCCACCAGCATCTGTAGGTACAGCATTTGAGTTGGTCTGACTTACGTTCAGGTTTGTACCTACTTTGAACTTGGTATTAATATTTCGGGAAATGTTTATCCTTCCAGAATACCTTTTAAATCCAGAATTGATTATTACGCCTTCTTGGTTGAAGTAATTACCAGAGATTGCATAATTGGTTTTTTTATCACCACCGGAAAAGGACAATTGATAATTCTGAATTGGCGCTGATCTAAAAAGCTCATCTTGCCAATCAGTACCTTTTGGATTAGCCTGAAGTTCAGACATTTTGTTGCTGTCATAAACAGGACTCAAGCCGTCATTGGTATAGGCCTCATTCACCAACATGGCATAATCAAAAGCATTCATTACGTCAATTTTTTTGACCACACTTTGAACACCGTAATAAGCGTCAAAGGAAATCTGGTCTCTACCTTCTTTTCCAGTCTTAGTAGTGATCAGAACTACACCGTTTGCTGCTCTAGCTCCATAAATAGCCGTAGCTGAAGCATCTTTTAGAATTTCTATAGACTCAATATCCGCAGGATTGATAGTTGACAAACCACTCATCTGAGCATTTCCACCAGTTTCCCCAAATCCAGAGCCACTGTATACAGGAAAGCCATCAATCACATATAGCGGTTCGTTTCCTCCTTGAAGAGAACTGGAACCACGGATTCTGATGGAAGCAACAGCACCGGGCATGCCCGAGGTTTGAGTCACCATCACTCCAGAAGCTCGCCCAACTAAACCTTGATCAATCGAAGTAATAGGAGTTTGTTGGATTTCATCAGCTTTTACAGAAGATACAGCACCAGTCAAATTACTCTTCTTCACTGATCCGTAGCCAACCACGACTACTTCATTCAAAGAAGATAGATTATCCGTGAGTATTATATTGATTACAGTTTGATTTTCCACAACCACTTCCTGAGGATCAAAACCTATGAAAGAAAACACAAGAACTGGGTTATTTAAATCATCAGGTATGACTATTTCATATGTACCATCCAAATCTGAAGAGATTCCAATGCTAGTCCCCTTTATCAGTATGGTTGCTCCCGGTAAACTTTCTCCATTTGCTTCGGTTACTTTACCAGTAATTTTTCTTTCCAGATAGTTAGAATTAACTTTTAGGTACTCCACTCCACTGGTGTAAGTATCCAGCCTTCTATTATTCGAAAAAATAACTATGTACTTATTGCGTAATTCTTTAAAGTCCGCATCTAAAGGATTTAGTAATTCTCTCAATCCCTTTTCCATATCTCCATCAAGCATAGGGAATTCTACCATCTTATCATCCATAAGATCAGTTCTGTATAGGAATGAAATCCCATAATGGCCACTAAACTTTTTTATTGCTGATTTGAAAGTAATAGACTTTCTCTTCTCGTTGTTCTGCTCTTCAGTTGGATTTTCTTGATTATAGGAAAGTAGAACCTGCCCGAAAACATCAGATCCACTCCCCATTACCAATAATCCCAGCAATAAGGCTATTAAGTAATTGTATTTTCTCATAAGTAGGTTATTTTGGTTAGCATAATTATTGGGTTAAATAGTTATTATTTTACTCGAATTACTGACAGTCACCACATCATTTTCGAGGCTAATTTCCAGCTTTGTAGCAAGTCTTAGTGCTGCTATCAAAATCCGAATTTCATCTGAAGGCACTTTTCCTTCCAGCGGAATTTTCTTATCCTCATCATTCTGAAATACCACCTTTTTTCCATATACAGTGGTAATGATCTGCGCTAGTTCTCCTAGTGTTTTATTATCCAGAAGTATGTATTTATCTTTCCATGATGTATATTCCTCTGTTAGGACAACCATTTGCAGCATTCGCTTTTTTGAAGCATCATACCCGACATAATCTCCGGGAACCATCTGAAGGGGGATTTGAACATCAGGAATCATCAGCTGCACCTTACCTTCCTCGAGAACAACAGATTCATTTCCTTCCCTATCGGTCACATTAAATCGTGTCCCTAAAACCTCTACTTGCAGATTTCTTGTCAATAACTTAAACTTGATTCTTTTGCCATCAACTTCTTTCTTGGATACATCAAAAAATGCCTCACCAATAAGACTCACATTCCTATTATTAAATAGACTCCATCTTATTGGCGAATAGCTTATAGATGAGTTTCCGTTTAAAGTAACTGAAGTTCCATCTGGTAGTTGGACAGTAGCAATCTGTCCGTATGAGGTCTTAAAATTATTCTCCTTTAGCAATAGGAAACTTCCTACTGTCATCAATAAAACTATCGATGCAGCAGCATACCACATCCATATAGTTTTCCTTGGATGAATAGGAATTATTGGAGTTGTTTTTTCATCGTCCAATAGTCCCTGCATTAGCCGAAGTTTTTCACTTGCAATAAGCTCTTCAGGTAGTTTACGCTTGGCAAATTTTATTGAATTCCAGATTTCTGGACCGCCCTGTTTATCTCCGAAAATTGATATTGATTTTTTCATGTTATAAATGACAAAAGTTGGCAATGACCAAACCTTTGATTAGTCCCTTTATAATAGAGAGCTGAATATTGAATTCAGATACTCATCAAAATCGAAAAAAATTAAAAATATTATGATTATCCGCAATGATGCCAGTACCATTTTTTTCTTTGGTTGAGAGGCTGGATGACCGATTACAGATGACCGCAGTGGCCTAGAAATCATTGTTTACCCTAGTTTCTATTACCTTTATCTCCTTACTGGTATAAAAGCGGATATACATAAAAAATATTTTACTTTTTCTTTTTCAGTGAACAATTAAAGCGGCCAAAACAACTTTTAAAAAATTTACTATTAATGGATTAGCGCGTAATACTTCATAGGCTCGCTGTAAATTATTAAGTACAGATTGATAGTTAATGCCCTGAACTAAACTAATTTCTTCTATTGATAATTTTTCGTAATAGCGTAAATACACCGCTTCTTTCTGCCGTGATGGCAATTGATTAATGGCCTCCAAAATTTTTATTCTACGATCTTCATCAATCTCTTTTTCTATCAAAAAATCCTCGTGTGCATATTCAAAAGGAATGTCTGTCAATTCATCTTCATAAGAAAAACTTTGAGCCGAATTTAGCTGTGTGTCCTTAATCAATTTAAAAAGCTTCCTTCTAGAAGATACTAGCAAGTATGCTTTAAGAGACTTGATTTCTCCAATAGATTTTCTAGAATTCCATAGATCAATAAACATATCATGGATGGCATTTTGAACGAGATCCTCCTGAGAATAGAACTTTAATAGATAAAAATATAAATCCTGATAATACTTATCATAGATAACTGACAAAGCTTGTCGGTCACTATTTTTAAGCCCAAACATCAGTTCACTTTCTATCATTAAATTTTATGTATATCCGCTTTTACGCCAGTAGGATGACAAAATAATTAGAAACGATGGTAAATAATGGTATTTAGGCCACTTCGGTCATCCGTCTTCCAACCTATCAACCAAAGAAAATAATAATACTGGCATCATTGCGGATAATCATATTAAATTCTTTTCTCGATTTGTAAGTAGTAAAATATTTATTTCATAAACAAATTGCACATATTTTCAATTAAAAATTGCTAGCGTGCGAGTAAAACTAAAACGATAGAAAAACATGCTTCAGTTTGCTCAAAATGAATATTTCAATACCTTTCTGAAAACTACCCTCCTTTAAAACCATCAGGGGTACATCACCTAGGTAGGTCATGGAAATTTTCATATACTAATTTCTAAGCAGCTTGATTTCCAAGGACGAAATTTTGTCGGACGCCAGTAAAAAAAATGACCAATATTAACTTATGCATTTAGAAACAGAAACAAAGGTCGGTTCACCCGAAAAATGAATATTTGTGATTGAAAATTATCTTTCAACAAATTAGTTATTTATCACTAAAGAATAAATAATCAAAAACATGTGTCTCGAAATTCTCTACGAAGACGAAAATCTTATTGCCATTAATAAACCCTCTGGATTACTCGTACATCGTACGTCTATTGCTCCAGAAGAAACTGTCTTTGCCCTGCAGCTGCTTCGGGATCAGATTGGTCAGTGGGTTTCTCCTGTTCACAGACTGGATCGACCGACTAGCGGCGTATTACTTTTTTCAAAGCGAAAAGAAATTCTTCCCTTGCTGAAAAACCAGTTTTTGGAACGAACTGTGGAAAAAACCTACCTGGCTGTGGTAAGAGGAATTCCCGAAATCAAAGAAGCACTAATTGATTATCCTTTGACCACAGAGCGATCTAATAAAAAGCAGGAAGCTCGAACGACATATAAAGTCCTTGAAGAAGCAGAAATACCTTTCAATACAACTGGAAGATATCCGACCAGTCGATATGCACTCTTGGAATTGAAACCAGAAACTGGGCGTACACATCAGATTCGAAGACATTTAGCACATTTGAGATATTATATCTTAGGTGATAAAGCGCATGGGGATAACAAGCAGAATCAGTTTTTTGAAAAGCAATTTGGTTTGACAAACTTGATACTTCATGCTAAAACCTTGGTCATTACCCTCCCTGATACTTCAAAAACCCTTTCTATTCAGGCTGAAATTCCTCCGCATTTTAAAAAAATCTGCCTAGAATTGGGCTGGGATCAGATCCGCTAGTTGCGGTTGTAAGTCTTTTGGCAAAAAAAATTACTTTAGAGTCATAAATGAATTCTATGAAAAAATCACTTCTATACCTTGGCCTTATTGCTTTGGCTATGACTTCATCTTTTGCGCAGCAAAAAAATGTGGAGAAAAAATTTGATAAAAAGGAAGCTGAAGCTTCCCTTACTTATTTGACATCTGACGAGTTAATGGGTAGAGACCCAATTCGTCCTGAGATTTCGCTTGCTTACGACTTTATTGCCGGCCAGCTGAAAGAATTTGGAGCTAAGCCAATACCTGGAGCTGAGGACTACTTCCAAAATATTCCTTTTATGATGTCGTCACCACCTACTAAAGGAGAGATCAGATTCGGAGATTCAGTTTACATTCAGGGCAAAAATATGCTCGTGATTAACGGGAATGCGATTTCTGGCAAATATGAGCTTGTCGAAGTTGGATTTGGATTAGCCGCTGATTTGGAAGGAAAAGACCTGAAAGGTAAAATTCTGGTAACTAATGTAGGTGCGCCGGATCGAATGAGCCCTGCTGATCTTTTCAGCCTGGGTGCAGAAAAAGCTAAACTAGCAGAAGCTGCGGGAGCAATTGGAGTCATTGAGCGATTCAATATTCCATCCATCCCTTGGCCCTTGATTTCAAATTATTTGAATCGTACCCAACTGGTAATAGATAATGGCGAATCTAGTAAAATGCCCTATATCTGGTTAGAAGACGTGAAAAACACTATCAAAAATCAGTTGACAGGTGGAAAGGCGACTGCAGAACTTTCCATTGAAGGAAAAATCAACAAGGCTATTGAAGGAAAGAATGTCTTGGCATGGATCGAAGGAACTGACAAGAACTTGAAGAATGAATACGTCATGCTTTCTGCTCACTACGATCACATCGGTGTGGGCAAACCTGATGCTGATGGCGATTCGATTTACAACGGAACGCGCGATAATGCAGTGGGCACCGTAGCGGTGATGAATGCTGCAAAATATTTTGCTAAAAATCGTCCAAAACGATCCATTTTGATTGCGCTTTGGACTGCTGAGGAAAAAGGGCTTTTGGGTTCAGCCTATTTTGCGGAGAACCCACTAGTTCCATTACATCAGATTATCTACAACCTTAACATTGATGGCGCGGGCTACAATGATACTTCGGTGATCACCGTAATCGGTCTTGGCAGAACTACTGCAGATGGCTTAGTCAGTGATGCTGTTTCTGAGTTTGGATTAAAAGCCATTTCAGATCCTGCACCAGAGCAGGGATTATATGATCGTTCTGACAATGTTAACTTTGCAAAAAAAGGAATCCCTGCTCCTACTTTCAGTCTTGGCTTTACCGCATTTGATGACGAGATCAATAAGTATTATCACAAGGCTGGAGACCAAGTTGAATCTTTAGACTTGGATTATGTGACCTTATACTGGAAAGCTTACATTTTGGCTGCTGAGAAAATAGGAAATGCCGCCATGAAGCCAGTCTGGACTTCCGGCGATAAATATGAAGAAGCAGGGAAAAAACTTTATGGAATTCAGTAAGCTTGATTAGCCAAAATTGAGTAAAACAATAAACCTGATTCAAAAATTGAATCAGGTTTTTCTAATCCTATTCGAAAAAAAAACATTTTTTTCTACTTCTACTGAAGGAGATTTACCATATCAGCGTAAAAGTTCCACGCTTATCAATTACTTCTACTTTTCCCTCCAAGTTGAATGTATGCCTCATCAGATACGTATAATTACCGGTTGGAACTACCTCCCCCTCCACCAAACCGTCCCATCCCGAACCTCCACTATAAATTAATTGTCCCCAACGGTTATAGATCCACAAATCAAAGTCGATTTCGCAGTCTGAGACCCCTTGGTATAATTCTTCATTCTTTGGATTGAAACCGGTAGGCATTCTTACTACTGGTGATTTCTCAATCACTTCTCCTACTCCCAAACTTACGCATCCAATTTTGTCAGTAACGGATACATTGTAGTTCCCTTTAGGAATTCCTATCAATTGACTTCCAAAGGATGATTGATTATCCCAACTATATATATAAGGTCCAACTCCTCCTACAGGGAATGCAAACAATTCCCCATTACTTCCTCCTGGACAAGCAGGCTTTTCCAATCTTACTTCAACTTCCAAGGGTGCAGGAGAAGTAATTTCAAAAGAAACTGGGATTTTGCAGCCATTTGAATCGGTGACTTCCCAAGCATATTTACCGGAAGGGATATCAGTAAGTAGAATAGAAGCATTGAAGAAATTTGTCCCATTATATTCAATGGAATATGGAGTTATGCCTCCAACAATAGTCAATGACACAGTTCCATCTGGTTTTCCGTAACAGGATACGCCTTCGGGCTTTACATTACTGAGGCTAAGAAGGCTTGGTTGAATGATTTCTATTTCAAGAATTTCTTTGACGCAACCCAGTTGGTCTGTGATTTTAACACTGTATTTTCCTGCGGAAAGGTTTTTAGCTTCACCCGTTTTCAAGTTGGAATCATGCTCCCAAGCATATACAAATGGGGCCACGCCTCCATTAATTTGAATCGCTATTTCTCCTGTATTCCCACCGAAGCATAATACAGGAAGCACTTTCTCCAAAGCCACATCAAATTCCTTTGCCACTTTGACAGAAATTAACGGAGCTTTCCCATCACACTCTGTATCGAGTAAGCTATATGCGGTATATTCTACAGTTCCTGTCACTCCCGGCTGATCCCAAATGATTTCAATTTCAGAACCTCCTTGACCAGAAATTAATTTACCTCCGGCAACTACCCAATCGTATCCACGGCTCGAGATCGCATTGGGAACTGAATAGGGATGCGATATAGTGAGATCAAAGCAAACATCAAGTTCCCCTAATGCCTCCGATACTTCAATTTCCTGGTTTATGACCACCATCAGATCAACAGGAGTTCCTGGGCATCCGGTCTGAGTATATGGAGTGACTCTCAAAAATGCATCAGGATTAGCAACCCCCCACTTTACCATAACTGCATCCGAAAATTCCTGAATAATTTGACTACCGGCGGATATTTCAAATTTAAAAATGGATACGTCTTGCATATTTTCAAGTCGGTACATGACCTCCTCCACCTCAGGACATACAGATGTCTCTCCCACAATTTCAAATGTCGGCTCAAGTACTTCGACTTCGAAAGTTATTTCCTCAGACTCCTCACAGGTATTGGGGCTGATTGCAGCAATAACCACCACTTCGTAGATTCCAGGTTTTGTAAAAGTATGTAGGGATTGTTGGCCGATTTTAGCAGCGGTACCATCGCCAAAATTCCAGATAAAGTAGGTGAAGTTTGGGTTTTCAGACTTAATATCCCAAAGTGCCTCCACATCTAAGCAAGCCACTTTTTCACCATTGATATCAAAATCATACGAAGCTTCTGGTATAAAATTGAAATTATCCAAAGCTGCCCCAGCTGCATATCCATAAGATTCAATTGTTCCAAACCCATATACGTAAGCCGTGAAGCCATCCGAATTCTCAAGTCGATGAATCCCCTGAGAAATTGAAATTCGAGCAATTGAGAAATTAGGATCTCCAGATAGTGGAGAAAAACTTCCTCCAACATTTTGGCCATCTAAGATCGTTTTGCTCTCAGAACCTTTCTTGACCACAAGATTTA
>JBLGAM010000081.1:0-14868 GCA_047612305.1 Planctomycetota bacterium | reverse complement strand
AGCAGTTGTAGGATGCTCAGCACTTCCAAGAACTGCTCGAAATAACCCAACCTATGTAATTTCTTTAGGCGATCACCCACTAGCAGTATTACATTCTTCCCAAAGGCAACGCCTTGTTTGGATTCTTCGAATAACAGATGGACAGCATGCAATTCAGGCGTAGACGAAAAAGCTTCTTTCAGAAACTCCGGCTTTAAATGGACTACAATTTTTTCATACGAAGTCTTGACGCCGTAATCAAAATTGAGATGCGGGATATTCGAACCAATAAAAACCAAATCGCTTCCTTCATAGCGTGATATATGTTTGCCTACGTGCCGTGTTCCATTTGCACCATCGATAAATACCAACTCATATTCCGGGTGGAAATGCCAAAAAAAGAAGTCACTTAAATTGGGATTCACCATCAAGCGAAGAGAGCTATTTTCATGTGCAACGATTCGTTCTAATTCAGTCTTCATTTCAAAATTTACATAAAATTGACTTATTGATAGTCCATACAGACTCTAAAATATCAATATGATTCAAAAACCCATCACTATTGGAGTAGAAATCGATTGCATACATCAGTTAGCTTTATCCTATACTTAAACCCAACAAACCAATTATGGAAAATTATAAGACTAATGCTCCTACGAATAGCCCCAACAAGAATCACAAAGACATCCCCGGCAATCCATCTACTGCTACCAGCAGTAAGGTAAAACTGAATGACCGATCCAATGGAAAGCCACTGAGAATCTTAAGCGAAGAAGATTGGGCTTTCTGGGTTTATAATGGTTATGTGGTTGTTAAAAATGCTGTGCCACGTGAGCAAGCGTTACGAACCGCAGATTTTTTATGGGAGTTTGAAGAGAAAGATAAGAATGACCCTTCTACCTGGTATACAGCACCACGAGCTGACATGGAGATGAAGGAATTAGTCGGAACGGGAATGGTAGAAGTTTATAATCATCAACTTCTTTGGGAGAACCGTCAGATGCAACGGGTTCACGATGCGTTTGAAGATATCTGGGGAACTGAAAAACTTTGGGTAACGATTGACCGAGCTAACTTAAACTTTCCAATCAGACCGGGATTCGAGTATAAAGGATTTATTCATTGGGATTACGATCCAGAGACAAAGCCTCAAAACGTTCAAGGCGTTTTAGCTTTGGCAGATCAAGAAGACGAACACATGGGCGGCTTTCAATGTATTCCAGAACTTTTTCGCACTTATGATACCTGGAAATTAACACAGCCTGAGGATCGTAATCATTTCAAACCAGATATAACCGCTTTTGAAGATAAATTGGTAAAGGTAAAATTACAGGCAGGAGATTTACTCATCTTCAACAGCTCACAACCTCATGGCATTCGACCAAACCTTTCGAAAGACCAAGTAAGAATTGCCCAGTATATTTCGATGATGCCGGCTGAGGAAGAAAATGAAGAGCTGAAAGAATGGAGAATTAATTCCTGGCAGAATCGTATTGCGCCTGAAGGCTATGCTTTTCCGGGTGATCCAAGAAAATGGGAACAAACAAAATATAAAGCAGCCAAATTAAACGAGCTAGGCGAAAAAATCCTGGGGCTTTCTAACTATTGACAGAGGTACAAACTCTCGACTGAGGAGTCCTTTTTCTACTAAAAACAGAAAAAAGATTACTTCTCACTTTCATAATCAATAACCACACTAAATCAACCCCACCTATGCTGGAGTACATGAGTTCATGGGATTTGCTCATCATTGCAATCTATTTTGGTATCACTTTGTGGATTGCGTGGTGGGCGTCACGTGTACATGGAAAACCTCAAATTGAGCAAGGTTCGAAAGATTATTTTCTAGCTGGGAAAAACGAAGGCTGGTTTGTAATAGGCGCCTCCTTATTCTCTTCGAACATTGGTTCAGAAATAATTTTAGGAGTATCTGGAGCCGGCGCTCGGGCAGAAATGCCCATGGCCAATTTTGAAATGCTTGCAGCCATTATCCTGATTTTATTAGGGTGGGTATTTGTCCCATTTTATTTGCGAACAGGCGTTTACACCATGCCAGAATTTCTTGAGCTTCGATACTCTAAAGCTTGTCGAAATTACCTATCTGTAGTTTCTATTCTTGCTTATGTCATCACAAAAATATCGTTGATCATTTTCTCCGGCGCGCTAATTTTTGAAACCATGGGCGTACCTTTTTGGACAGGCGCCGTAATCATCGTTTTAGCAACAGGATTTTACACGGTGCTAGGAGGACTCAAAGCAGTAATCTACACCGATATGGTGCAGGCATTCATACTCATTGCGAGTTGTGGAGCTGTTACTTATTTCGGATTGGCTCAATTGGGCGGCTGGGATGAAATGATTTCGACCATTCAACAAGCTTCTACCCAACCGGGCAACCCACCACTTGAGCGCTTCTTTAACTTGTGGCGCCCTATGACGGACACACAATATCCCTGGACTGGAATGTTATTTGGTGCACCAATATTGGGTGTATGGTATTGGTGTACGGATCAATTTATCGTGCAGCGTACATTATCAGCAAGAGATGTCAGCAACGCCCGAAGAGGAGCGCTCTTTGCTGGATTCTTAAAGTTATTACCTGTTTTTATTTTCTTCATCCCGGGTGTTATCGCCTATGCACTTTTGCAAAAAGGGATGCTGGATTTTTCGACTTCCAATGCTGATTATGCATTACCGGCTATGATCACCGGTTTCCTTCCCAGTGGTCTGAAAGGCCTCGCGATCGCAGGACTTCTTGCTGCATTGATGAGTTCGCTTTCATCTGCTTTCAACTCTTCATCTACATTATTTACGATTGATTTTTACAAACAATACAAACCAAAAGCCTCTGAAAAAGAATTGGTTTGGGTGGGACAATTGGCAACAGTCGCACTGGTATTCGTGAGTCTAGGTTGGATTCCTTTCATGAAATCACTGATGGGAGGAGGAATATTCTTTTATCTCCAAAGTATTCAAGCCTACATCTCGCCACCCATTGCAGCAGTGTTTTTATTTGGCCTATACTTCAAATGGATCAATGCAAAGGGTGCAATTGTTTCCTTATGGATGGGTTTTGCATTAGGCGTATCTCGCCTAGTCACCGAGTTTATGAGCAAGGAAGGAATCATTGAGGTAAAAGAAGGTTCATTTGTGCATACCTTTTTGGACATTAACTTTCTTCATTTCGCCATCATTCTGTTTGTCATTTGTGCTGGGATAATGATGGTCGCCAGTCGTCTTACCACTCCTCAGTCGGAAGAGTCATTGCGATTAGTGACATTTCAGAGGTCAGGGATTAAGACAAAGCTGGTTTTCACATCCGATGTCATCCTAACAATCATCTTAATTATCGCAGTTTTAGCCTTGTGGGTCTTCTTCAGTCCTTGGGGAATTGCCAACTAAACACTCTCAACTATGGATTACCTATTGACTAATAAAATTGCCTTTATTTCCGGATCTACTTCTGGAATTGGGTTTGCCATTGCAAAACTATTGGCTAAAGAGGGAGCTCATGTGATTCTGAATGGTCGACATGAGGAAACAGTAGTACATGCTATTGAAGAATTGAAAAAGGAAATTCCTTCGGCAAAGGTATCCGGAATAACAGCTGACTTCAGTGATCCAAATTCTGTAAAGGACTTAATTTCAAAACTGGACCGAATAGATATACTGATCAATAACGTCGGGATTTTCACTTCTCAATCCTTCACTGAGACTTCCGATGAGGATTGGTATCGCCTATTTGAAGTAAACGTCATGAGTGGTGTGCGACTATCGCGAGCACTACTTCCAAAAATGATGGCTCGGGATTGGGGCCGCATTGTCTTTGTGAGTAGCGAATGTGCTCAACTAGTACCCGAGGATTTAATTGCCTACAGCATGACTAAAGCTGCCATGCTCAGTATCTCGCGTGGATTAGCACAAACTACAAGAGGATCAGCCGTCACTGTTAACTCAATCATGCCAGGTTCTACCTTATCTGAAGGAGCCAAAAGATTTTTGAAGGAGCAGGCCGTTAAAGAAAATCAGAAAGAGGAAGATGTTGCATCTGCTTTTTTCAAAAATGTAAGAACAACATCCTTAATTGAACGATTTTTATCACCTGAAGAGATTGCCAATGGAGTACTTTATCTGGCAAGTCCGCTTTCATCGGCCACCAATGGCGCGGTGTTAAAATTAGATGGTGGAAGTGTTCCTGGAATATTTTAAAGAAAAAATTATGAATGCTAAATCTTCACTGTTGCGTCATGTGGTGCTATTCAAATTCAGAGACTCCTCTCTGGAAGATGAAGTAGAGCATGTGGTCAGTTCCTTTATGTCTCTTAAAAGTCAAGTGCCTCAAATTGTAGCTATGGAATGGGGCAGAAATATCAGCGAAGAAAACCATCACCAAGGATTCACACATTGTTTCGTTATTTCCTGTCAATCGATTCAAGATCTTAATGATTATCAAAAACATCCAGCCCACCTTGATTTTCAGAAAATCCTTAGCCCTCACATGGAAAAGGTTTTTGTAGTGGACTATTATTCCAACGATTCAATCTTATAGGTTTACAATTATTTGAACTGTTGTCTTAATCATTCATATGATTTTCACCTATCATATAGGTAAAATCTTTTGCTTTTTATTCTAAGGTGAACAACTCCTTTAATCCGCGATACTCACTTGCACAAGGAGAATTGATTGACAAAATGCGTGCATTAGAAATCTTTCAACGCATTGCTCAAATACCGCTTCTCCGATATTGCACGTGAGCCTGAGGCAACTCAATCGCTTGTTAGGTTGCATCTCAAATTACTATCCTATTCCCTAGCTTTGCCTGATTACCACTAATGCACTTATGCCTTTTTCATCCAGCTCTTATCAGGAACATGGTGGAGCTGGCTTTACTTTAGCTTGGGGTTGCGCAATGGAGCTGGGTGAGATTTTAAAGGAGCATAAATAAAAAATTACCACACGTATAAGTTTAGTTTTTAATCCAGGTATTCTAAGTATTCCCCTACTCTTATCAGATTATTTCAAACTTGGACCGGGTTTTAGTGCTGGTACACTAAACTCGGTCCAAGCAATGATTTGAACAGATTGAAACTGAGATAATCTAGTCTTTTGTGAGTTTGCTTTTGTTCAGGCCAAACACAGGTTTAGACCTTCACTTCCCCGTTTTAGATTCAGGTTTTTTTAAGACTAAGTAGAAGCAATAAAGGGTCACAGACAATATTAGTCCTTGAGTGACTATGGCTAGAATAAGTGCTGAGGTGTTCATGATAGTGCTGATTTTTTACGTTTTACGCTTGAATACCAAACTATTGCGACGATGGCAAGAAATAAGAGGACTAGTTGAATTCTAGCGATACTTGAGTAGAACATCTTTTTCTCCAAATACACCGCTTGGTCAGGACTTAGAATTAATGCTTGCTTGATATCCTCATGTGACAATTTGGCTATCAAAGCACTGGGATCTAGACTATAGAGATTTCCCTCCGCTAAGGAAGAAATAGCTCCAGCCCAGTCATTTCCTTCTGGGGTAAATAATGCACTGATGAATACCAACAACAGCAAAACTGGAGTCACATATTTCATGATCCATTTATACATAGCCGGAATTCGGATATCAGCACCCCGATTGATCTCTGCCCAGCCCTTGTCCATCCCAAAAATCCAGGCAAAAAGGATCGTTTCTAATAATGCAAATACAACCAAGCTGACTGTACCTGCCCAATAGTCATATTCATCAAAATAGCCATATTGATAAAATAGGACAGTTGGAATTCCCATCACCAATGCTACTAAACCAAAAGAGATGGCTCCTTTTGCTTTCCCCCAACCAAACTCATCTTTCATGAATCCCATCCAAGGTGTACCCATCGCCAAGGAGGAGGTGATTCCTGCAAAAAACAGTAATCCAAACCAACAAACTCCTGCGATGATCCCAAATGTGGCTCCCCACTGTTGGAAAAGATAAGGCATCGTCTGGAAGGCCATTCCAAATCCGGCATTTTCTAAGACCCAATCAATGCCTAGAAATCCAGCTGCAATAGGAATAACAATAGCACTCCCGAGTAATACTTCAACAAATTCATTGGTAAATCCTGCAGTAACTGAGTTTAGAGCGATATCCTCGTTTTCTTTAATGTAAGAGGCGTAACATTGGATAGATCCCATACCTACAGAGAGGGTAAAGAAAATCTGTCCAGCGGCTGCCAGCCAAACTTTAGGATCGGCTAAAGAGCTGTATTGGGGAGTCCAAAGAAAATTGATCCCATCCCAAGCATTCGCATCCGGAAATTCGGAAGAGGCAAAACTTGTACCCATAGTCCATCCCCTAACCGCCAAAATAATTCCAAACAAGATCAACAGAGGCATCCCGATTTTGGCCACTTTTTCAATCCCCCCCAGACCAGTGGAAAGAATGTACACATTGACTCCTAATACCAGAATGTAGATAATCAAGGGAAGTAGAGGAATTCCAAAATCAGAACCATTGAGATTGACATAATTGTCAAAAAAGAGGCTGATTGCTTCTTTACTCATTCCCGTGAAGGATCCCAATAATGTGTGCAGTACATACATTAAAGTCCAAGACTCGATATAGGTATAATATGCCACCACCGCAATATTGGTGAAGATTCCAAATACACCTATGTATTTCCAAATGGTCTTTTTGGACATCGAATCCAAGATATAAGGGGTGCTGTGATTGCCACTAATACCTCCAAATCGACCTATGGACCATTCTACAAATAGAAGCGGGATTCCCATCAGGACAAAGCAGATCAGGTAAGGGAGTATAAATGCCCCACCTCCATTTTGTACCGCTTGAACGGGAAATCGGAGGAAGTTCCCTAAGCCCACCGCGTTTCCAGCCATGGCGAGGATCAAGCCTGTTCTTGATCCCCACGATTCTTTTTGATTGCTCATAGTTAAGCACTGGCGGCAAGCCTAGTTGGAATTGGTTTAGAGCTGGGATTTTGAACTAGTAAACCAGAGATAAGCTCAACCCATTTTTCAGCAAGCACGGACTCACCGTTTAAATCTGTAAAGAACTCAGCATCATAAAACTCTAAAATCGTCGGCTGAGAGCCTTCCAAAAGGTAGTTCAACTCAATGCTCACATAGTTTACGATGATTCTCTTATCCTTCTTAATTTTAACCTCTCGGTTAATCTTGTTGATTTTGGCTGATTTCACTTGCTTCAAATCGATACTGATCGCAATAGGCTGTTCGGAAGACCTGATATAGGCTAAAATTTTATTTTCGGGATCAATGCCAATCGCATATTGGTTTCGCCAATTTTCAGTTTGAATGAGCTTGCCGTTAAGTTGACTAGCGATTTCAGACAGTTTTTGCAAAAGTATTTTTCGCTTTTTGGTCTGCTGAATAGATTGGTAAATAAATGGGGCGCAAACTGCACCAAATAGAATAAATGACAAACTCATTGTCACTGGATCAATGTCAATCATGGGATATAAGATTTTGCGATAGAATAGAAGTTTAGCCGAAGGGGCTTAGCAAGAACTATCCGATTCTACCAACTGAAGAAAAAATGGCAAAAAGTCTCCCTCACGTTAAAGCGAGAGATGGATTTTTGAAAAAATGAAGGTGCTAGGTAAGCTGAAATGGATTTGTTCGGATATCCAAGGTGTATTTAACCGATAGCTAAGACTCCAGTCTACTTTAAATGGCGGTGTTTTTGGAAGCTCAGAACTAATCCGAATATCAACTTGGTGAGCTTGATCCTGATTCAAAAATGTTTCTGTGCCCGTAAGCCCATTTCTAGAATCATTCCTTGGAGAAAATGAAGTAAAAGCGATAAATCCAATGAACCAACAAAGGCCAAAAAGGAAGGATATTCGCTGTGGATTCATATAGTAATGGCAAATGAAGTATCGAATGTAAAGCAATTGCATTTGATATTTCATGAAGTAGATTCTATTATTTTTGCGAGTAGTTTTTAAGGTTATTTAATCCAGATTTGACTTCGCCTAGCTAGGCTTAGAGGATGATTCCTAGGGCTGAAATATTTGTATCCCTCCCCAACTATAATTTGAATAAAACCAAAGAAATAGCAATCATTTCGGTTCACACAACTACTCGTCGAGGCCGATAGCTTGACTCAAACAATATGACAGACATTTTTTCAGTCCAAACCAAGGCTTTGCTACTCCCGAAAGGGAAATGGAAGATTGGCTTCATCATAATTTCACTAATTTGCCTCAGTTTTAATTCTATTCTGTCCCTATGAAACACGTTATTTTAATTCTTTTGATTTCATGTAGTTTTTCTACCCTTGTTCATTCCCAAGATTTCTCTTCTCTTGACAAAAGCCCTCTGGATGTAGCCTATCTGCCGGATAATTTTGCCCATGATCGTAAGGAAGGCGATAAGGCGATTGCGAAAGTTTATTACAGCAGACCAGCCAAGAGCGGCAGAGAAGTTTTTGGGAAAATGGCTGCTTATGGCAAGGTGTGGCGATTAGGTGCTAATGAAGCTGTAGAATTTAAAGCATATCAGGATATGACACTTGGTAGCAAAAAAATAAAAGCAGGAACCTATTCTATGTTTGCAATTCCTGGCGAAGGGGAATGGACTATCATTCTAAATGCAGACTTGGATTACTGGGGAGCATATTCTTACAATGAAAAAAATGATGTGGTTAGATTTACTGTTCCAACCAAATCACTTCCGGAAGTAGTGGAAGCCTTTTCTATTCGATTTGAGGATCTTGGAAATAATACCGCTGTAATGCGAATTGCTTGGGATCAAACCATGGTGGAAATCCCAGTGGAGTATTAAAATATAGTGGGCCATAGTTTGATGAAATTCATTCTATTTCACCTCGCTTAGAGGCAGAGGAACTTTCCTTTTATATTAGCAAATTAAAAAATCGAATTAAGGCATTTGCCTTTTTACAGCAATCCCAGTCAAAAGAATGAAGAGTCTATTCTCCAATCTATTATTCAAAGTATTTATCGCGATCGTATTGGGCATTTTCTTCGGATTATACTTACCGGAATCCATCAATCGAATATTCGCCACCTTCAATTCATTTTTCGGGCAATTTCTGAATTTTGCCATTCCACTGATTATACTGGGGTTGATCATGCCCGCCATTTCCGACTTGGGCAAGGGTGCAGGTAGATTACTGCTGATTACCGCAGCGATTGCCTATGGATCTACCCTTTTTTCTGGGTTTATGAGCTATTTCACCTCGGCTACTATCTTTCCTTCTCTCCTTGCTTCTCATGTAAATGAAGCAGCTGAGATCACAGAGGGAGGAAAAAATTTAGAGCCTTATTTCAGCATCACCATTCCGGCTGTGATTGATGTCATGTCTGCTTTGGTGCTGGCTTTTGTAATCGGTTTGGGGCTTTCCGATCAGGAGAATTCGACTTTAAAAAAGGTGGTGAAGAATTTTGAGACCATCATTATGCAATTGATCGAGAACGTGATCGTGCCATTGCTTCCAATATTCATTTTGGGGATTTTTGCGAATATGGCTTTTAGCGGTCAAGTGTATTCCATACTCTCTGTATTCGTGAATATCATTGGGGTGATTTTCGCCATGCATCTATTCTTGCTATTGCTCCAATATGTGATTACGGGGGCTATTGTGAAGAAGAATCCTTTTCGATTATTGGCGAATATGATGCCCGCTTATTTCACAGCTTTGGGCACACAATCGTCGGCCGCTACCATTCCGGTGACTTTAGAGCAAACGGAGAAAAATGGTGTTTCGCCTAAGATCGCGGGATTTGTGATTCCTCTTTGTGCGACCATACACTTGTCTGGAAGTATCATGAAAATCACTGCCTGTGCGATGGCTTTGATGATTTTAGAAGGATTGCCATACGACTTTGGTATGTTTGTTGGATTTATTTTTATGTTGGGTGTTGCAATGGTGGCCGCACCTGGAGTACCTGGAGGGGCGATCATGGCGGCTATTGCTGTCCTTCAGTCTATGTTGGGGTTTAGCGAGGAAATGATTGGATTAATGATTGCGCTTTATATCGCAATGGACAGTTTCGGTACAGCTTGTAATGTCACAGGTGACGGCGCAATTGCCTTGGTAGTAGATAAGATTACTAAAGAAAAGGAGACTAATCACTCACTGATTTAGCTTTATTTCTCACCCTATCTCGGTGTTTTTCTAAACACGGTTTCGGATATGCAATTTTTCTATTCCGAATCTCCACTAATTATTTTGATTAAATCTGATTCAAACATCCGGATAGAATAAAGGGTCGATTACAAAGAGGTGTGTCATGACAAAATCACTTCGCCTCTCTTCCTAATGCTCTACTTTTCTGCATTTCTTGGGAAATCACTAGCAAATAATATTTTTTCCAGATTAAGGTTTTATTGGCTAACTCTTTAACCCCACTTGAACTAGTATTTTCCCTCCCTTTAGAAAAAAGTGGGTACTCAATCAAAGAAAGTATCCGGCAAGATCTCTGCCATCCAATGAAATTTGTATTTTACATATGCTGGACTAGATCAGAAGGTTGCGATAAACTCAAAATAGCTATTAAAACAGAGTCGACCAATAGATTAGAACTGGCAAATACTACCACTCGACCCTACCATGAAACGATTCCTACTTTGCTTAAATCATCTTTTTCTATTTCTATTTCTCCTAGGATGTAATTCCGATTCAAAAAATGAAACTGCGGAAAAGCCTTCAGGTTTTGTCCTTCAGGAATCTGATCTCCCTGATTACGAAAAGAATATAGATCATCGAAGTCTTCTAACTGCCTTAGATGACCGGCAAGGGGAATCTATTCGGACTGGAGAACATATTTACAATAACACCTGTTTCAATTGCCATGGAAATCCTGAGCAAGAGGGTTCTATGCCCAATGCATTTAAATTTTGGAAGGACGAATTTACGGTGGGAAAGGATCCCTATTCCATCTACCAAACGCTCACGCGAGGATACGGCTCTATGCCGCCGCAAGTCAATTTGACTCCTGTAGAGAAGTATGACCTCATCAATTACCTAAGAGAAACCTTTTTGAAAGAGGCTAATCCGAATCAATATGTAGCAGTAGACTCGGCCTATTTGGCAAGCTTACCAGTCGGAACGACCACAGGTCCTGCCCCCAAAGAATTTAAACCCTGGACGGAAATGGACTATGGTAACTTTTTGATCAATACCTATGAAGTAGTCGCACAGAATGCGCCTCCAAGAGAACGGTCCACTGGTCCCATCCAGCCACTTAAAGATGAAAATTATATCAATTCCAATTTCGCCTACAAAGGAATTGCCGTGAGACTGGACGAGGGAAAAGGTGGAGTTGCAGCTGGCAAAGCTTGGATGATGTTTGACCACGACCTGATGCGTATTGCAGGAGCTTGGACAGGCGAAGGATTTATAGATTGGGAAGCAATTTTATTCAACGGGAAACACAATATCTCTCCTAGAACTGTTGGTGAGCTGCACTTTGAAAACCCCGTAACACCTGCTTGGGCAAACCCAGCTACGGGCAACTTTGACGATCCTCGATTTACAGCTCGAGACAAGCGAAAGTTTGGGCCCTTACCTCGAGTATGGACGCACTACGAAGGACTTTATCAATTCAACGATCGGGTGATTATTTCTTACACCGTGGGCAATTCAAAAATCTTGGAAACTTTTGGGCTGGAGACGTTCGAAGACCAACCGGTATTTACCAGAACGTTGAATATTTCTCCTTCTGCTAAACCGCTGAAAATGCGAATTGCTCCCACTGGGACATCCGTGGCAATGGTCGGTGAAGGGGCAGTTCTGAAGGATCAGACTGGGTTTAACGTCCTGGAGATCCCTCGTTCTCAATCCGTAAAAATCAAATTATTGATGGCTAAACCGGGGATGAAGGGCTTGCAGCAGTATGCAAAAACTTCCAGCCAACCAGAAAATTTGAATCCAATGATCAAAGGAGGGCCTGCCAGATATCCACAGATACTCACTACAGAAGTTCAGAAGGGAGAACAGGATGGACCTTTTCAGGTAGATATTCTTAATCCACCTTTTGACAGCCCATGGAAAAATCAATTCAGATTAAGCGGTCTTGACTTTTTCAAAGACCCCAACAAAGGCGTGATTTGTTCCACTGATGGAGACGTTTGGCTGGTGGAAGGGTTTACGAAAGATTCCGGAAAACTTACCTGGCAACGCATCGCCTCGGGTTTGTTTCAGCCTTTGGGAATCAAAGTAGTCAATGAGGAGATTTTCGTCACTTGCAGAGATCAGCTGGTCCGCCTCCACGATTATAACGGCGACAGGGAAACGGACTTTTACGAAAGCTTCAACAATGACCATCAGGTCACGGATCACTTCCATGAATTTGCCATGGGACTTCAGACCGATGAGGAGGGGAATTTCTATTACGCCAAAAGTGCCCGCCATGCCCGAGAGGCTTTAATTCCTCAGCACGGAACCTTGATCAAAGTGAGTAGGGATGGGTTAAAAACCGACATCATCGCAACTGGTTTCAGAGCGGCAAACGGAGTTTGTATTAACCCCGACGGTACATTTATAGTCACTGATCAAGAAGGCCACTGGAACCCAATGAACCGGATCAATTGGGTGAAACCCGGTGGATTTTATGGAAATATGTTTAGCTATAATCCACCTGCTGACAGCACGGAAAGCGGGATGGAACTCCCACTCGTTTGGGTTGAGCGGGATATAGATCAGTCCCCTTCCGAACTCCTTTGGGTCGACAGCAAAAAGTGGGGAGCGCTGAACGGGAAACTTCTAAACTTCTCCTATGGCTACGGGAAAATCTTTGTGGTTCCTTTCGAAAAAATCGGCAATCAAGTGCAAGGAGGAATTTTCGAATTGCCAATACCACGGTTTTCTTCAGGAGTGATGCGAGGTCGCTTCAATCCTAGAGATGAACAGTTATACCTCTGCGGCTTATCGGCTTGGGGTTCCACTCAGCCACAATTGGGAGGACTTTATCGAATAAGAAAGGTAAACCAGCCCATGGCAATCCCAATTGGAATTCATGCAACTTCAACTGGAATCCAGCTAAGCTTTACAGACGAATTGGATATGGAAAGTGTCGCCGATACTGCCCACTATATGGTAAAGACTTGGGATCTTTTACGGTCCAGGAAATATGGATCAAAACACTACAATGAACAAAAATTGGAAGTCCTAAAAGCAGAATTGGGAAAAGACAAAAAATCGATAACCCTGACAATTCCTCAAATCAAGCCAACCTGGGTCATGGAAATTCAGTATCAGATCAAAGATAACCGAGGCAAAAATATCGAGGGATTAATCCAGAATACGATTCATCAATTGAGTGAAACCTCGACTAAATAATATTTCGATTTTCTCGGAATTTTTTTTCCCTATATTTCTATTACCCTAAAATAACCATACATGGAAAACTTTAATACCCCCTTGGAGGCGTTTGCCCATTGGGTATATACTACGCCCAGCAAAACATTCTTAAGACAACCTATCAATAGGGTGTTTAAAGAATACACTTTTCAGGAAGCTGATGAAGAAATCCGAAAAATAGCTTCGGCGCTAAATGGTATGGGACTGTCAAATGGCAGTCATGTTGCCCTACTGTCTAAGAATTGTGCCCATTGGATCATGGCAGATCTTGCTATCATGATGGCAGGATGCATATCTATACCCATTTATCCCACTTTAAGCGCAGAGTCAATTCATGAAATATTGGTTCATAGTGAGTCAAAAGCCATCATTGTCGGAAAACTGGACGATTATAATCAGCAGAAATCAGGCATTCCGGAAATACCGATCATTGGCGTTGAATTATATGATATTAAAGAACTACACGGTTGGGGCGAGCTAGTTGCTAAGAATCAGGCTATAAAAGGCCTACCTGATCTGAAACATGAAGACTTAATGACCATCATGTACACCTCAGGGACTACAGGTAACCCTAAAGGTGTCATGCACACTGTGGGTAATTTTAACACCTTGACCAATACAGCAGTTGAGGTCATTAAATTGCCTAGACAACCTCGTTACTTCTCTTACCTACCGATGACCCATATAGCCGAAAGAGCAGGGGTAGAGCTATCTGCAATATACCGTGGTGCATCAGTCAGCTTTCCAGAATCATTAGCCACGTTTGCAGAGGACCTTGCCTCGGTTCAGCCAGAAACTTTCTTCGGCGTTCCTAGAATTTGGCAGAAATTCCAAGAAAAGATATTGGAAAAGATGCCTCAAAAAAAACTAGATCGACTTATTGGTTTGCCTATTTTAGGTAATTTCATCAAGAAAAAAATACGAAAAAAGTTAGGCCTGAACGCTTCTTTAGTAAATTTTTCAGGAGCAGCACCTATTGCGATTAGCTTGCAGAAATGGTACGCAAAACTTGGTATAGAAATCAATCAAGCGTATGGCATGACAGAAGATTGTATCCTCTCTCATTTCAATTTACCTGATGCCAATAAATTTGGTACGGTAGGCAGACCACTTCCTGGGGTTATATCGAAACTATCCGAAGAAGGCGAGATCTTAATTAAGAGTGATTGCCTAATGGTCGGCTATTTTAAAGAGCCAGAGAAAACAGCTGAAATGTTTACTGAAGACGGTTTCTTAAGAACTGGTGACATTGGAGAATTCGATCATGATGGCTACCTCTCCATTACTGGACGTATCAAAGATCAATTCAAAACAGACAAAGGAAAATACATTAGTCCTGCGCCTATCGAATTGGAATTTTTAAAAAATGGAGACATTGATCAAGTCTGTATTGTAGGGACAGGTATTCCTCAACCAATTGCTTTAGTTGTAGTATCTGAGCTAGGAAAATCAAAAAGCAAAGCAATTTTGGAGCAATCACTGATGGGTACTGTCAACGAGCTAAATCCTCGGCTTGAGAGTTTTGAGAAAATTGCCAAGGTGATTATCATGGTAG
>JBLGAM010000080.1:0-14875 GCA_047612305.1 Planctomycetota bacterium | reverse complement strand
CTATTAGTCCCTAATTTCTATGGGGGCGGAAGCCAAACTCCATTGGGGAAAAACTCAGCCTCTGAACAAGCCCTTCGGGCAAATGGAGTCGATGCGCAGCAGATCAATGGATTCTTGCAAGGCGCTCCAACCTATTGGGGAGATCAGCCTTTTACAGGAGGACCAATTTATGGAGGTGCAATTCTTGTTTTCCTTGCGATTTTGGGGATTTGGGCTGCGCCAAAAGAAAGCCTGATCACTTTTGGGACGATCATCGTCTTCTCGATTTTACTTTCTTGGGGCAAGAATTTTAGCGGTTTCAATTACCTGCTATTCGATATCCTCCCCGGATATAATAAGTTCCGAGCAGTTTCTATGGCTTTAGGAATGACACTTTTCGCAATTCCTGTTTTGGGAATGATCGCTTTGGAACGAACAGCTGTCAATAAACAACTTAAGCCACTTCTGATTTCCGGAGGCATAGCTACTGGCATTTTGATCCTTTTGATTCTTGGTGCTGGCATGTTTCGCTTTGATGGAGCGGGAGATCAGGGCCTTCCAGAATGGCTTTTGGAAGCGATGAAAAAAGACCGAAAGTCCATGCTGACCGCTTCGGCTTGGAAAAGCTTAGCATTTATTCTCGCAGCTTTTGGTTTGATTTATTTTTATCTAAAAGGGAAAATTTCAGATTTGGTTTTAGGCTTTGGACTTTTAGCCTTTGTCACCTTGGATCTTTGGATGGTCAATCGACAGTATTTGAATCAGGAGTCTTTCCAACCCAATCCGGCCAAGAGCTTTTTTGCCATTACCCCAGCAGAAGAAGTCGTAGCTCAAGATCAATCACACTTCAGAGTGTTGAGCTTGACCGAATCGCTGACCAAAGGCGCCCGAACCAGTTACCGCTTTCAAAGTCTAAGTGGCTATCATGGAGCCAAATTGAGACGCTATCAGGATTTATTGGATAATCAGCTGACTTTTGAATTGGATGAGTTTGTCAAAAAAGCGCAGGCTGGAGAATTTGATTTTGAGGGAATTCAAGTCATGAATATGTTGAATACCAAATACATTATTGCAGGCTCAGCCGAAAATGCGGTGTTTGAGAATCCAGCTGCAAATGGTCCGGCTTGGGTGCCAACAGAACTTGTACCTGTAGCCAATAACCAAGCTGAAATGAAGCAATTGGGAGAAATCGATACCAAAATTTTTGCAACCGTGAATAACAGTGAATATCCAAACTTGACCGCTGGACTTGGTCAAATTAAGCTCGACTCCTATCTTCCAAATGAATTAAAATATACCGCTATGATGCAAGAAGCTGGATTGGGAGTATTCTCTGAAATTCATTATCCAGTGGGATGGACAGCTACGATTGATGGTCAGGAAACTGAAATTCTTCGAGTGGATTATTTGCTAAGAGGACTGGCTATTCCTGAAGGACAGCATGAGGTTATTTTCAAATTTGCCCCGAAAAGTTACACCGCGACCAAAACCCCAATGATCATCTTCCAATATTTAATTTTGGCAGGTCTAATCGCAGGTATTTTTCTCACGATTAAATCAAAGTCCGATGGAGATTAATAAAGAAAATGTAATCAGCTTCTACGATCAATTTGCGGAGAAGCAAGCCAAAACGGGAATCAATTCAAGGCATTTGAGTATATTAAATATTGTGATGGAAGCAGGATTAGCATCGCATCATTCGGTGTTAGAGGTTGGATGCGGCATTGGTACAGTATCCCATCTGCTAGCAAATCAAGTTAAAAAAGGAGAAGTCTTGGCAGTGGACATTTCACCGGAAAGCATTTCAAAAGCAAAAGAGATCTGGAAAGATCAGACGAATCTTCAGTTTGAAGTATCGGATATGTCTGACTTCGACAAACCGGAGAAGACCTTTGACTTTTTTGTGTTTCCAGACGTTTTGGAACATATCCCAGTGGATCAACATTTCCGACTTTTCCAAAGTATCCAAAAGCATTCACATGATGATTCGGTCGTGGTGATTCATATTCCAGCACCACGCTATTTGAAATGGATGATTGAGAATGAGCCTCAAAAACTCCAAGTAATTGACCAACCGCTGGACTCTGGAGATTTGATTAAAAGCCTTACCAGTTCGGGCTTCTATTTGGATAAAATGGAGACCTATTCTATTTTCTTCAAAGAAAAGGATTATCAATATTTCGTATTTCGGGCTACAAAACCACTCCATCAATCTACCCCAAGAAGTAAATGGGTTATCTTAAAGGATCGAATTAAGATTCGGACCAAATACGGAATTTTGAAATAACCAAGCAGTTTAAAATCAATAAACAGAAACCACCCTCTCTCATGAAAATCAAAGAAAATACAGTTGTAGGCTTAACCTATGAATTGAAAGTAAGTAAAGATGCCGATGATATTGAGTCCGCTCCATTCAGCGTAGAGGTTAGGGATGAAGAAGATCCTTTTACCTTTATTTTTGGACAAAGTGGATTACCGGAGAAGTTTGAAGAGCTCCTGGCATCCAAAGGGCAAGGGGAAAAATTTTCTTTTGTGATAGGAGTTGAAGATGCCTACGGAAATGCGGATGAGGATTTATTGATCACATTACCAAAAAGTCAGTTTTCTAAAGAACAGGGTTTCTCTAAAGAGATGTTAGAGGAAGGGAATTTTTTACCTCTGATGGATGAAAATAGCTATCCAATGCAGGCAAAGGTGTTGAAAGATTTGGGAGAAGAATTATTGCTTGATTTCAACCATCCTTTGGTGGGCTTTGATCTTCACTTTGAAGGTATGGTTTTGGAAGTGCGAGAAGCTACCAAAGACGAGTTGGCTCATGGACATGTGCATGATGCGACTAAAGATGCTGAATAATTTGCAAGATCTGATGTTAGATGTCTGACCATCTCTAAGTAGTCTTGACCCTAGTATCTTGATTGTTCAGCTATACTTAAATCCTCCAGATGAATTTTAGAATACTTGGCTATCTAATTCTTGTGCTAGGCAGGAGAAGTCCGAAGCGCTAGTTTCCACTGATTCAAATAAGCCAGATTACGTAAGACCAGTGGATGGAAAAAGTGAACTATTAGACTTAGAATTAGTCAAAAAAGGAAAAGTGTTGATATCCTATGGGGCTTGCAATTCTTGCCATACATAGAAAAGACGAGCTAAAGGTCCAGCATTTCAAGATATTGCAATGTGTTATCCCGGGAATCAAGTCTACATCGATCTCCTAGCTCAAAAAGTAATCTCTGGTGGAAAAGGATCTTGGGGAAGTTCGGTAATGTCCCCACATCCGAATCTCCTAGAATCAGATGCTAAGGATATGGTAAGCTATATGCTTTCGCTGGATCCATGAAACTGTCAATAGGTCCGTTTCCAGCCTCCCGCATCTACCTTCATTTTCCAAATCAAAATCCTGCGCGGGAGGGAAATTGTGTTAGATTCTATTTACCCAAGGTTAAAACCTGGGGCTACCGAGCTGTCGCTCATCTGCAACTACTGTAAATCGGCTATTCAACAGTTGTAATGTCAAATCTGGATCGTATGATATTCAATCCGATTACGGACATACCCTTTGCAAAATGCATATTTGATTTTTGTTTTTTCCGTTAGTGGAGTCAACTAACAGGGGCAGAAAAATATTTTATATCTATGGGGTTAAAAACCCTTTGTGTCCTCCGTGATAACCTCCGTGCCATTGGTGGTAAAAAAACTCACTTAAGTACCATCACTTTTCCCTCCTCCCATGTCAAGTAAACTCGATCACCGATTTGGTATTTTCGCTGGGGATCGTCGACTTCCCAGAGTTCTCCGGATTCCTTAATTCGGATTTGAAGCGAATTGAAATGCACCAAAAAGCGCAAATCCTCAATATGAGCCAAAAGGCCTTTGCTAGTTCTGAGCTTCACATCTGCTGGTCGAATGAACGTTTTTTCTTCCTTAGAAATCGAATTGATCGTAGAGAAAAGGCGGGCGACATACTTGGATTTTGGATGCTCGCATAAGTGTTTTGAATTACCTTCTTGGACCACCTTTCCTTTCTGAAGGATCAGCAAATTATCAGTCAACCGCAGTGCATCATCCAAGTCATGAGTCACAAATACAACTGTGGTCCCCATTTCCTTCAGAGTGGTTTTTAGCTCAGCAATCAAGCGCTGTTTTTGAATCGTATCTAGCGAGCTAAAAGGCTCATCCAATAAAAGCACCTCAGGCTCTACACTAAGGGCTTTTGCGATGGCTACTTTTTGTTTTTGTCCTCCCGAAAGTTCCCGTGGAAAACGATCTCTAAATGGCTGCAGTCCGAGCATTTCAATCAATTGTTCCACTCGCTGCTTTGCGTAGCTTTTATCGAACTGGAGTAAGGGACGAGCTATATTTTCCGCTACGGTAGAATTTGGAAACAAATGAAAGTCTTGATAAATCAATTTGATTTCCGGGTATCCGGCAACAACTTTATGCTTGGGACTCTGAATTTCCATTTCCTTAAGGAAAACTTGACCAGCATCTTGCACTTCCAAGCCAGCCATAATTCGAAGCAAAGTACTCTTGCCCGAACCACTTTCTCCAACTATGCTTAAAAAATCACCTCGCTTCAGGGAAATTGAAATTGGATGTAAAGCAGATAGACCAGAATAAGATTTGGAAACTTCTTGAATCGTAAAATAACTCATGGGCGAATTTCGGCTTGGATTTTTTTAGGGAGATTGCTTAAAATTAACTCATAAGAATGATCTGCCAATTCTAAGATCAATTTATCCGGCACATTTCCAATCACGCTGACCGAATTCCAGGTTTTTTTATTCATATGGTAGCCAGGAGTAATACCCAAATGAAGCTCTCGCAATTCGACAGCTCGCTCCGGATCACATTTGAGATTGATATATTGAAATTCGGAGATTGAACAGATGGAAAAAATCTTGCCCCCCACCCGAAAACAGAGTGTATCTTGGTCAAATGGAGCATCTTCTGAAGTCCCTGGTTTTTTTAAACAATAGTGTCGGAAATATTCTAAAGTCATAGAAGAAATTTACAGCAAAGAACAGAAGATAAGAAATTCAGAATCATATCAAGAAGAAAAATTGGAATCACAGGATTTTCATTGAAAGCTTTCTAAATCGCTTATTTTCTGGAAGCTGAGTAATACGGTATAAAATTTCAATATCCGCCCATCCGTATTTTTCTATCTTAATAAGTTTAATCTGATTTCTCTAAAGTTTTAAGAGACATTTGTGATCTCAGAGAACATATTTTTAAAATTTATAATCATCGGACTCTTTGAACCAAAATTCAAGTCTATTGATTAAACTTCACGACAACTAGATTATATTAAATGATAATTATTGTGGGTGCAGGTCTATCAGGTTTACTAACTGCCTATCGATTAAAAAAGGCTGGGATTCCAGTCAAAGTACTTGAAGGAAGAGATCGGATTGGAGGAAGAATTTATACGAAAATCACTAAAAATGAAAGCCCTGTAGAAATGGGCGCTACTTGGTTCAGACCAGAGCACACAAATTTAATCTCGCTTTTAAGGGAATTGAATCTGCCATTTTCCGAACAACACTTAGAGGGTACAGCCTATTTTCAGGCATTTTCAACAGCCCCTGCCGAATCCATTTCTATCCCTCCACAGGGCCCATCTTATCGGATTGCAGGTGGGACTGCCAGTATGATTTCAAAACTTTCTAGTCTTCTATCTCCTGAGGAACTAGAAATCGGAGAAATGGTGAGCAAAGTAGAACTAAGTGAAGATACGCTCAGAGTCACTGCAGGAAGAATTATCGAATGCGAAAAAATTGTAATCGCTTTACCTCCTAAACTTGGTATTAATCTGATTGAGTTTAATCCGAACCTTCCTCAAAATCTGATTCAAATCGCTCAAAACACACATACTTGGATGGAAGATTCTATAAAAGTCGCATTAACATTCCCTAGGCCATTTTGGAGAGAAGACGGAAAATCAGGAGCGCTTTTTAGTAATGTGGGACCAGTTACTGAGTTTTATGATCATTGCAATACCGAAAAGACTAAATATGCACTTTGCGGATTTGTCAACAATGAATATGCCCTCTTGTCTTTTGATGATAGGAAAAATAAAATCCTAAACCAGCTAAATGAAATTTATGGTCAGGAGGTTTTAGAGTACATAGACTATCAGGAATCGGTTTGGGCAGATGAAAATTTCACTTCTTTTCCTTCTGATCAGCCCTTGTTCCCTCATCAAAACAACGGAAACCCAATTTTCAACAGATCCTTTTTCGAAGGAAGAGTATTCTTTTCCAATGCAGAAACATCATCGGTTCATGGTGGTTATATGGAAGGTGCAGTTCATGCCGCAAATTCCGTTTCAAAAAAATTAATTACTCTTTGAATTAATCTTGGGTTCTTTTTTTTTAAAAATTTAGGCTAAATCGTACTTAATTATTACTGACAGGAACATGGAGAAATACTTTAAAGCAATTGCTGACGGATATTCTGGATACTGGAATTACTTTATTGGTGAGATTCTTTATCCAAGTTGGCACAATTACTTTTATTGGTTGGTTGGGGCTTCGCTTCTGATCTACTTATTGGAAGTTTTATTCCCTTGGCGAAAAAATCAATCCTTGATTCGGGAGAATTTTTGGTTGGACATCTTTTACATTTTCTGGAATTACTTTCTTTTTTCTCTCTTAGTTTACAATGCCCTATCAATGGTTGCAGTTGAAGCGTTCAGTGATTTTCTAGGGATTTTCGGAGTGATCAATATCGTTGCTGTAAAAGTGGATCAGTTTCCAGGCTGGTTACAACTGGTATTGATATTCTTGATTCGAGATTTTATGCAGTGGGCGATTCACCGGATGTATCACCACGTTGGCTGGATGTGGGAGTTTCACAAAGTGCATCACAGCACACGGGAAATGGGGTTTGGTGCTTTGCTTCGTTATCATTGGATGGAGAATATCCTATATCGGACGCTTGAATATATTCCCTTGGCGATGATCGGATTCGGAATTACGGATTTCTTTATTGTCCACATTTTCACTTTGGTACTCGGCCAACTCGGTCATGCAAATCTGAAGATTCCTTTGGGTCCTTTTCGCTACATTCTCAATGGACCGCAAATGCATCTTTGGCATCACGCTCGAAACTTACCCGAAACCCATCCGCGTGGATTTAATTTCGGAATTTCTCTGAGCGTTTGGGATTTTCTGTTTAGGACAGCCTACTGGCCATCAGATGATGAAAATTTACTTGTAGGTTTACCTGATACGGACAAATTCCCAACCGATTTTTGGGGACAAACAATGGAGCCTTTTCGAAGGATTTTTAGAGGGAAAAAAGTGTCTTAAAACTGAGCTTTTGGATTGAAAATCCATTGATCAAGGTGTAGGATTACAGACACATTAATCTCAAGAAAAGGGAAGAAAGTAGACGTCGGTGACGTCAAATATTATTAAAAATGAGGCGTAAAAAATAAATAACGACCCCAGAGTGGGTCGAAGATTAGCGTATCTCTCGAGTGGTAGCCCAATAGTTATTAGTACGATCCCGTTGGGATCGGCGCAATGATTAGACTGTTTTGTTTTATTAATCTTTGATCTCTCCGAGATCGAAAAAAAACTATTCCCACAGCACTATTTAATGATCTGTAACAAGAATTTCTCAGGAGATATCTTCTTTTCTAGACTAGTAAAGGAACTAGCATACTCCTATCATTACGGTTACATTATAAAATTAAAGCGACTTCGTTAAATAAACCGCTTCACTATCCAAAAGATCAAAGCAAAAAGGAAGACGATGATCGAAATCTTATTGATCCCATGCATCATACGGAGGTTGATATTTGATTTTTTATTCGGGTCTGGCTTTTTGAAGATGTTAAGAAAATAATTCCCTACTTCGCCCAACCTGAAAAACTCGTCTACTTTATTTTTCTCTGACATGACTTCTTTATTTTGGTATTAACAGGATGAGGAAGTGATTGGTTTATTTAAATTTAGGAAAGAAGAGATAGGATTTAAGATTTGATTGCCAAGCTTTATTTTAACTCGCGAACCAAACGATCAAGGCTATTTAGGGAAGTACATTTACGGCATTTCAGATTTCTCACGTTAGAATTCTGATTTGTAATCCAATTCAAAACCTTCGAGGTCTCGAAGACCTCAAAAGTTACATTTCTTCCGGCTCATTCCACATCCCACCTGCTTTGATTATTTCGATCAATTCATCTACTGCTCTTTCGGATGGAACAGATCGCTTTACTACTTCTTTGCCTTTGTAAAGCGTTATTTTTCCTTTTCCAGAACCTACATAGCCAAAGTCAGCGTCAGCCATTTCACCTGGACCATTCACGATGCAACCCATGATACCGATCTTCACGCCTTTCAAGTGATCGGTTCGCTTTCGGATCATAGCGGTAGTTTCCTGCAAGTCAAAAAGGGTTCGACCGCAAGATGGACAGGAAATGTATTCCGTTTTTGACATTCGGGTTCGGGCGGCTTGTAGCACTCCAAACCCAGTCGCATTATGCAATTTTATTTGATCCAAAAACTCCTCTCGGGTATGTAATTTCTCTTTTTCCAAGGAAATAAAAATCCCATCTCCCAAGCCATCAATCAACAATCCTCCCACATCTGTGGCAGCATAAAGCATGGTCTCATCGGCTGTTTGATCCGGATAGCTCACCTTGAGCACTACTGGGATTTTAGAATCAGAGTCCATCAAACTGACCATCGCACGACGTAAAGCAGGCATGGAATGGGTATTGGATGTCTTGAGAATCAGAATACTATCTTTTCGATTTTCAATCATTGGAATTGCTAATTCGATCTCCGTATCGGCGATTTCCAAGAAATTTAGCTCCGGATGAAATTCGGTTGATTTCTCAAATTCTGACAAATTAAATAAGGGGAACTTGTTTGCTCGATCGCTGCTTGTTTTCCAGATCTCCAAATTCTGGATCTCCTTCATACCATTGGGAAGCATAAATGGAATCGGATTTTTCCCGGAATAGACAAAATCGCAACCCTGATCATTCATCTTCCACTTATCCAATTCAGGAAGATAGAAATGACCGACTTGCTTCATTTCCTTAGGCGTAATCGTCTCAATCATCGAAATATCGGTGATAACCCGAGGCACGTTATGATCCCCGAAATTATAAATCTCATGGGTAACTCGCTTTGCATGATCAAAAGGATGGATCGGATACTGGCTTATCGGACGAATTGGATCATGCTGCCCACGGTGCGTGTAACGCTCAATCAAAGCTTTTGCCACCGGCGCTTCAAATTCCGGATCTTCCGTCAGCGAAACTCGAACCGTATCTCCCAACCCATCTTCTAACAAAGTACCAATTCCTACCGCTGATTTAATTCGGCCATCTTCAGCTTCTCCTGCTTCAGTGACTCCTAGATGGAGTGGATAAGGTTTGAATCCTCCTTCATTTAGTTTTTGTACCAAAAGTCGATAAGCCTGCACCATCACTTGGGTATTGGAAGATTTCATGGAAATCACAATCTGATGGTAATTTTCATCCTCGCAAATCCTCAGAAACTCCAATGCAGATTCTACCATTCCCAGCGGAGTATCACCATAGCGACTCATAATCCGATCGGAAAGCGAACCGTGGTTGGTGCCAATTCGCATAGCGGTCCCATTTTCCTTACAAATATTCACCAGTGGAAGGAATCGCTCCCTGATTCGATCCAGTTCATCCTGATAACTCGAATCAGTGTATTCGATCAGCTCAAATTTTTTCTTATCGGCATAGTTCCCAGGATTGACCCTCACTTTTTCTACAATCCGTGCAGCTACTTCAGCAGCATTTGGGGTAAAATGAATATCCGCCACAAGGGGTGTTTTATACCCTCTTTTGCGAAGCTCAGCTTTAATATTTTTGAGATTCTCGGCCTCTTTGATGCTTGGTGCCGTGATCCGAATCAACTCACACCCACTCTCGATCATTCGGATGCTTTGCTCTACCGAACCAATGGTATCCATGGTGTCCACAGTAGTCATGGACTGCACCACAATATGATTATCACCTCCGATGAGGACATCGCCAATTTGAACCGGGACAGTTTTCCTTCTAGAATAGTGGGTGAGACTATCGCAATAAATCTGATCTACACTCTTGATGATTGGCTCCATAACCGCTTAAATATCGCCTAATTGAGGTCTAATAGTAATTTCTTCAATAACAGACTGAGGCGAAAGGTTGTACGCTCCCCAGACACATTCGGCGACATCTTCTGCCTTCATAAACCGCTCAACTGGCAAATCAGATCCTTCCCAACTCGCTGTATAAGTAGCTCCAGGTAGAATAGATGTAACCTTGATTTGATGAGGCTTAAGCTCCTCCCGCAAGCACTTAGTCATGCCTAGCATAGCCCACTTAGAAACCGCGTAGCTTCCACCATTTGGATAGGCAGTGGTACCAGCAATTGAACCCATACTAAAAATATAGCCTGATTTCCGTTCAATCATCTCTTGCACAAACGCTCTGGTTAAGTGATAGGCTGAAAAAAGATTGGTCTCCATCATCAATTCAAAGTTCCCTTCGGGCTCATCATGAATCGAACCTGGAAGGAACACTCCAGTATTGTTAACCAAGACATCAGGAATCCCAATTTTCTTTACAAAAGCTCCGAAAGCTGCTACTTCTTCACTCTTGGACAAGTCAGCTTTAATCGCTGAGACTTGAATTTCAGGAAAAGATTTCTGGATTTCCTTTTTTAACTCATCGAGTTCCTGTTGATTTCGAGAACAGGTAAAAATATTAAAGCCCTCCTTTGCGAAGCGCAAAATAATTGCTTTTCCTATCCCTTTGGTGCCTCCAGTAACGAGGATACTTTTGCTCATTTCGTTCGTGTTTTAATAGTTAGTATGACAACTATCTCGTTGAAGCAAAGTTACATTTTTTTGTCAAAAGAGTGCGGAAACTTGCATTCGCCCTACATGAACTATCCGATCCAGTCCTTGGGAGTTTCTCCCTTCATAGACTAAGTTCATTTGCAGTCCCTCTCCGATTTTCTGAAGCCAGTTAAGCGTCCAAGTGATGTTGGTTCCTGGTGTAAGAGCCTGGAGCATCTCATAGCCAACTGGAGAGTTTGCGATTCCATTGTAGTCAATTTGAATCAATTTAAAATTCCCGGTGAGGGTTGTTTTTATTGCTTTTGCATAGCGCAGGTCTAGTCCGAGCTGATGTAATTGAGCTTTTTCATCAAATTCCGGATTACTTACATTTTTCTTTCCGGTAAAACTATAAGAGGCCGTAGTTCTAAAATACGGGTTAGGTTGCCAAGCAAGTTCAGGCCCGATCAGCTGCTGATTGATATTGTAATTGCGATTAGAAAGGAAATCTGAAGCAGATATTCGATCTCCAGTACCTGCTATAATCCGAATCGTGGTTTGCGAATTGAAATTGAAGCGCGTATTCCATCGCCAATCTTTTTGAATTAGATCTTCAAATCCCCCCGACAGCAATTGTTTGAACTGTGAATCAAATAAAGAAAGGTCAAAACCATATTTCGCCGATGCTCTATTGAAGAAAAAACTACTTCGAATCACCTGACGAAGAGAAAGAATATCCTCACGATCTATCCCTCCGATAAAGGGATTTATCCTGTCTCCAAAGTCATTGGAAGTGACTTTTTTCTCAATGCTCAAACTGGTCGTATTCGAGAACTTGTGTAGAAATGCTTTCAGACCTGCTTCCTTTTTCCATTGCTCAGGAAATTTTGCCTGAACTCGATAATTTAGAATACTGGTATAGGCTTGCACATAAATATCGGTGGGAACAAAAATTTTGATGTATTGCTTTTCCTCAGGATTGATCGCCAGATAAAACTCATTCAATTGCTGTGCCCCATCTCCATTATCATCTCGCCAAGTATGTGTCCCATCTCCATTTGGCGCTGGGAGGAAAACAAACTCTCGTTGCAGCTCCCGGCCATTTCCAATGGCGTAGCTGATTTCATTCCTAAGAGCATTTTTCCAGAGGCTTCCTTGATAGTCCAACTTCCCCATCACATTCAGCTCTGTGGGCAATTCCCGCTGCAAATATTCCAGCTCCCGGTACGTAAAAGTAGAACTCAGACTATGTTGCGTCCACTGTCTTCTGAAAGTCAAGTTAGAAGTAAAGGCTCGCGTATTTTTTAAAAGGTCACCCCCAAAAGGAGCTTGGTCTTCCCTCCAGGCGGCATCTGCCAAGAAAGAATACTTCAGGGAATCATTGCTGCGCAAATAAATCAGGTGTTCCTTGAAGTTCATGGCCGTGCTGATCACGGAATCCCGTTCAGTATTGCGAAGGGCATTCTGGTCAAGCGAAAATTGGTAGCCAGGAACCAAAATCTTGGAATTGAAACTTATATTTCCCAGGTACCTCGTCCAGTCCGAACTTAAGGTATCCTGATCGCTTGTCAACCTGAAGAACTCTTGGCGAAGCCTGAATTTCTCTCCCAGCTGGATATTCCAATTTGCCAAATGCTGGGTCCCATTTAGCACATTTTCCCGATTCCTCAGGTAAAGCTGATAATTGAATCGATTCAAATTATCCTTATCAAAGCCAATTCCAGCTCGTAAAAACTGCTCCGCTGCTGGGCTTCGCAATTGCTCTTGGGTCAATCCCCAATCCCGATCAAACTCGATATACCGGAATCGATCAATGAAATTGAAGTTGGTAGAATTGTATTCGTATTCCGTTTGACCCTTCATCGAGTAGCCTTTGAAAATATTGGAAGCGCGACCTTCCGATTCCAATCCTACTTTCAGTCCAAGGCCTTGATTATTATCATCACCCAGTTCGGAAAAGAGATTTTTATCCGTCGATGAAAGTGCCATTTCAGTGTACATCTTTTCATAATTACTGAGTTTGATTCGCGTACCTACTGTAGTCATTCGTTTGCTGTCAGGCGCTGGGAGTTGGCTTAAAATCGAATAATTTCCCTGCCGTTGCCCACTTACCCGAGGAACATATTCAAAGACAGTTCCATTGGAAAGCTGACTCAATCGCTTGTAATCGCCGAGCCCCTGCCCTACTTGTGAAAATGACAATTCGAAATATGCCAAAGCCGGATCCGTAGAATATCGATAAAATACAAGCGGCTCGCCAAGTCCATTCTCCTCAATAATTTTCTCATACAGAATTCGATTCAGATCAAAGGCCACGCTATCAATCCGTGGGATCAATGCCAACTCAGTTTGGTCGCCCACTGAAGCTAATAGTCGGAGTTCCTCTTGGGAAAAATCTGTAAATAAGGGACGGTTTCGATTATCCTTTTCCTGATAATAATTCAAATAGACATCGACTACACCATTACTTTGGCTATGGTTGGCTCCGATAATGGATCGGCTAAAATTCCGCTCAGCAAATTCAAAATCTATCCGGACACGTGAATATTGAGTGATCAGGACTTTAGGGGTAAATGTGATCTCTGCCTGATTGTAATCAATCACATAATCTTCATTGAAACCACGTTGAAGCTGCTTTCCATCCAAAAACACCCGCTCTGAATTTGCCATGATGATGACAAATCGCTCATTATTTGGACCACTAATCCGGTAAGGACCGAGGGTTCCTTCGAGGATGGGAAGCTGAATTGAGGCAAATTTTCCTTTGGCAATCGAAGCAAAACTTTGTGAGCTAGCGGTCCAATTTCCTTTTAATTTATAATTGGAAGTAAATTGAAGGCCTTGAACATTTTTGTAATAGCGGAGAAATTCTGATTTCCGCTGTTGGAGCACGACATCTCCTGCGGCCAAAGAAAAATTCTCATTATAAAGCTCGATTAAGACATTATCAAAATCCTGAATCTGCTGGGTATTTCCTTCTGGCTGAAAGGGAACATTTTGATCAGTGATGCTAGCTCGGATATTCAAGTTATCCGAGATCGCTCCATCCAGCTGGAGATTCAAGGCAGAATTCACGAAGACATTTTGAGTATTTCCAAAAGAAATTCCTCGCGTGAGGCTTCCAGATTTATATAAATCCGTCGTCGGAAAAAGCTCCTCTCGGAAATCAAATGCAGGTAACTCGGACATTTGAGCGTCTTTAAATCTTGCGGTAGAATCATAATCCGCAAGCAAAGTCCTTCTCGAAATAGGGGTGTCAAAGCGCAAACTAAAAGTCCGGTAGCATACTTTGAGGGAGTCTGGCGTTTGACCTTCCTCGAATAAAACTCTTAGTAGATTTTTACTAAGGTCAAAATCAAAGGCGTAGATATTTCCTGTTTGGTCACTTACAGAAATACTTTCCTGAACACCAGAGAGCGAGTCGAGTTCGGTTGGATTTTGAAAATAGTTTCCCGCAACCCAGCTGCATTTTTCTTGAGCCAGCACAAGAGAAGCAGACCCTAGAAATAAACCCCAGAAAATTATCCAAACACGCATGGGCAATGAGAATCTGTTTTCGATTTCAAGGTACTAAAATCAGCTTTTATCCTATCAATGGAAAGGTCAAGTAAAAAGTCGTCCCTTTATCAATTTCGGTATCAAACCAAATCTTACCGCCGGCAGTTTCTACACCACTTCGGGCAATTGCAAGCCCAAGCCCAGATCCTGTGGATTTGGTAGAGAAATTGGGGATAAAAATTTTATCCTTGAGGTCTGGAGAAATCCCTTTACCGTTGTCCGTGATCTCTAAAAACACATCTTTCTCTGTCATCCAGAGCCAAACACGGATTTCAGGTCGCCGCCCATCAGGGACAGCTTGTACGCCATTGATAATTAGATTTGAAATAACCCGTCCAAACAGCTTATCGTCTCCCATGATCGGAATGATTTCAGAAAAGGAATCATCCTGAAAAAGCAAATCCACTTGCTGATTATTTTTAAATAACTCGAGCACTTTGGAGAGCACAGACTTGAAATTCATCTTCTCATTCCTAGGCAAGGGCATTTTGGCGAAAGTTGAAAACGAGGAAGCAATCCC
>JBLGAM010000079.1:0-14984 GCA_047612305.1 Planctomycetota bacterium | reverse complement strand
TCCATCAAACTGATACATGGCATGTCCTGCTCAAAATAACTCAAATCAACACCCACCCCCACCACACCAAGGATATACATTTCACAATCGGTAATCACTGAAAATTCCCATCAAAGTGCTTCTACATTCTTTTCTCGTCCCACTTTCGGAGTTAAAAGAATTTGCTTCTTTTCTTTTGGGGAACCTAAGAGCTGCTCAAGCACTTCCGAAAATAATATTTGAGAACTTTTATCTAATTGATCAATGAAATTTTCTTGGTCACCTACACATAAATCACTGCCATGTGTATTCGAAGCACTTAAGACATTTCCTTCCACGTCTAATAAGCGTGTACAGAAACATTCCGATTCCAGAAGGAATTCGGGGATTAAATTTTTGATGTTAGTAGTTTTTATCTATTCTTTAGTTAGAAGAGGTTCTTTAAGGTTTCAGAAGAGAAATATTGGGAAAAATTATTAATAAAAAAATCAACTTTTTTAAAATTATATTCTTAAAAACGTTGATTATCAGTATATTATTCTTGTCAATCCTATAAAAAGTAACTGCTTAAACAAAATATAAAGATTTTTAAAAATTTAAATGAATTGGAGATCCAAACTCCAAAAATGAGAGTAATCAATCTCTTTTACCATTATTATCAATGCATTCGCAAATTCTTGTTTGCATGACTTCACTTGAAAAGGATATTCTTGAAAGTTGGTTTTTAAAACGTCCATTGAACCAAAAAGACGATCTAATTCATCCTTGGAATTGGAATTAACAAGTACGCAGTCCTTACGATTTTCGCAGGGTTCAATAAGGAATTTTGCACTTGAAGTTTGAATTATCATTTCTCTTACTAATTGAGACGTAAAATTAAGGTGCTTAATAGTGAAATTAATACCCTGTTCGGGGTATTTTTCTGAAAAATGGAAATAAATCAAAAATAATAATCAGTGATTTACAGTGTTTTAAGAGTAACCTTTAAGATGGTTCGCATCAAAAGCTGTTTCTCTTGCTAAAATCGAATCTATTGAATTATATTTGCATCACTCTTACTATTTGAAAACCTTGAATTTTAGAAAAGATTGAAGACATACAGAGAGTTGGGTGAGTGGCTTAAACCAGCAGTTTGCTAAACTGTCGTACGGGTCATACTGTACCGGGGGTTCGAATCCCCCACTCTCTGCAAAACAAGAATTTAAAGGATGTTTTTCTTCGGAAGACGTCCTTTTTTTTTAGATTTTATTACCTGATTTAAATCCATTCTATTTTTTTATAACCTATTGTATTAGGTTTTTAAATCCAGCTCATTGACATCATTTTGATTCTTGAAATTGACGCATATATTATTAGTCAATGTGTTGAAAAACCCAAAGTTTTCAATAAAGTCAAAAAAAGTCTAATCGGCCATGCGTCAAAAATCTCGACAGTAGAGTTCCATTACCCTTTTGTTAAGAAACGATCCCTGTTTTTATCCTTTTATTAAGATCTTCCAAGAAGTTAATTTTTAACATTTCTTGAGATTTTACCGCTCTAGTTTTGACTCAACACAAACCTATATCAATTCGTTATGAGTCGAAAATTTTTCTCCAAATGGAGCTTCAGTCTGTTGATAATGATGCTCCTCACAGCCTTCGAAGCGCAGCATGTGCTCGCTCAGGCTACCAACGCAAGCATCACCGGGAAGGTCTTGGATGATACCAACCTTCCTTTAGTGGGAGCTACCATAATGGTAGAGAATGGTGCTACAGGATTCAAAACCTATACTATCACCTCAGAGGAAGGCAATTTCAATTTTCAGCAATTGCCGCTGGGAAAGCCGTATTCCGTCACGGTAAGTTTTATAGGTTATTCAACTAAAGTAAGAAATGGATATGAACTCAACCAAGGTGATCGAATCAATTTGGAATTTAAGTTAACGAGTGGAGAAACTGAGCTTGATGAAGTAATCATTTCTGCAAATAATTTGGATAATGAGATTGATAAACTAGGTGGAGTAACTTCCATTAGTTCCACTCAGATTAAAAATTTACCCACCGAAGGAAGGAATTTCACCAGTTTAACCTCACTCTCTCCGCTGCAGGGTGGTGGCTCGATCAACTTGGGAGGTCAGCGACGAACATCCACTAACATAACGCTGGACGGTGTGAACGCAAGAAATCAATTGACTGCTGGGGAGATAGGAAGAGGGCCTTATACTGTTTCAATTGAAGCAATCCGTGAATTTGAAGTGGTAACCAACTCTTATGATGTTACTCAAGGAAGACAGGCTGGAGGCGCGTTGAATGCAGTGACCAAAGCTGGCACCAATGAGCTTTCTGGTTCAGCTTTTGTTTATCACAGGAACGATAAGCTAGCCAGCCAATTTGATATCCGAGGCAATGACCGTACACAAGATTTTTACAACTACCAGTGGGGATTTAGTCTTGGAGGACCTATTATCAAAAATAAGATGCACTTTTTTATGGCTTTTGACCGTCAGGATGCAGGGGATCCGGTATTTATTACAGATATCAATTCTCCAGATGATGAGCGAAGACTTGGGGTCAAAAGAGATACGCTAAATAAAGCATTGGATATAGTACGAAGATTATACGGTGTCAGTGATGCCCAACAAGTAGGACAATTTTCTAGAAAGACCGTGGCCAATACGATTTTTGCCCGGATTGACTGGCAACTGAATAACAGAAATAAACTAACGATCAGAAACAATTTTACCGACTGGACCAATCCACTTAGTGTGAATGACAACTCCAATATCAATTTGGCAGAAGTTTACAGTGATTTTACCTCCAGAGAAAATAGCATTCTGGCTTCATTGCGGACTGCGATCAATCCGACTACCACCAATGAATTGAAAGTGCAGTTTCAACATGCAGAACGAGCATTTCTTCCAAATTCTCAACTTCCAATCAACAACATCCCAAGAGGAATTGTGCGTATCACCTCTCCGTTTCCCACTGAATCAAACCCAAATGCTACCCAAACCAGGACTCTTCAATTTGGAGGACAGCGATTCACCCCTGAGACGAATGTGGAAAACCAGCTTCATTTGGTTAATACTACCTACTTGACAAAAGGAAAATACCAGTTTACATTCGGTACGGACAATATGTTTACTTACTTGGAAACTTTACTTTCCAATGAGCAAAATGGGAGATTTTTCTTCGACAATCTTCAGGATCTAGAGAATTTCAAAGCTTCCAGATATGCTCGAGAAGTGCCACTTTCAGGCTCGCCTTTAGTCACGCAGTCTGTAATTGATCTCGCTGCATTCGCACAAGTTGAGTTTGAGCTTGCCAAAAATCTTCAAGCAGTCTTTGGAGTACGCTATGATGTCACTGCCTTTACGAAAGCTGCTGCTTATAACCCTATTTTGGATCAAGAATTGGGTATCCGGTCAGATAACCTTCCTTCGGACTGGAATAACATTCAACCACGTCTGCAAATGACTTGGAATGTCAAAGGGAAAAATACCGATATCCTGAAATTCGGTGCAGGCCTATTTTCTGCCCAGCCACATTATTACGCCCAAGTGAACAATATTCAAAACTCCGGCGTGATGCTCGCTGCGATTGATGTGACAGGGGCCTTTGTGCCTACTCCGGACTTTAACAGCTACCGTAATGATCCCAGCACTGTACCTGGCGTACCGGAGGGTGCTAAAACTATTTCAACCATCAATACAGTCGCAGCGGATTTTCAGGTACCCAGTACATTCAAAGCAAACATCAATTATAATAAATACCTAAATGACCGTATTCGAGTCGGATTGAATTTGGTATATTCCAACTCCTTCAACAATTATGTTTATCTGGAGAGAAATCTCGTGGATCAACCGGTTTTCAGGCTTGCAAACGAAGCCAATAGAGGTGTATTTGTACCAGCATCGACAATCAGTAATCGAGGGCTCACCAATTGGCTAGAATCTAGAAAAAGTAAAGATTTGGGAAGAGTATTGGAATTAAACTCAGTTGCTGATGCCACGCAGTATGCGGTGATTTTTGATCTGGGTATGAGAATCGGTAAAGACGGGTACTTAAATGCCAGCTATACTTATAATCAGGCCAAAGACAATTCATCGTACAACTGCTGTGTAGCCAATACTTCCACATTCCTGCCAGTTGTGGACGATTCCAGAGTTTTGAGCAGAGGATACTCCGACAATCAATTTAAAGATAAAGTGGTGGTCAATGCGGCTTCTCCTACTTGGAAAGGATTTGTTTTTGGAGCTTCCTTAGTTGGAATTGGCGGATCGAGGTATTCATTCTTGGTCACTAACGGAAGCTTGCAGGGAGATTTTCCACTAAATAATGCCTTGGCCTATGTCTATGACCCAAATGACCCGTCAACTCCCGAAAATATTAGGGAAGGAATCAACGGAATCTTGAATGATCCAAATACCACGGAAAGTGCAAAAAAGTATCTCAGAGAGAGTTTTGGAAAAGTAGCCGAGCGTAATGGCGGTGAAAATCCATTCAACGCAACGATAGATTTGCGACTGATCAAGAACATAAAAACTATAAAGGGACAAGCTTTGGAGCTTTCAGCAGATGTTTTCAACTTTGCCAACCTTCTGAATAAAGAATACGGAGTAGATAATAATTTAGGAAGGTCCAGAAATCTTTACAGTATCCAAGGATTTAATCAAACTGCACAAACCTACAACTATCGTGTTGAAAGTGGTGTAGGCGTTCGTCCAATCAATGGAACGCCTTGGAGAGTTCAATTGGGAGTCAGGTATGCTTTCTAAAACAAAAACTTTGAAAACATGAAATCGAGCATGACTAAAAAGTCACACACTGGGATGATTATCAGCTTTGCGAGATTCCATATGACCTATAACAATCATATGAAACTTAGCAGAATGTTTTACGCAATACTTTTTTTCGCATCGGCAGTCTCCTGCCAGCAAAAGCAGTTTGTAAATCAGGAAAGAGAAGAAGCTGAAGACCCTCTTCAAGTTATCTCCTTTGGATCCTGTAATCGGCAAGATGAAGCCCAGCCACTATGGAATACTATCATCTCCCATGAATCAGATCTTTGGATTTGGCTTGGTGACAATATCTACGGAGATACGGATTCGATGTCGGTTTTGAAAGCTAAATATGAGTTCCAAAATGCCAATTCAGACTATCAAAAGCTAAAGTCACGAACCCCGATCATCGGGATCTGGGATGATCATGATTTTGGAAAAAATGATGCTGGGAAGGAATATCTATATAAAGATGAAAGCAGAGATTTAATGTATGATTTTCTGGACGTGCCTTCCGATAGCCCCCTTCGAAATAAGAAGGGAGGCTATGGGGCTTATTCTTACGGCCCATCAGGAAGGCGTGTGAAAGTACTTTTGCTGGATGCCAGATACTTTAGAGATACTTTGTGGATGGATAAACGAATATATATTCCAAGCGAAAACGGAACAGTACTAGGTGAAGCTCAATGGAAGTGGCTCGAAAATGAATTGAAAAACAACGATGCGCAGATTACTATCATCGGTTCTGGAATTCAAATTCTCCCCAAAGATCATCAATATGAAAAGTGGGCAAATTTTCCTTATGAGCGGGAAAAGTTGCTAGACTTGATCCAAAAATATAAGACAAATGGAGTAGTCCTCTTAAGTGGCGACCGTCATATCGCAGAGATCAGCAAATTGGAAATTAAAGGAATTGCGCATCCCGTGTATGAAGTCACTTCGAGTGGAATGACCCATACTTGGAGGGAATATCGCGAAGAACCAAATCAATATCGGACAGGAGAAATGATCGCAAAGCTTAATTTCGGGCTGCTTCACTTAGACTGGCAGCAAGATGGTGTTGAGGTCAAAATGCAGGTCAGAGGTAAAATGGATTCGCTTTATCTTGAGGAGTCTTTTAAACGGATGTTTTAAGTGAAGTAACACTCACATTTCCGGAAAGTTATATTGCTGTTAAGTTGGCCTAACAATCTTGACAAGCGGCTGAATTCCATTCACATTTGTTTTAATGGAATTCAGCCCTTTTTGCTATTTATCGATAAATCGACCGGATAGAGTTTCTAGACAAGTGGTTTCGAAGTCTTTTGCCAGGGGAATTTATCTCTATCAACCTCCCCTCAAATTCACGCCGATTTATGAAATTGTTTCTGGTCTGGTGAAAATTGGAACCTACTCCTCAGATGGCAAGGAGGTTTGTTTTGACATTCTTGGTCCAGGAGATTTTTTCGGTAACCTTCGATATCTTGAAGGACAATTTTTCGAATTTTCTAAAAGCCTCACAAAAATTGAATTGCGGGTTTATGAACATGATTTTTTTAGAAAATTGATTGTGAATGAACCTGCTGTATCGGAATGGTTTAACCACCAAGTAGTAAAACGTTGGTTTCGCGCCGAGGATAGGCTTTTTGCCATTCGAGATCAAGATGCTAAAGGCAAAATACAGAAGGTACTAAAAGGGTTTGAATCAATTCGTCCTGAAGATTATCATCGGTATATCACTTATCAGGACTTGGCAGATTTGACCGGTTTGACTCGACAAACGGTATCCAAAGTCATGAAAAAAATCGAAGAAGTTGGACTGGGAAATTTGAAATGCTAATAAAACTTGACCGCAGATAAAGTAGCCAATTTGCAATCCAAACTCAGTAGTAATTCAATTCTACGGATTTTAAATTGTGACTTCTTCTACTTCACCCATTTCAAATATTCCTCTCTGATAATAGAATCCTCCACCCGATCACCTGAAAGAACACTAATTCTATACTTAAATGTGACTGCTTCATTTGCTTTAAGTTTGAAATTCAATTCTTCTTTCCCTCCACTCAATGCCTTTTGCCCCAGGGGATTTGCAGCAAACAAGCCGTAGCCACGCGCATGCCAGTAGGTTGGGAAACCTGGATTAGAAGGGTTATCCAAGATTACCACCGAAATATGCTCATCCTTAATTTTTCCGCTCAAACTCACCCAGTTTCCTCGCGTACCCCAGACCTCATTCCCTTCGATTCCTTCACTACTTCGGTACATTCCCGTCACTCCCTCATTATTCATTGTGGGTACATCGGTGACTTTTCCAGCGGCATCTGTGAAAAGCTCTGGCTTTTCAGAAGGATGTTCCAATTCCCTTGCGACACGTAGCCCAAGCATCCCTTCTTTATTATCAGTAAATGAAACCTCCTTATCACCAGCTGTCAATTTACTGATTCGATCAATGACGCGTTTTCCTTCATTTCCAGAAAATATAAACGTAGTGTTCTCAGTAAGCAGCTTCTCCCCTGCTTCGTTAAGCCATTCTAGTTCGACTTCCAATCTTCCTTCCTCATTTCCACTGCTGATTGACTTGATAGATTTATGAACAATGTGACCATATTTACTTTTTTCTGAAGCAGGAATTGCCGCCGAATTATTCCAAAAATCGAGTCCGTTGACATCTCCATAATTGAACCAAAGTCCAATATGATGCGGATGATCAAAACGTTCCCCTGACCTTGGAGCAATAGGAAACCCACGAGTAATTGGGGTTCCCTGAGCGGTCATGATTGGGTATAAAACTGGTTTTTCCAAAGAATCAGGAAAAATGTATGAGGTGAAAAATACGCCATCAATATTTACGTCTACACTTTTTTGAGACTCATTAAGCACTAGGCTAACGCGATCTTTCCCTGAGTTACCAGCAGCGAGTTGATCACCTTTCTGAGGATTTTGACCGCAGGAGCTGAAACAGACTAGGCTAGCCAAGAGCGTAAATATTGGAAGAGCGTAAACGCTTTTGATACAATGCATGATTTAATATTTAATGATAAGAAGTGGTGAAATTCGAGCTGCATGAGGTCATTTTATAGACTCCCCAGCTACTAAAGCATTAAAATAAGCGAGTTGCTCTTTCATCGCCGCAACAAGATCTTCCGGTTCGGTTCTAGCTTCAAGCAAAATCCAACCCTCATATTTTATTTGATTAAAGAGACCGAAAAGCGCATCATAGGGGTATTCGCCTAGATTAAGTTCACGGACATGCACAGTGTCCCCAAACCATTTCTTTACAGAATTGAAATTCTCTGCCAAGCCAGGTGCTAGGAGATCTTCATCATTACAGTTCCAGCAGATTTTAACATTTGAAGCATTAACCTGATCAAAAATTCGCTTCATAATCGGTAAATTTTGCGTCAGCGTGCCATGTACCTCTACTCGAACTTCCTGTCCGAAATCCTGAGCGAATTCACCGACTTCGTTGAGGGAAGCTGCTATTTGTGCAATTGTCTTTTCTTGGGGAACTTCAGCCGGCAAGGTATTTGGCTTTACTTTGATTCCAGTAGCTCCTATATCACTGCAGAGTTTGGTGTAAGCCTTAGTCTCTTCAATATTCTTTCGGAGCACTACAGGATTCGGACTGTGGTATTCAAAATTACTTCCATATCCCAAGCAAGTGACTGGACTATCTGCAAAGCGCTTTTTGACCTCAGCACGTTGAGAAGCATTCAAATTGGTCTCCACCTTATGAGCATGCTCAGTTCTTAGCTCAACCCCCAATAATCCGGAAGCCTCACAGTTTCTGATCAAGGTGGGAAGATCCCAATCTTTTCCCCATTGATAGGTGACCAACCCAAATTTCATCCCTTGAAATTGATTTGCTGAAAGGGCCTCAAAGGGAAGGTGCAAAGCTGCCAAACCAAGTCCGGCAGTCACACTTCTTTGCATGAACGATCTTCTCGAATTATCCATTTTTAGTTTTTATTTGAAATGGATCAGACCTTCGAAGGAACAACATAGCCAACTCTATAATCTCGAGTCAGCATTTTATCCGCCTCTTTGTCATTGACGAATTTTTCGCTTTTACCATCAAATTTCAGATCACGCCCAAGCGCATATGAAATGTTAGCTATCAAAGGAAGTGCAGAAGAAATATAGCCTTCCTCGATATCGCAGTGTAGCGTAGCATTTCCATTTCTTATACCATCAAGAAAATTAGCATAATGCTCAGCTCCACCTGGCGCCGCCATGAGGTTATTATTTTGAGTTGGAGCTGCTTCTTTTTTCTTAGACTGTGCAAAAGGTTCAGATTCACTTTTGCGAAAAGCTTTCCAATTATCCCCATCAATTTCCATATAACCATCAGTTCCGTAGAACATGTTTCCAATGGAAATACCCATTCCTGATTCTCCATTGGTGAACCTACCACGTGTTTCAAACTCTAGCACCTTTCCGTCAGCATATTTGAAAATAGAAGTTTGGGTGTTTGGAGTTTCTTGTGAGCAATCTTTTGGATCAATCCCATAAATCCCTCCGTTAGAATACACAGAAACTGGATGCTCATTTTTATTCATTCCCCATCTAGCCACATCAAATTGATGAGGGCCTTGATTTCCGGTATCACCATTTCCGGTATCCCAATGCCAATGCCAATTGTAGTGCACTTTCTTTTCATTATAAGCAATCATCGGAGCTGGTCCTCTCCAATAATCGTAATGCAAACTGCTTGGCGCTTCTGCGTCAGCCACTCTTCCAAAAGAATTTCTTGGCTTGTAGCATAGCCCTCTCGCCATATACACGTCACCAATCCCTCCATCATGCAGAAATTTGATTCCTTCCATTACGTTGGCTATGGATCGGTTTTGGAAACCAACTTGAACTCTTCTGTCATATTTACGGGCAGCCTCCACCATTTTCCTTCCTTCGAACACGTTGTGACTCGCTGGTTTTTCTACATACACATGCTTTCCAGCTTGACAGGCCCAGATGGTGCCGAGTGCATGCCAATGATTTGGAACCGCGAAAGAGACTGCGTCTATTTCTTTGTCTTCAAGGACCTTTCGCATATCCCACTCAGTAAGCGGAGTAAGGCCAGTTTTATCAATAACGACCTTTGATTTATCTGAAAAGTACTGCTCATCGGCGTCGCAAAGCGTTTTGAGTCGTACGTTTCGGTTATCTTTCAAGGCACACCATTGATTGATGTGATTGCTTCCTTGGCCTCGAATTCCGATTACAGCGAGGTTGATTCGCTCATTTGCTCCTATAATAGATGCATAAGATTTGGTGCTCATGCTCATACCTGCCATTGCTATCCCGGCAGTACCAATGAGACTTCTTTTGATAAATTCTCGTCTTTGGGTCATTTTTAGGTTATGTTTTTCGGGTTTAAGGTTGCCATGTTTTCAACTATCAAAACAATTCAATTTTAAGCTATCGATTAAGCTATTGAATTTTTGATTCTTAAATGGGTTATAATCTAGTCAATCCATATTTGCTTTTCAAAGGGTGCTGCCAGCCTTTCTCTTAGAAGCTGCGCAATCGATTCCGACTTTACATGAAAATTGAAAAAAAATCCAAAAAGGTAATTCATTAATGTAATTCGGTAACAGCTTCGCTTACAATATTTTTAGGAAGCTACCACACCATTTGATTTCAGTTTTTTAAGGATCTGGGAAAAAATATTTCAAGATTTTGGCATTGTGAGTTGATCAACAGACATTTTTATTTATGTTTGCACTCCCACAAAGAAAACGATATCGATCGGGGTGTAGCGTAGCCCGGTATCGCGCCTCGTTTGGGACGAGGAGGTCGTAGGTTCGAATCCTGCCACCCCGACTTAAAACTCTTAAATTAATTTTTAGGAGTTTTTTTTTATTCAAAATGTACCAGAGCCATAGATTCTATCAATAGAATTAACAGGATCAACACCTTTACTTTATACCCTTCTAAATTAATTTCTAGGAGCTTTTCCCTTTTGATATCTTTCTCTTCTTTAACGTTTATGATATTCTCCTAAGTTTTCTGCATAATTTTTCTTTTCTTTCCAATCCAATAGATTCACGAACTAAAACACTATTTATCCATAAGCAAGGAAATTTAAGACACCATGAAAGAAATAATTGAAGCGATTAACGCCGTGATTTGGAGTGACGCACTGATTTTTTTATGCTTGGCCGCGGGAGTTTATTTTTCCATCGCTACCCGGTTTTTACAAGTTACTTACATTAAAGAAATGGTCTCTCTCCTCTTTAAAGGTGAATCTTCGGAAGAAGGCGTTTCCTCTTTTCAAGCATTTGCAATCGCAATTTCCGGAAGAGTAGGAACTGGAAATATCGCAGGAGTAGCGACAGCTATCGCAATGGGAGGTCCGGGTGCAATTTTCTGGATGTGGGTTATCGCATTTCTAGGTGCTTCATCCGCATTTGTAGAAGCCACTTTAGGTCAAATCTATAAGGAAGTAAACAACGGACAATATCGAGGAGGACCTGCCTATTATATAGAAAAAGGTCTTGGAGTAAAGTGGTATGCAATTGCCTTCGCCTTCGCAACGATTTTAGCGACTGCTCTTTTCATGCCAGGAGTACAAAGCAATAGTATTGCTTTGAGTGCAGAAAATGCCTTTGGAATACCAGTGATCTACACTGCTTCTTTTATAACAGGACTTTTGGCTATTATTATATTAGGTGGAGTAAAACGAATCAGTAAAGTAGCTGAAGTGGTGATCCCTATTATGGCAGCTGCTTATATTTCCATGGCGGTTATCATTATCGGAATGAATATCGCCGAAGTCCCTGCGATTTTCGCCTTAATCATTAAGTCCGCATTCAATTTGGAGTCAGCATTCAGTGGAGTATTTGGAATGGCTATCGCTTGGGGTGTTAAAAGAGGGATTTATTCTAATGAGGCGGGCCAAGGAACGGCACCCCATGCAGCGGCAGCGGCAGAGGTTTCTCATCCAGTGAAACAAGGATTGGTACAATCATTCTCGGTATATATTGATACGCTATTCGTATGTACTGCTACAGCTTTAATGATTCTCTTCACAGGTCAGTATAATGTATTGAATCCTGAAGGAGGCTTTATTGTAGAAAATCTTCCCGGCGTGGCATTTGGGCCAGAGTATACGCAATATGCAGTTGCTACGGAATTCCCCACTTTGGGTAAAGGTTTTATAGCGATCTCCTTATTGTTCTTTGCATTTACCACTATAATGGCTTATTACTATATTGCGGAGACAAATTTGAGCTATCTGACCAGACATATGTCATCGAAATGGAGCCTACCAGCTTTGAGAGTATTAATTCTTGGGGCTACTTTTTATGGCTGTATAAAGACAGCTGAAGTTGCTTGGATGATGGGAGATATTGGGGTTGGCTTAATGGCATGGCTAAATATTATCGCAATTATCTTACTACGTAAGCCTGCATTCAAGGCATTAGCAGATTACAAAAAACAAAAGAAAGAAGGCAAAGACCCAGTCTTCAAAGCAAAAGACGTCGGAATCGAAAACGCAGATTTCTGGAAATAATAAAAAGAGCAACTTACAAGTTGCTCTTTTTATTATTCATTTTCCGTCTGAAGGCCTTCCAGTAATTTTCATTCCTTTCAGCAATCGGCACGTCATCTCCAAGTAAGTTGGCAAAGGCCGACAATTCTAAGGACTTTTCTAAACTGATCTTTAAAACCCCAACCTATGGAATGAATAAGATCATCTCTGAAATACCTCAAAGCCAATTCTCAACCAAGATCGCCAGCAAAACTGCAAAGCATTTACTTTGACTTGAGAACCTACTACAAAAGGCCTGATGATATTATTTTCTGACAACTGAATTCCCCACAAGACCGCAATTGCTATCATCGGATATTTAATTAAATCTGTGGTAAGGAAAATATAAAAGACTGCGAAAAAAGAACTGATAAATACACCTACGTAAGGAATCAGATTCAGAATAGCGATTAAAGTTGCAAATAAAATAAAGTATTTGACCCCAATGAGAAAGAAAAACAAGCATGCTAAAATGGAAGCAACCGGGGTGACTTTGAGCAGTCCAGAAAGGTAAGATTGAATCACTCTTCCAGAGTCTGCTGCCCAAGTCACGATCGGCTCATTATTATCTTCATCAAGTTTGATGATAAAAGCTGTGAAAAAATCTTTGTAGTAGATCAACAAAAAAGTGTAAAGCGGAATTATTGCTGCTAATGTTAGCGATTTACCAGTTTGTAAAATGGTCGAATTAAAATTCTCTGCACTAAAAAAATTTGGAATCACCAGACTTTCTAAAACGATCACTTCTGATCCAATCAATTCGTTGAGCTCTCGACTGGAGCTGCTAAGTTTAGAGTTTTAAGGTGTCCTGGATCTGAGGAACTTCCTCTAAAAGTCCGATCATTTGGTTTACCGAAAGATAAAGAATCCCAATGGCAGTCATGGATACCAATAAAATACTGATCGCAATAGCATCTCCTCTAGGGATTCGCTTCAGTTCAAACCAATTGGAAATGGGGTTTATCGCAAAAGAAAAAAAAACTCCCTGTACCAAAGGTACAAGAAGAAAGGCTCCTTCCTTTAAAATAACTACTTCCAAAACAATTGAGACTAAGAAATGGGCTAATCGTTGAATTCGAGAATTTTCCATGAATTTTGGTTTAAATGAAGACCTTTTGCCGCCACTACCAACTATCTGGAATATACTCCATCTGGTCAAAAAAATACATAATTTGCCTATTTTAGAGTTTATATTTAACCCAAACATTCCCCACCGAGAATTTAAAATCAATTGATTTCAAGTTCTTTTTATCAAAAAAACTTTGTCCGGTATTTGATCTATTGTTAAAAAATTAAAAAATCATTCATGCGAAAATTACTCTTGCTTTTCTTTTTGACCCCCACTCTAATTTTTGCGCAAGCCAAAGTTGATACCATTCAAGTATTTAGTCACTCTATGAAGAAAAGTTTGAAAGTAGCCATCACTACTCCAAGTTCATATCAAGGATCTGAACATCGATTTCCAACCTTATACTTATTACATGGCGGGAGTGGATCCTTTTTGGATTGGCTTACCAAAGTGACTGAGCCAGGATTGATAAGTCGAATGGCGGAGGAATACAACATCATTATCGTCAATCCGGGAGTGGGTCCATCAAGTTATTACTTTGATAGCCCGCTGATCGACTCAGTGCAATACGAAACATATATCACCTCGGAATTGATCTCAGAAATCGATTCCAACTATCGCACCCTTGCAAAAAAAGAGTCCCGCGCCATCACAGGCTTATCGATGGGCGGTCATGGATCGATCACACTTAGCGCTAAGCATCCTGAGTTGTTCGCTGTTGCTGGAAGTATGAGTGGGGTAATGAATATCGACACCCGAATGTGGGAAGTGGGAGATGAATTAAAAAACATGCGCGCAGAAACTTTTAAGATGACTCTGGGTGAGATTGACTATGAGTATCCTTATTCTCCTTTCACGGCAGTTGGCTTAGTAGATCGGATCAAAGCTAATGGCATTTTATTGATCATAGATTGCGGAACAGAGGACTTCTTGATCTCTACCAACCGTCAAATGCATCAGCTCCTGCTTGCTAATAAAACTCCTCATGAGTATACAGAAAGACCTGGTGCCCATACTTGGCAGTATTGGACTGAAGCTCTACCTGTTCACATGCAATATATCAACAAGCATCTCAAGCGTTAAAAAAGAACCCGAGATTTCACTTCCTGTTTTAAGCTTAAATTTGCTTTTTGCATTTCAATTAACCCTAACTATGACCAAGTTCGATTCCATCAGGCCATTTTATGAGACAGAGGCAAATGCTGCCATTCGTCAAATCATTGATGATCCCATGCTTGAAGCCATTATGGGTTTTACTTTTCCAGATGACCATTCTAAAAACTGGAAAAATTTAATGCTTCATACCCACTCCCTGCGTGATTTCCAAGTGAATTTCATCTATCCTGGTGTACAAAAAGTTCTTGAAAAAAGCTCAAATGGATTGAGCACGGGTGGATTTGACCAACTTGAACCAAATACGGCATATTTGTTTATTTCCAATCATCGAGATATTATCCTAGATACCTCCTTACTAAATTCCTGTCTTTATGAGCATAGTTTGGTACTTACCACTTCGGCAATAGGCGATAACTTAATACAAAAGCCATTCATCCATATCCTTTCCAGATTAAATCGGAACTTTGCAATTAAAAGAGGGCTGCAAGGGCGAGCTTTGCTGGAAAGTTCGAAACAAGCTGCTGCTTTTATTAAAAAAAGTCTCTTGA
>JBLGAM010000078.1:0-15162 GCA_047612305.1 Planctomycetota bacterium | reverse complement strand
AGGCCATGGAGAATAATCAATGCCAGTCGTTTTTCATCTCCCAAAACCCAATCCGAACCTGCTAAAGGTGGAGCCATTCGCTGCACTCCTTTGCCATTGGAGCCATGGCATCCAGCACAACTGACCAAGTATTTTTTCCGCCCATCGGCAAATTGAATCTGGGCTTTTTCATCCAGCGAACTTGCCGAAACAAGCATCGCCTCTGGAACATATCCAGGCCAGCTAAATCGCCTTTTTAACCCCTTAAGTCTGTTTTGATCAATTGGCAAATCAGATCGTTTGAACAAATCCGGCTCTCCTGCCAATAACACTGAAGCTTGATTTTGGGCATTTCCAGCTTGAATGGCCATTCCTACCAAAACGGTTTCTTGCTTCCAATTCAATTCAGAGTCTCCTGCACCAACCAATGCCAACAGGGATTTGATTTCTCGATTATCCCCTCTTTTCATGATAGCTGCCGTCAAAGTCTCCAAGAAAATAGCCTTGTTTTGGATCGCATTTTCCCAATTCGGTAATTCCCAAAGTCGAGCTAAGAAACCATATTCTCGATCAGACAAACTGCTCATGACCGCATCTTGAATCAAGGCCTGATCCCCAAAAGAATTTAAAATACTTGCCAACACCTGTGCGGAAGCTGTCTCACTGAGTGATGCGCTACTCAATGCTAGCTGCAATCCTTCGGTCACCTCACTAGTTTTGGAAAACTCAGCCATTCTCGCTTCTAGCTTATTCAGAGTTTCTTGATTGGTTTGAGCAAAAGGCTCCAGCAGTCTAAGCGAGGTGTTTTTTAGTAAAGAATTTTGATCTCCCAGCGTCTCAAAAAGCAAATCTGAGTTTAACCCATTCATTCCATCCAGCGTCCAAAGTGCGTGAAATCTTCCCAATTCACTAGCTCCATTTTTAGCAAGGGCTTCCAAATCCTCAATTGAAGTCGGATCGTTTCGCTCGACCAAAAGTCGCTGCGCCATATCACGATGCCAACCATCCGGATGGGAAAGTCTGCTAATCAATTCTGTGTTGCTTTCTTCGGCAAGTTTAGGGAAAGGTACGGGCTTCCAATCCTCAGGAACTATTCGCCAGATTCTCCCCAAATGCACTGGTAAATCTAATCCTCGCTCCAAAGTTTGCTCCTTCAGATAAGGAGTCATATAAGATCCATGTTGCACAATTCCGTGGTACATATCTGCAATGTAAAGCGCTCCATCCGGCCCCATTGTGCCGTGAACGGGGCGAAATCGCTCATCCGTTGATGCCATAAATTCGCGCCCTGAGTTAGGATCAGTCGCTTCCAAAGTGAAGCCATTTTGCTTCACCACATTACGCTTGACAACATTTCCAGCATTTTCCATCACAAAAATATTTCCGAAGTATTCCTTCGGAAAAAGATGACTTCTGTTGACTGTAGGAGAACAGGCAGAAGTGAATTCGAGAAGTCTTCCGGCTTCAGTTAAAGTACCTGGAATGTATCCTCGATTGATCGCTGGATTGGTTCGAATTGGGAAAATTTTCCGGTCAATGGTCAATCCATGATCAATTCCTGTGGTGGGTGTATGGTTGGGATTTCTTGATAGATAATTTGCAGGTACCAAATCGCCATGTAGTTGCGACCAATTATAATTATAGATCAGACGACCTTGATCATCCTGAGAGATTCCCCACTGCCCTCGAAACTCCGTGCTATCCCGAATCCATTCGCCGCCCTGATCTAATTTATATCGAAGTCGAGATTTAGCACTATAATACCAATTGTCCACATTTCTCACGAATCCATTATCCGAATGCTCTGGAACACCATTCGAGGCATAAGTAGAATCAAGTAAAACTTTGGTGTCGGCTTTCAAATCACCATCTAAATCCTGGGTAACCCAAAGTGAATTATTTTCTGCGATCAATGCTCCTCCTTTAATCAATCCAAGTGCTCGTGGCATAACCAAATTATCGAGGTAAATGGTGCTTTTATCCATTTCCCCATCACCATTTTCGTCTTCGAGAATAGAGATTCGGCCTATCGGTTTATCCTCTTCACTTCCATTAATGTCAGACATGTAACCTCTCATTTCCACTACCCAAAGCCTCCCATTTTCATCAAACTGAATCAAAACCGGATCTTCGATCAGAGGTTCTGAAGCTACCAATTGAACCTTAAATCCAGGCTCAATCAGAAAAGTCTCCAATTCCTCGGTTGCAGATCGAGCAGGAGAATCTTCGGTTTCAGGCAACGGACCTTTTTTACTACAGGCACAAGCGATAACCAGAAAAACTAGGGGGAGAATCCGTAAGGATATCATTTTAATAGGTTTTTTGGGTTTTGGTCAAATGAAATATGGATGCTACCAGTAATAGCCAATGCTTCATTTAGTATTGTCCTAATTTGCCACATATTATCTTGAATATCAAAAAAGAAGGAGGCGAAAAGGGAGATTTAGGATAAATGGTGATTATTCCAGATTTGAAGAGATCGCGATCAAATTAAAGCCCTGAATAAGAAAAAGTTGGGAAATTAATCTAACCCGAGATTCAATAATTTTGAGGAATGAACACTTTTGGGAGAAATTTTCAAATCTTGAACCAAAAAGAGATTCCCTTACCTTTGTTTAAAATTGAGCGTATGAAGTTTTCTGAACTAGGTCTTTCCAAAGAAATTGTAATCTCGACTGAGCGTGCAAGTTATTCCAGTCCTTATCCCATCCAAGTTCAGGCTATTCCAGCTTTAATCAAGGGCAAAGATTTACTTGGAATTGCGCCGACGGGTTCTGGAAAAACAGCTGCTTATATTCTCCCGATCCTTCAATTTTTACAGAAAAAGCCTACCTCTAAAAATCGATCCATCCCGGTTTTAGTATTGGTTCCTACTCGGGAACTAGCTGCACAGGTAGCAGAGGTCGCTGATAATTTCTCAAGATTTCTGAGCAGAAAGGTAAAAACGATCGCAGTTTTTGGTGGTGTGTCGATCAATCCTCAAATGTTGAAACTATTTGGAACGGATATTCTGATCGCAACACCCGGGAGATTGCTGGACTTGTTGTCTCAAAATGCCATTCAACTTAACCAAGTTGAAATATTGGTTTTGGATGAAATGGACAAAGTACTCAGCATGGGCTTTCGAGAGGAGATAGATCAGGTTTTAGCAGAGCTTCCTGCGAAACGCCAAAATATTCTCTTCTCCGCCACAATGGACGAGACGCTTGAAGAGATCATCGCATCACTTTTAAAAGATCCCGTAAAAATCGAAGTTGAAGCAGAAACTGTTGCTACAGACCTAATAGAGCAATACGCCTATCGAATCGATACGGAGAAAAAAGGTCCCTTTTTACGCTATTTGGTGAATTCTGGTGACTGGACACAGATATTAATCTTCGTATCTTCAATCCGAACAGCCGATAATGTCGTGACCAAATTGAATAAGAATGGCGTTGACGCTATTGCCTTTCATGGGGATAAAAGCCAAGGGGCTAGAACCGAAGCCTTGGCAAAATTCAAATCCGGTAAGACCAGAATTCTAGTGGCAACAGATCTTGCCGGCCGTGGTATTGATATCAAATTTTTACCCTTGGTCATCAATTACGAATTACCAAGATCCCCGAAAGATTATGTACATCGAATAGGCAGAACAGGACGAGCTGGCTCAACTGGGGAAGCGATTTCCTTGATTACAGAAGAGGATCTTCATCACTTCAAGATCATTCAGAAGAAAATGGGCAAGCATGTGCAATTGAGAAGTACGGATGAGTTTGAGTTTTAAGGTAGCAGATAAGAGTTTGAAAGCTAAAAGTACTTTGCTCTAAAACCAAGATCAAACCACCTTTCTTACCTCCTCCCATTTTACCTTTCAAAAATAGCGCCTACTCCGCTGGAGAAATTGATCGTAAGGACGGGCGAACTTTATATATCAATCGGGCTCTTGGACATATGTACCCTATTCGGTTTAATATAAGACCGGAGATCACGGTATTCGAACTTATAAAAGCTTACAAGTCAAGTAAAAGCCAACAAGAAAAAGTAGCTGAGGTTTTTTAAGCATAATTTTTTAGATTGATAGGCAATCAGACTCTAGCCTTATGAATCAAACTTTTCGTGCGCTCCTATTAGCCACTTTTTTACTTCCTGGAATTAAAAGCTTTGCCCAGCATAAAGAAAGAAGCCCAAATGTGATCCTAATCATTACAGATGATCAAGGATATGGGGATCTAGGTTTTCACGACAACCCACATATCAACACCCCAACGCTCGATGCCTTTGCTAAAGAGAGTGTCCGATTTACCAACTTTTACGTCTCCCCAGTTTGCGCTCCGACCCGCTCCAGTCTGATGACAGGCCGATATTCCTTGCGAACTGGAGTTCGTGACACCTACAATGGTGGAGCGATGATGTCTACATCTGAGATTACGATTGCTGAACTCTTGAAGTCCGAAAACTATACCACTGGAATTTTTGGAAAGTGGCACCTCGGAGATAATTATCCAATGCGACCGAGCGATCAAGGGTTTGATGAATCGCTAATTCATCTCTCAGGAGGCATGGGACAAGTCGGAGATTTCACGACTTTTTTCCAAGGAGATCGAAGCTATTTTGACCCGGTCCTTTGGCACAACAATGAACAGCAAAAATATCCGGGTTATTGCTCCGATATATTTGCAAACGAAGCGATCAAATTCATTGAAAAAAACAAAGACCAACCATTTTTCACCTATTTATCCTTCAATGCACCTCATACGCCGCTTCAAGTTCCCGAGGAGTATTATCAAAAATATAAAGACATCGATCCAAGTGCCAGCTTTGGAGAAGATGGAAAACCATTCTATCCCATGTCGGAAAGTCAAAAGGAAGATGCCCGAAAAGTCTATGCCATGGTGGAAAATATCGATGATAATCTAAATCGACTTTTTCAAAAACTAGATGATCTTGGAATTGCTGACAATACCGTGGTAATCTTTATGACCGATAATGGTCCGCAGCAGCAACGCTTTGTAGCAGGACTCAAAGGGCTTAAAGGAGATGTGTCTCAAGGCGGAGTCAGAGCACCATTTTTCATACGATTCCCGGCTGCTTTCAAAGGAAATAGAGAAATCAACACCCTTGCCGCACACATTGATGTGATGCCTACTCTAGCAGACCTTTGTGGATTTGAAGTGCCAAACGATCGAAAAATAGATGGGGTAAGCATGCTTCCGCTGATTCAGGGAAATGCGGATTCAAGTCTCGATCGAAACTTTTTCTCCTATTGGACTCGGAAATATCCGGAACGTTATGAAAATATTTCCGTCCAAAAATCAGGATGGAAACTCATTGGGAAGACAAGTTTCGATTCTGAAATTGAGGATTTTGAACTTTATAATCTGAAGGATGATCCCTATGAGCTTTCGAATCTTTCTGCTAGCGAAACTCCCAAAGCTTTAGAATTAAAGTCTGAATTAGATAAGATTTTTGAAGAATTAACCCAAGAGACAAACCTTCTAAATCAGCCTTTAATTGAAATAGGAAATCCAGCAGAAAACCCGGTTTTTTTAAATCGAAACGATGCTTCAGGCGAACGGGGAATCTGGGCTCAGGAAGACGTATTTGGTTATTGGAATGTAAAAATCGAATCTGGCAGGTATGATATTCGATTCAAATTTGTAAAGCCTGTATCTCCAAAAGGCAGATTGACTTTAGAAATAGGCAATCAAGCCCAGGTCTTCCATGACCAATCCACAGAGTATATCGATATTCTTGAATTGAATAGTGTATCGCTAGAAGCAGGGGCTTCACAACTTCTTCCATTTTATGAGATCAATGGAAAGCGATATTTCCCTTTCTGGGTGGAACTCGATAAAAAATAAGCAACTAACTCAAGCTATCTTTTGAAGAATTATCTAGCGAGAAAACTTAACTTGATTACAGACTTTTAACTAATTTCAAAATGCCTAAAAACTATACTATTCAGAAAATCTATATTGGTCTCTTTGTGTTTTTCAGCCTTTGTATTACGCAAACAGTCTTTGGTCAAAGTCAAAAAAACTTAGCTACTACCTTAGAAGAATTTCGTACTGTTTTGATCAACCCTAATGATGCCACCTTGCATCGGCTGACTTCCAAAGACCTGACTTATGGACATTCGAATGGCCTAATTGAGAATCAAGATCAATTCATTGACGCTTTAAAAAATGGTCCTTCCAAATTTGTAGCTATACAAATAAGTGATCAATCCATTACCCTAGTAGATGACTTGGCTCTGGTGAGACAAAATCTGAGTGGCGATGTGCAAACCGGCGAAGTGATGAGTAAGCTTAACCTAGGCGTGCTCTACGTCTGGGTAAAAGACAAAGGTAATTGGAAGCTACTGGCTCGGCAGGCTTTTAAGCGGTAGAAGCAACTGTTTTCTTTATTGTCAGCTCATAACTAATAACTAAACTCAAATCAGACTTGAAAGTATTTAAAGGCCTTTTGTATTTATGAGCACCCTACCGAACGCGAAGTCCCAATTATCGGAATTATGAAAAATGACAGGCCTAAATGGGCGAAATACGTCCGAACCATATGGAACGAGAAGGAACAAAAATGGTACTTTGTCCTAGCTGATATCGTACGAGCGTTGACCAGCACACCTGATCCATTCCATTATATCAAAAAATGGCGAAAATCCAATCCGGTAGTTTCCACTAGATGGAATCACTTGGTATTTCCTCAAGAGATCCGAACTAATGGAGGCAGACAAAAAATCAATTGCGTAGATGCCGAAAATGCCCTTATCCTTTTGAAAAACATGAATTCTCATCGAATAAAACCATTTAAAATCTGGCTCGATAGTCAAGAAATATTCGCGCTCAAAAAGGAAATTATCACCGAAGTGAAACCAGACACTTTTCGACTCTTCCTCCACCTATTGACTAGCAGAAAGTCTTGGTTGTATCGGATCAAAAAGTATATCCCGGAAAATCTAAGTAGATCACCAGAGATGCAGATGACTGGTTTTGAGCTTCTCTTATCATTGTTCGAAGAAAATGATTTGTACTATCAGAAGGCTTGATTAAAAGGAAAATACCTTGAAAAACTTCACAAATCAAAATTCGAAACATCGCACAATTAGCCTACTTGGAAGTTTTTTCGGTATGCGGAGTGATTCCTCTTTTCTGCCAAATAGAAGCTAAGATGGATCCTGAGATATTCATCAATGGGCCAAAAACTGCTGAAGCTAATCCCAGCGTGGCGATTTTCCCCATCTCTTTAGCAATGCCGGATGCCAGTCCGGCATTTTGCATTCCTACTTCAAGGGCGATGGTACGACTGTCTTTTTCATTCATCTTAAATAGTCTAGCATACCAGTAGCCAATGGTATACCCCGACAAATTGTGAACCAAGACAATCACAATTAACAGTCCTCCAATTTCCAAAAGGCTATCCCGACCAGCTGCAGTAATTATTACGATGATCAAAGCAATTCCCACCATGGAAACAATTGGCATAGCATCATCCAACCATTTGGCTTTGCCTTTCAGGAGCTTATTAAAAATCAAGCCAGCTCCAATCGGAAGAATTACCATCTTGATAATGTCCCACATCATCTTGAGCACATCAATTTCTATAAATTCCCCTGCCAATAATTTCATCAGTATTGGAGTAAATAAGGGAGCTAAAAGCGTAGAAACAGCCGTGATCGTAATCGAAAGTGCAAGATTGGCTTTCGCCAAATAGCTCATCACATTAGAGGCCAAACCGCTCGGTGAGCACCCGATCAAAATAATCCCTGCGGCTATCTCTGCCGAAAAACCACTGAAGCTTGCTAATGCAAAACCGATCAGCGGCATGATCAATACTTGTGCTGAAAGTCCGATAAAGACTCCTTTGGGCGTTTTCACTACACCATGAAAATCCTTTAAACTCATAGAAGTACCCATCCCAAACATGATGAGTTGGATCAACGGGGTAATCAGATTGGAAAGCTTGTAGCCATCCACCTCCACGAAATAAACCGGGTAATACATCGCCATCGTCACAGCCGCAAAAATCACCAAGGAATAAGAGAACCCTTTGAGCTTTTCATAGCCTCGAAAAGCAATAGCCAATCCTATAAAAAAAACAACCAGAAAAGGGCCGGAAGAAGCTATGCCTCTTGTGAAATACATGATCAGCGCTAAAGCTAAAAACACAAAACTTACACCTAGAGCGATTTTATAGCCTTGATCTTTCAAATTTGAAGGTAATTAAAAGGGGTAAATAATTCCTTATCAAAATATGGATTTATCATAAAAGTATCGCGTCAAACAAAATATTTCTAGGGACTAATGCCAATCCTATTCGATTGAATCCGAACTAAATTAACTAACCAATACTAGCGGATCTTAGAATTCAAATTTTTAGAGTCTTTATACGAATGTTTATTTGATAGCTGTTGATTTATTAAAGAGATCAGCCGTTTAATCAACTTGAAATTCCCCAAATTCATTTTTTGAATTATCTTCCCGAAAATCTTTTTTAAAAACTACTCGCTCGTGCAAGAAAAACCAACTGAGGAAATTCAGGAAAAACTACCCAGAAATCTAGGCCTTTGGGGAGTATGGATGCTAGTCGTGAATGGTTTGATTGGAGCTGGAATATTTGGACTTCCATCTGGTGCTGCAAGGCTAGCTGGTGAATATAGCGTATTGATTTATGCATTTTGCGCACTGTTGATTCTGCCAGTGATTTTGAGTTTTGCAGAGGTTGGAAGTTATTTTCGTGGCACAGGTGGCCCTATTCGTTATGGCAAAATGGCTTTTGGTCCATTCGTGGGTTTTCAGGGAGGCTGGCTTTATTATTTGGCTCGACTGATTTCCTTTGCTGCCAATACGGTATTACTCACCGATAGCATTGCCTACTTCTTCCCGATTATGAGTGAGGGTTTTGGAAGGTTGATTTCATTGGGACTGACTTGTGGATTACTTAGCCTAATAAATATTCTAGGTTCCTCAGAGTCCATTAAATCTATGACCCTATTTACGATCATCAAATTTTCTGTTTTGATAGGATTGATTTTCGGAGGATTTTTACTGATCGGTCCGGATGTGATCCCAAGATTTGATAGTCCTTTACCGTCGGGAACTGATCTGGGAGCAGCGGCTTTGCTTTTAATTTATGCCTTTGTAGGATTTGAGGGAGCGATTGTACCTGCTGGCGAAGCCAAGCGACCGAAACGAGATATGCCTTTGGGATTATTACTAGGATTAGTGATTGTGTCCATTATTTACATGCTGATCCAATTGATATCCCAGGCTGCGGTACCCAATTTGGCAGAGAGTACAAGTCCTCTTTTAGATGCTTCTTCTGCCTTGTTTGGAAATACGGGAGCAGTAATTTTAATGATCGGGGTCGCAACTTCAGTATTGGCTAATCTGATCAGTTCGATGTTTTCCGCATCGAGAATCACGTATGCACTTGCTCTAGAAAAATCGCTTCCAGCATGGTTTGGAGAGGTCAGCCCAAAATTCCTCACCCCTGCAAATTCAGTATTATTCTTTGGTATAGCTGCTTTCGCATTAGCTGCGATGGGTTCCTTTACTTTCTTGGCTGCAATGACCGTACTTTCAAGGTTATTTTTATTCATCATGACTTGTGCAGCGATTCCTGTTTTGAGACCAAAATTCAGAAATCAAGGCTATTTCATTCTTAAGGGAGGTTATTTGATTCCAGCTTTGGGGATTTTAGCTTGCCTTTGGCTGATGCTTCAGGTGAGTTGGACTTCTATTTGGCTTACTGCGGTTTTGATCGGTGTCGGAACCGCTTTGTATTGGCTGGGAAAATTCCAAAAGTAAACACTCCATTTCCTTTTATTCCTTAATTTCACGCCATGCCTCGACCTTCTCTAGCGATCCGAACAGTCATTTTTAGCATGGTCAGCAGCGTGTTTTTGGCTGCAATTAAATTTCTGACAGGGATTTTCGGAAATTCATATGCTTTGATTGCTGATGGTATCGAGTCTGTAGTAGATGTATTTTCCTCCATCTTGGTTTTGGTCGGGTTGAAATATGCGGAGCGGCCGGCTGATGAAAATCATCCCTATGGTCATGGCAAAGCTGAACCGCTAATCACGTTCTTGGTGGTCGTTTTCTTGGTGATTTCGGCGGCAACAATTGCCTGGCAGGCTATAAGTAATATTCAAACACCGCACGAACTCCCAAAACCATTCACCCTAATTGTACTTGGGGCAATAATTATTTGGAAGGAAATATCTTTTCAAATTGTGAATAACCGAAGCAAAAAACTAAAAAGCTCAGCCCTAAAAGCTGAAGCTTGGCATCATCGCTCGGATGCGATCACTTCCGTTGCTGCCTTCGTTGGGATCTTAATTGCCATCTATGGTGGCAAAGGATATGAAGTGGCAGATGATTATGCAGCTTTGGTTGCCGTGGCTTTCATCCTATACAACTGCTACAAAATTTTCAGGCCAGCCCTAGGAGAGGTTATGGATGAGGATATTTACAGCGATTTGACTGAGAAAATTCGTCTGATTTCTGTCGATGTCAAAGGAGTCAAAGACACTGAAAAATGCTTTATCCGAAAGGCTGGTATGAAATACCATGTCGATCTTCATGCAATTGTAGATGGAAATATTTCTGTAAAAGAAGGACATCATATTTCGCATAAACTGAAAGATCGGCTTTGTGAAGAAATCCCTGAATTAGGGAATGTATTGATTCATATCGAGCCTTTTGTTCCAATTCAAACTGATTAGGCTAACAAATCAAAACACTGTCTGGCAATTTCCAACTCCTCATTAGTAGGAATGATCAAAATTTTGACTTGGGCATTCGATTTTTGAATCTCACCGATACCTTTTTCGTGAGCTTCATTTTTAGACTCATTCAAGGAAATTCCAAAAAAATCCATATCCTCGCAGACCAGTTTCCGGGTCAAATAATCATTTTCTCCTACCCCTGCGGTAAATACAATTGCATCTAACCCATTGAGAATTGCAGCAAACGACCCGATGTATTTTTTGATTCGATACCCATAAAGTTGATAGGCCAAAATGGCTTTAGGTTCTCCCTGAATATATTCCTTTCGAATATCTCGCATGTCACTGAATCCGGTCAGGCCTAGCATTCCGCTTTTTTTATTCAAGATCGAATTCACCTCTTCCAAACTATAGCCCATCTCATTTACTAAATGAAAAATCACGGATTGATCGACGTCCCCAGCTCGTGTTCCCATGACCAGCCCATTCATCGGTCCGAATCCCATGCTGGTATCAACACATTTCCCCCCACGAATAGCTGCCATACTACAGCCATTCCCCAGATGAATCGTTATGACTTTCGAGTCTGGTTTTTGCAATAGTTTCACTGCAATTTCTGAAACAAATTTGTGACTCGTTCCGTGAAATCCGTACCCTCGAATGCCGTACTTTTCATAGAATTCATTCGGAATGGGGATTCGGTATGCTATTGGCTCCATTGACTGATGAAATGCCGTATCAAAAACAGCCACTTGTTTTGCATCTTTAAAAATCTGTTCAGCGACCTCTATTCCTAAATAATTTGCAGGATTGTGCAAAGGTGCCAAAGGAAAAAGGGCTCGAATTCCAGCCTTGCTTTCTTCGGTAATCAGTTGGGTTTTAGAAAATTTTTCCCCTCCATGAACTATTCGATGCCCCACAACCTCCACTTCTCGAGGATCAGCCAATACTCCGAAATCAGGATGAGTGAGCAAAGCTGCTACTGCCAGAAGTCCAGCTTCATGATCCGGAATGTCGAGCATTTCGGATTTTCTGATTTCTCCAGTATTCAAGAAAGCTCGATAATCTATTCTAGTACCTTCCAAACCAATACGATCAACCATTCCTGAGCAGATTACTCTGGCCTCTGGCATCGCTATCAATTGATATTTGATTGAGCTACTTCCTGAGTTGATGACAAATATTTTCATTCGCTTAGGATTGTTGGGCTTGGATGGCAGTAATCACTACCGTATTGAATATATCAGCTACTGTACAGCCCCGGCTGAGATCATTGACAGGTTTATTCAGACCTTGGAGCATGGGACCAATCGCTAAAGCACCTGTCTCTCGCTGAACCGCTTTGTAGGTGTTGTTGCCAGTATTGAGATCTGGGAAAATCAAAACACTAGCTTGGCCAGCTACTTCGGAAGTTGGTAGCTTCTGTCTTCCGACCCCAGGATCAACAGCGGCATCGTACTGAATGGGCCCTTCAATTTTCAGATCTGGCCTTCTGGATTTTACAAGTTCTGTTGCTCTACGGACTTTTTCTACATCTTCTCCTACTCCAGATGTGCCGGAAGAATAGGAAAGCATAGCTATTTTAGGTTCAATTCCAAACATTAAGGCTGACTCCGCCGCCGAAATAGCTATGTCTGCAAGTTGTTCGGAGCTAGGATTTGGAACCACAGCACAATCTCCAAAGACTGAAACACGATTAGGAAGGCACATAAAAAAGACAGACGAGACAGTCGAAACACCAGGCTTGGTTTTTACAAATTGTAAAGCAGGCCTGATCGTATGTTGAGTAGTATGAATGGCACCTGAAACCATTCCATCAGCATCCCCAAGAAAAACCATCATCGTCCCAAAGTAAGATATATCAACCATCAGATCACGGGCCATTTCCAAAGTCAATCCTTTGCTTTTCCGAAGCTCATAAAGTTTCTGGGCATACATCTCAAACCGGGGCGATGAGGCAGGATTTTCAATTTCCACTTTTTCCAAATCCAACGAAAGATTAAGCCGCTTCACCGCTGCCTCGATGGATTCCCGATTGCCCAGAATTGTCAAACTGACCACAGATTGCTGAATCAGCCGATCTGCTGCTATCAAAATTCGATCATCTTCACCCTCAGGTAGTACGATGTGTTTTTTATGTTCTTTAGCCCGCTTGACCAATTGATATTGAAACATCCTTGGAGTAAGAGTTTCAGAATGAAATGAAACCAATCGCTGACTCAAAGCATCTTCATCCACCGCATCTTCAAAAAGGCGAATTGCCAATGCTATTTTCTCTTTATCATCCGGAGAAATTCGCGCATGGATTTCATTGACTCTCGTGACTACATTGAATGTCCCTTCATCTACCTGCAAAACAGGCAAAACAGTTTCCAAGCCTTCGAGGAGTTTAATAATTGGAGCCTCTGGCAAAATCCCACCAGTAAGCACCATTCCTGCTATTTTCCCGAAATTACGGGAAACATTAGCCTGAAAAGCACCTAAAATCAAATCGGCTCTGTCTCCAGGAGTCACTACCAGCGTATTTGGCTTTAGCCGATCTAGGAAATTCCGCAACTGCATGGCTCCAACAATGGATTTATTGACACGATTGGAAAGAAGATTCTCTCCAAAAAGAACTTTAGCACCCAAAGAATCACGGATTTCTTCCATGGTAGGATTACTTAGCTCTTCCCTCATGGGAATGGATGTCACCAAAATCTCTTTCGGCAATACCGCCACCAGACGATCGGTGATCTCTTTTTCTTGCCCAGGAATCACTTTGTTTGCTACCAAAAACAAGACTTGAACTCCTCGATTCAAAAACCCATTCGTTGTGGCTTGAGCTAGATCCACTATTTCCGAAACCGACCTTTTGGCCCCATTCAGAATGATTGCAGCAGGAATTCCCAGATTTTTGGCAATTGATATATTCCCATCAAACTCCACATTAGTATTGACATCCAAAAAATCTGTGCCCTCCACTACCGTGAAATCTGCCTTTTCCTGGAGTTTTTTGAAATGATCAATCACAGAGTCAATCAAAAATGATTCGTTCCCATTATTGATCTCTTTTATGGCTTTTTTTCTAGAAAAGACAAACATCTCCTCATATGACTGTGCAAGCTTGAAATGTTCCTTGATCAATTCGAGTCTACGATCTTTATCTTTCATCCCCCCAGAGATAATAGGTTTGAGGTAGGCTAGCTTCTCTGTCTTGCTGGCTAAAAGATTCATCAACCCCAAAGCAATGATGGATTTTCCAGAAAAGGGCTCTGTGGTGGTCAGGTAAATAGCGTTGGTCATAGGTTTAAAAGAAATTATTTTGGAAAAAAAGCAGCTTATCCCCGGTTACAAAGTAGGAAATTCCTCCTTGGTATTATCCTGACAAAGATTATATCAAACCAATTTTTTTAGGTTGAATGTTTCGAAAAAAGCGACAATGTATATCCGGGTTATTGGAAGAAGACCCAGAAAAGCCAAATACAATTAGGATCATCCCCATAGCCGGACGTTGATGGCCTTATCATGTCTAGTCGTAGTGAGTCTACGACCTCCCGTCTCCAGTCTTCCGTCTCTGGTCTCCCGTCTTCTGTCTACCGCCTTCCATCCCGAATAGCAAAGAAAATAAGGCTATTGTTGCAATTGTGGATACACTTATTATTTATCTTCCTCCTTTCAAAGCGAATGAATTCTCCCAAAGCCCAGCTCACCCGAAATCTCAGCCTCTTAGGACTTACTGCCACCGGAATCTGCTCCATGATAGGAGCCTCGATCTACGTGGTGCCTTTTATGATTCAGCGAAATGTGCCGGGGATCGGTCCATACGTGCTTCCCGCATTCCTTTTCGCAGCAATTCCAGCCCTATTTGCAGCCTTGGCCTACGCAATTTTGGCTACTGCAATGCCAAGAGCAGGTGGATCCTACCTCTATGCCAGTCGCTCACTTAACCCTTATTTGGGATTCGTTGCCAGTTTTTCACAATGGTTTGGACTGTCCATCGTCATCGGAGTAATAGCTTATGTTATCGTCCCCTTCTTTCGGGACTTTTTCGCAGCGCTAGGTTGGAAAGACCTTGCTGCACAACTCGAAATTGGTTGGATTAGGGTTACTATTTCCATTGGGGTTCTTTGGGTTTTTGTATGGATAAATATTCGAGGAGTAAAACTCTACGAGAAAACCTTGATTCCGCTAATGATCTTGATGTTTGGCTTAGGAGCGGTAGTGATCATTTCTGGGTTAAGTTTTGATCAATTTGATTTCGCAAAAGCGCTCTTAGAGAAAGAAGGGGAAAGCATTCCTATCATAGAAAATAACTTCGATTGGTCTATTTTTCTCACCGCTTCAGCACTGCTATTCTCCAGTTTTATAGGATTTGACTCCATTGCTCAAGCTGGAGGAGAAGCAAAAAACCCTACCAAAAACCTTCCCAAAGCGATTGGATTGGCGATTTTCGGAGTAGGCCTTTTTTACATTTTATTTTCATTTGCCGT
>JBLGAM010000077.1:0-15282 GCA_047612305.1 Planctomycetota bacterium | reverse complement strand
TCGAGCGATCGGACTAACCCTTCTATATTTATTCAATTAATTTCTATTACCCATGCAAAATAAAGGTGTCGTTGTGTTTTTGACAGTGATCGTTACAGTGCTATGCCTGTACTATCTGTCATTCACATTTGTATCAAACGGCGTTCAGGAAAAAGCAACAACCTATGCTACTGACGCTACTGGCAATATTGACTTTGCCAAAAAACAAGGCTTTCTAGACTCCGTTTGGAGACAGCCAGTTTATAGCTTCTTGGGAGCTGATTTCACCTATCAAGAAGTAAAGGAAACCCAACTAGGTCTAGGTCTTGATCTTCAAGGGGGAATGCACGTGACTTTGGCGGTATCTCCTGTTGAGATCGTAAAAGGAATCGCTGGTAATCCTAAAGATGAGCTTTTCAACAAATCGGTAGAGGAAGCTAAAGAAGAGGCAAAAACATCAACTTCAAAGTATGCTAATCTTTTCTATGCCGCTTGGCAACGAAATAATCCAGGGAAAAACTTGAGTGCAATTTTCGCAACTGCAGCAAATAGAGGTAAAATCTCTTTGGAAACCACTGATGCGGAAGTCCTTGAAATCATTGATTCTGAAGTTGAAAATGCCATCGAGCGTTCTTTCAATATCTTGAGAACTCGTATCGACCGATTCGGAACATCTCAGCCAAACATTCAGCGAATCCAAGGTTCAGGTCGGATTCAGATCGAGCTTCCAGGAGTAGACAACCAAGAGCGGGTAAGAAATCTCCTTCAAGGTGTAGCAAAACTTCAGTTCTGGGAAGTGGCAGAAGTCAATGAAATCAGTGGTTCTTTAGAAACAATCAACTCATCATGGGTAGCTGACAATATCGCTAATCCAGAAATATCAGCTGATACAGTAGCTACAGAAGGATTATCTGAAGAGGACTCCATGAGGAATGCGCTTGAGAAGCAATTGGCGCAAATTGATCCAATGAATCAATTGAATACTACTTCTCCGATTTTCGCATTGTTGAAGCCAAACTTCGGTTTAGCTTATGACATTCGTGACACAATGACGATCAACAGAATCTTAAAGAAGCCAGAGTATAAGTCGCTTCTTCCGCGTGACATCAAATTGCTTTGGGCTGTAAAACCAGTAAAGGCAGATGATGGATCAGAGGTTTTGGAGCTTTTCGCGATCAAATCTACCAGAGGGTCAGATCAAGCTCCACTGGAAGGTGATGTGGTAACTGATGCCCGTCAAACCTTGGATCAAACTTCTCGTCCAGCAGTATCCATGCAGATGAATGCTGAAGGCGCTAGAAAATGGAGAAAATTGACCAATGAAAATATCGGCAGAAGAATCGCTGTAGTTCTTGATGATTATGTATACACCGCTCCGGTTGTAAATGGAGAAATCCCAACTGGTCAGTCAGAAATCTCTGGAAACTTCTCTTTACTTGAAGCTCAAGATTTGGCAAACATCCTGAAATCAGGTTCACTTCCTGCGCCAACTCAAATTGTAGAGGAAAGCATCATCGGCCCAACATTGGGTCAAGAAGCTCTGAATCAAGGGTTGATATCTATGATAGCTGGTTTGTTGATCGTAGTATTATTTATGGTCGCATATTATGCTAAAGGTGGTTTTGTCGCCATCGCAGCATTGATATTCAACATCTTCTTTATTCTTGGTATCCTAGCGCAATTAGGTGCAGCATTGACTTTACCAGGTATTGCAGGTATCGTATTGACAATCGGTATGTCGATTGATGCGAACGTATTGATTTTTGAAAGAATTAAAGAAGAGCTTCGCAATGGAGTTGGTCTCTTGAATGCGATTAGTGCAGGTTATGACAAAGCATTCTCAGCGATTCTCGATTCGAACGTAACCACCTTTATGACTGGTGCGATCCTTTATGCTTTGGGACAAGGACCTGTTAAAGGTTTTGCTATTGTATTGATGATCGGTATTGCTTCTTCCTTCTTCTCAGCGGTATTCATCACTCGAGTGATTGTATCGTGGATGAGCAAGAAAGGTGATAAGAGTTCTATCAGCTTTGCCACTCCATTTGCAAAAAATGCACTTTCTACGTTGAACTTGGATTTCCTAGGTAAGCGTAAAGTTGCATACTTGATTTCTACAGGTATCATCGTAATCGGCCTAGGCATAGCAGCAGTCAACGGATTGAAATTCGGAGTTGACTTTACAGGCGGCAGATCATATATCGTGGCTTTTTCTGAGCCATTGGCACCTTCTGAATTGAAAACAGGACTAGATAACGAGTTTGAAGGATCGGTAGAAGTGAAAACATATGGTGCATCTAATGTGCTAAAAGTGACGACTTCCTATCTTGTAAATGAGGATGATGCCGCTTCTAACTTAGAGGTTGAGAATAAGGTAAAAGAGGGAATTGCTACCGTGACTGGATTGACATTCACAGAAGACGCTGAGAAACTCGCCAGTGGTCAGTTTGCAATTACAGGTTCGTCCAAAGTAGGAGCCACTGTAGCAGATGATATCAAAGCTTCCTCTGCTGAAGCAATGCTTGCGGCTTTGGTTGCGATCTTCCTGTATATCCTATTGAGATTCCGTAAGTGGCAGTTCTCATTGGCATCCATCATTGCCTTGATTCACGATACGCTATTTGTAATTGCAGCTTTTGCAATTGCCAGTGCTTTCGGAGCAACATTTGAAATTGATCAGGTTTTTATCGCAGCAGTATTGACAGTGATTGGTTATTCGATCAATGATACTGTAATCGTATTTGATAGAATCAGGGAGAACATCGAAAATAGAGGGACGCACAAATTGGTAAAAGTATTCAATGATGCAATCAATCAGACCTTGGGAAGAACTTTGATCACCTCATTTACGACTTTGATTGTGGTACTGGTATTATTGATTTTTGGAGGAGAAGTACTTCGAGGATTCTCCTTTGCTCTATTCATTGGTATTGTTGTAGGTACTTATTCCTCTGTCTTCATTGCTACTCCTATAGTAGTAGATTTGATGAAAAGAGAAATTGATAATGAGGCAGAAAAAGAGGCTAAGAAAGTAGCATAGACTAGTTAGTTAAATTCAAAAAAAGGAGTGGGATTTGTTCCACTCCTTTTTTATTGTCCAAAAGAAAAAAAAATTTACCTTTCCAAAAAATTTTAAATTTCAGACACAATTTATTATTTAATGAAAAACATTTTTCTATGAAAATCTCAAAAGAAGACTTCGAATCAATGAAGGCCAAGTATGATAAAGAGGTTAAACAAGGTAAGCCCGGTAAAAATAAAAAAGGAGATATCAATGATCAGACAGACTGGATATTTTTTGATAGGGAGACATTAGAGCGCTTATTGGCCAAAGCAGGTAAAGACCCGAAAAAAGGAGGAATTCAATTTTACATGACAGAATATACTGAGGAGGTAGCTGCAAAATATCATCCCAATGAAGTGAAAAAACTAACTGGAGCCCTAACGCTGGTAATGAGGCCTGCAAATATCGAGAATGAATTGATTTCCGCTGTCTTAGGAGGTGAGGATGATTATGAGAATATTGGAACTATGTGCCCACCATTCTGCGAACCCGAACCTACAGGATCTTAATAATGGATAGTAGATTTTTTCAACTTTTCGTTAATTGGTATTTAGTATCCCTTGATATTCTATTAGTTATGGGGGCTATTTATTTTATTAAATTACCAAAGAAAAGAAGAGCCAGCAGTTACTATTGGCTTCCTTTTTTAATTTTGACTTTCACTGTGTTCTATGAGAATTTTGGCGCGTACAGTGTGTACAATTTTGAATTCAATAAAGCAGTAAATGCTCTTTTGGGGAATACTGAAAACCCTAGATTTAACCTCTGGTTATATAATTTTTTTAATAAGCATTTAAACACAATCCTCTACCTCTTTTTAATAAAATCATGGATAGAACCTTCCAAAAAGAAATTGATTAATTGGATGATCATCCTTTTTCTCATCGTAATCCAAGTGTTGCAATTTTCAGGATTAGAACGGATTTATTCACACCAACCAATCATATCTGCCATTGGCGCAAATTTGATTTTAGTGGGTAGCGGGCTCTATTTTATTGGTTTAATATCAAATGATAATTATCTGAATTCGAATCCCTTGAGACTAATCTCATTTTGGCAAATGACTCTTATCCTTTTTACCTATTCATTGACTTATATCAACTCTGTTGCTTTACTATACCTTTGGAATATAAATAAACAACTAGTTGTTTCTCTAAGCCAAATAGATAAAGTATTGGGATCTATTAATCTTTCTCTTCTGGTGGTGACAGTTGCATCACCTTATCTAATTAGAATTTTTGAAAAAGAGCCAAATTTTGATTCTAACTTAAATTCGCCTTGAGGGTATAAGATTAAAGCCATCATTTCTAACAATAACAACTAACAGATTAAATAATTGGAATTTTGAAATAAACCCTTTCTATAATTTTCTATTGCCCTATAGGTAGAAAATATCTTATCTTTTTGGCGATAATAATTAGTATGAAACTGATTTAACACTTAACTAAAAAATTGTTTCTCCTTGAAAATTTCAAAAGAGGACTTCGATAGTTTGAAGACCAAGTACGACAAAGAAGTAGAAAAAGGAAAAGCTGCCAAAGGCAAAGGTGGGAAAGACAAAACTGACCAAACGAATTGGATATTTTTTGATGGAGAGACCTTAGAAGGGCTTTTGGCAAAAGCTGACAAAGATCCTAAAGTCGGAGGAATCCAATTTTATTTTACCGAATACACTGAAGAAACTGCTAAAAAAGTCTATCCAAATGATCTGAATGACTACACTTGCCAGATGACTTTGGTGATGCATGCCGCCAATCTCAAAGAAAATAAGCTGAATATCATTGGTGGCGCCGAGGATGAATATGATCTTGGGGCTATGGAGTGCCCATATAGATGTGAACAAGAGCCTACCAGTAACTAAGATTATTCATGGATAGTAGATTAATACAAGCTTTTTCTCATTGGTTTACTATTGGTGCCAATTTACTATTGATTATTGGGGTGGTTTTTTTCATTAAATTACCGAAAGGTAAGAGAGCCAATATTCAGTATTGGCTTCCTTTTTTGATTTTAACATTTACGGTGTCTCATGAAAATTTTGGAGCTTACACAAATTACAACTTTGAATTTAAAAAAGCAGTAAATGCCTATCTAGGAAATACTGAATATCCCCAGTTTAACCTTTGGCTCTTTAATATTACTAGAAGGCAGGTGGGAGTGATCCTCTATTTACTATTGATCAAGTCTTGGCTACAGCCTGATCACAAGAAATACATCAACTGGATGATTTACGGTTTCATAGTTGTGGCAATTGTACTTCAGATTTCAAGCATAGAACCTCTATATTTTAATCAGCCGATCATATTTGCCATTGGAGCCAATTTGATATTGATTGGGAGTGGATTGTATTTTATTGGAATGATTACTCATGACCAATTTTTAGAAAGCAATCCATTGAGGTTAGTGTCATTCTGGCAAATGAGTATTATTATGTTCACGTTTTCATTGAATTATATCTCTTCAGTAGCCTTATTGTATCTCTATGCTGTCAATCCTGTTTTAGGTAAGGCTTTACAGCAAACTTCAAGTGTGATGTGGCTATGCACCTTAGTAGTTCTAATCGTAACTATTGCCTCACCGCTTTTTCCCAGAATATTTCAAAAAGAGCCATCCTATGGAACCGACTGAAGATCAAATTTATGTAATCATTTTCGCTACGATATTTCTTGGGGGTATCATGTCCACTTTCGTGATTTCGATGGTTTTTATTCATAGGCAACGTCAGAAGCAAAATCGACAAAAGATAGATCATGTTAAGTCTGAGTATGAAAAAATACTCTTGAATATCGAAAATGAAATTCAACAAGAAACACTGACTCAGGTGGGCAGAGAACTGCACGATAATATTGGGCAACTTCTCTCCCTAGCTAAGCTGAACTTCGGTTCCATCAAACCTGAAAAACACCTTGCTGGGAGAGAGCTATTAAGTCAAATTATTCAAGAAGTTAGAGGGTTGTCAAAGACTCTTAATATGGATTGGGTAGAATCAATTACCCTAGAAGAATTTTTAAAACAGCAACTTGATAAAATCAAATCAACTGGTTTTTGTGAGACGCAACTATTGGTGGAAGCTCCCATTGAAAATTTAAAAAAAGATGAGAAACTTGTATTAATTCGCGTGATCCAAGAAATACTCAATAATGCCATCAAACATGCATACCCAGATCGAATCATGATTAGGACTCTTAATTCGGGAACTAAGCCACAAATTATCATTGAAGATAATGGAATAGGCTTTGATACTAGGCAACAATCAAATGGTAGTGGTATGACCAATCTAGCCAAACGGATGATCACTATAGGAGGTGAATTTTATATTGAATCCGAACCAGGAAAAGGTACACTCACTAAATTGACACTTGCCTAAGTGAATTTTTAGAAATAAATTCACCTTTCTTAGTTAATCCTCCCTCAATTTCACCAATGATTAAAATCGCAATTGCTGATGACCATAACTTATTCGCTAAGGGAATAGAAGGTATTCTCGAGGATGAAGATGATATGATTGTCGTGAAAACTTTTTCCAACGGGAAGGAGTTGGTGGATTTTTTAGGGACTCAACCCATTGATGTGATTTTGACAGACTTGAATATGCCTATCCTGGATGGATTTGGAGTAATAGTAGCGGTCAAGAAAAAATTTCCGGAAATCAAAATCGTTGTACTATCCATGTACGATGAGGAAAAAATCTTCAAACGAGTTATCAATGATGGGGCAGATGCTTTCATTTTGAAAGATACTGATCCGGACGAACTGATTTTTACGATTCATGAAGTCATCAAAGGACATCACGTTCACAATTTTGAGAAGGTTAAAAAGCAAGCAACACAAGGTGTTTACTTTGATAGTTTTCGGGCAAAATATAGACTTTCACGAAGAGAAACAGAAATCATCAGCCTGATTAAAGATGGTATTCAAAACAAAGAAATCGCCGAGAAGCTCAGTTTGAGCCAGCAAACTATCGAGACACATCGGAAGAATATCCATGTCAAACTTGGTGTGACTTCCAGAATAGAATTAGTGAATAAAGCTTACGAAATGAATCTATGAATACCCCTATTCGAGCAGCTATAGTAGGCTTTGGCTCAGTCGCTGAGAAAATGCATGCCCCGCTAATCGACGTTTGTGACTCTCTAATCCTTACTGCTGCGGTGGAGCGGAATAGCATCAAATGTCAGGAGAAGTATCTTGGTGTTCAGACTTTTCGAAGTTTGGAAGCATTACTTGAAGCTGATTCCGTAGATCTAGTTATCATTACTACTCCAAATGAGTTTCACTTTCCCATGGCTAAAGCATGTCTATTAGCTGGGAAACATGTAGTAGTGGATAAACCTGTAACTATTTTTTCGCACGAGGCAGAAAAGTTGGGTCGAATAGCCCAAGAAAGAAATCTGATATTAAGTGTGTTTCACAATCGACGATTTGATGGAGATGTATTAACGATTCAGAAATTAATTTCAGAGAATACTTTGGGGGAAATTGTCTATTTAGAATCGCATTTTGATCGATTTAGACCAGATATTGCAGAGAATTGGCGTGAAAAGGATGTTCCTGGAAATGGGATTACCTTTGATTTAGGGGTTCATCTAATTGATCAAATCGTCCTTTTTTTTGGCTTACCTAACTGGATTCAAGCGGATATTCGAAAGCAGCGAACTGGGGCGATTGCAGATGATCATTTTGATATTCAGTTAGATTTTGGCTCGATAAAGGCTCGAGCAACAGCTGGTGTTTTGTCAGCATCACCGACGCCGAGATTTTTGGTTCAAGGGAAAAAAGGGTCTTACCTAAAATTCGGGCTTGATGTTCAGGAGGCCAAGTTTAAAGCTGGTCAGATTCCTGAAGGTGAGGATTGGGGTGTAGAAAATCCGGAGAAATGGGGGAGAGTTTTCTACAGTGAAAGTGAGGAGTCATACCCCACAGAAAATGGGGATTATCGAATTTTTTATCAAAATATTGCCAAAGCCATTCTCGGAGAGGAGAGCCTTTTGGTAAGCATTCCTCAGACTATAAGCGTGTTGAAAATTATAGAAGCTGCGTTTGAAAGTGCTGCCCAAGGAAGAAGAATTTCCCGAGTAGAAGGAGGTTGGTAAAACTTCATCTTTGGCTGTTGATTTGCAGATTAGACTGAAACTCAAATCAACTTTATACTGAAAAAACTGCTTCTTTTATTCGCACTATCTTTTTGGATACTCGGATACGCAACTGCCCAATCAGCGCAGGAATAAATCTTCAAAGTTCAGAAACCTTTGTCACCATTGGCACAAATCCCTATAAACAACTTTTTGGCGAAGGTCGAATTGGAACAGGTGGAAACATTGGGATTGAGTTGATGGGAGGATACAATGTGATCCAAAAACAAGATGTCAACTTCTATTTTGGCCCTGACCTTGGGTTAGATGATGACCGTGATAATGGGAACGATAACAACGATGACTTTTATCTTGCGATTCCTTTTGGACTATTGGTGAAGCCTTTCGCAAAAGATAATTACGGGATTGTGCTTGAAGCTGCTCCGATTTTCGCAGATAGCCGAGGAGATTATTTTCATGGCTGGGTTTGGTTTCAAATACACTTTTAGATAAATAAGCCATACTGCCAAAAAGAACTTATGTCTTCGAAGATGGGAGTTCTTTTTATGCAAGTTATTTATTAGTGGTGGGCTCAAAGTTTCACAAAGGACACAAAGCAAATCACAAATCTGGTTCAAGCCTGCCTGCGTAAGGAATGTCTTCGAACTGTCACTTATGTTTTTTTAGCTAAAGTTTCAAGTTATACTGATTTTCCAAGCGTTGGATTCGCTTATTCTTTCATTCCCGTTTTTCAATATCCCGTTCATAAACGTTTTTTTACTGGAAAAGAGAGGGCTTCGGATTAAATCCAAGCACTACCTGAGCCCAGATTCAATTAGTTTCCTTAATTTTGCTGCCATGGCAAAAACAGCAACTCCTGCAGAAAACGGGCAATTGAAAGATATTATTTCCCATGCGAAAGAGTATGGATTCGTGTACCCGAGCTCAGAAATCTACGATGGCCTTCAGGCGGTTTACGATTACGGCGCTTACGGTGTCGAGCTAAAGAATAACCTGAAGAGACTATGGTGGGAAACCATGACCCGAGTGCAGGATAATATTGTTGGAATCGATGCGTCAATTTTTATGCATCCTATCACTTGGAAAGCTTCCGGTCACGTGGATGGCTTTAACGATCCGATGATTGATAACAAGGACTCAAAAAAGCGCTATCGTGCGGATGTTCTCGTGGAAGAGCATGCAGCAATTTTTGAAAGAGCGGGAGATATTGAAAAAGCAAATGCCTTAACTGGAGCTTTAGCGAGAATGCTTGAAGCAGAAGATCTGGATGGCGTCAGACATTTAATCACTAACGAAGGAATCAAATGCCCTATTTCTGGAACGTCCAATTGGACCGATGTTCGACAGTTCAACTTGATGTTCTCTACTCAGGTAGGTTCAGTGGCAGAAGATTCTACCACCATTTACCTAAGGCCAGAGACGGCTCAGGGTATTTTCGTGAACTTCCTGAATGTGCAGAAAACAGCCCGAATGAAGGTTCCTTTTGGGATTGCTCAGATCGGTAAAGCGTTCCGTAATGAAATCGTAGCGCGTCAGTTCATCTTCCGAATGCGTGAATTTGAGCAGATGGAGATGCAATTTTTTGTACGACCTGGCACTGAGCTAGAATGGTATAAGAAGTGGTCCGATATGCGAATGAAATGGCATTTGGCATTGGGCACTCCAGCCGAGAAGCTACGTAAGCATGATCATGAGAAATTGGCGCATTATGCTAATGCCGCTATGGATATTGAGTATGACTTTCCATTTGGATTCAAAGAAGTGGAGGGAATCCACTCTCGAACTGACTTTGACTTGAAAGCCCATCAAGAATTTTCAAAAAAGAAGCAGCAATATTTCGATCCGGAGATCAATCAAAATTACATTCCTTTCGTGATCGAGACTTCGATTGGTGCAGATCGCTTATTCCTCTTGACGCTTTGTAATGCCTATACTGAAGAGAATACAGAAGAGAAAAGCCGAACATATCTGAAGCTTCATCCGGCAATTGCTCCTGTTAAGGCTGCTATTCTTCCGATCACAAAGAAGGATGGACTTCCTGAAAAAGCACAGGAATTGGTGGAATTACTGAAATACGATTTCAATATCATCTACGAAGATGCTGCGTCAATCGGGAAGCGCTATGCGCGTCAGGATTTGATCGGTACACCATTCTGTATTGCAGTGGATCATCAGACTTTGGAAGATAATACCGTGACGATTCGTCATCGTGATACGACCGAGCAAGAGCGCGTCGCGATATCCGAAGTTCATGGAAGAATCGCTGAGGCGACTAGCTTTAGAAGGATATTTGAGAAGCTTTAATAGCTTTTGTTAGCTGTTAGGGGGGACACTAACAGCGGCATAGACTCATGTTTTGCTTTCTGCTTTAGCAGGGGGATAGATAAAAAGGTAAAAAGGAAAGTTGGGCTTTAGCCCAATCTTCTCAATCCTAACTTGGGCTAAAGCCACATTCTTATTCAAGTTGTGTACCGATTATGCTTTGCCTGCGGTTTAGCTGAGGCATCAGGAGAGACGACCGAGCAAGAGCGCGTAGCAATCTCTGAACTTTATGGAAGAATCACTGAGGCGACTAGCTTAGAAGAATCTTCGAAAAGCTTTACAGCTGAAAAAATCTAATTGCTGGAACTACAGTACGATCCTCGAAATGAAAATTTCGGGGATTTTTTTCACCAAACTCTCAACTCTTACCTTGATTGAGTAGTTTAGATCATACAATAAAGAATCGGAATGCCTAAAAAAGTAATAATCATAGGATCAGGAATAGCAGGTATCGCTTCATCGATACGATTGGCAGTAAAAGGTTTTCAAGTGGAGATCATTGAAGCTAATTCCTATCCGGGTGGAAAGCTTTCTGAGATTCAAATTGGAAATTATCGATTCGACGCCGGACCCTCGCTTTTTACGCTGCCAGAGCAAGTGGAAGAACTATTCAGATTAGCTGGTAAAAACCCCCAAGATCACTTTGATTATTTGAAACTGCCCGTTGCTTGTCATTATTTTTGGGAAGATGGCACAAAAATCAAAGCTTATGCTGAACTTGATCAATTCGCTGATGAAGTCGAGTCAAAGCTTGGAGCTTCAGGTGGTTCCATTCGAAAAGCCCTAGAAGAATCTGCGTTTATCTACGATCACTTGTCTCCACTTTTCATGCATCGCTCGCTTCACAAACTGGACACTTGGACGAACCCACAGGCGTTGAAATCCTATTTGAAAATGGGAAAGCTTGGAATCTTCTCTACCATGAATGAGGCGAATGAGAAGCTCTTTGGAAATCCGAAATTGGTGCAGCTTTTTAATCGCTATGCGACTTATAATGGTTCGAATCCTTACGAGACTCCTGCTACACTAAATATTATTCCGCACCTGGAATTTAATATCGGCGCCTTTTTCCCTAAAAAAGGGATGAATGACATCACCCAAAGCCTCCACAAGCTTTCTATGGAATTGGGAGTGAGGTATCATTTTGGAGAAAAAGTAGAAGAGATTCTGGTAGAGAATGGGGAAGCTAAAGGTATAAGAGTTGGTGATCAGACTCACCAAGCTGATCTAGTCATCAATAATATGGATATGGTCAATGCCTACAAGACCATATTGAAAAAGCAAAAGCAACCTAAGCGCTTGCTTGACCAACCTAAATCCAGCTCAGCCTTGATTTTTTATTGGGGAATCAAGCGAAATTTTCAAGAGCTCGACCTGCACAATATTTTCTTTTCGGATAAATACTTGGAGGAGTTTGAGCACATATTCAAGAAAGGCACGATCACTTCTGACCCGACAGTGTATGTGAATATAACTTCTGTCTATAAGCCCGATGATGCACCAGCAGATTGTATGAATTGGTTCACGATGATCAATGTGCCTAATAATCAAGGTCAGGATTGGGACAGCTTAATTGCAGAAGCTCGAAAAAACATCATCCACAAGCTGAATCGAATTCTAAAAACAGATGTAGAATCGCTCATAGAAGTGGAGGAGATTTTGGATCCTCGTACGATTGAGTCTAAGACCTCCAGTGCACAAGGCGCACTCTATGGCAACAGTTCGAATAATAAGTTTGCCGCATTTCTTCGCCACGCAAATTTCTCGTCTTCTATTAAAAATCTCTATTTCTGTGGAGGAAGTGTCCATCCTGGTGGAGGGATTCCACTTTGCTTACTTTCGGCGAAGATTATGTCAGAGATGATTCCAGCTGTGGATTAATTCGCTTTGCTGATTTCCTCGATTGCTTCTTTGATCAGGTCATATTCAAAGCCTTTGCTCATTAGGTATTGACTCACTTTATATTTCTTCTTAAAGGGATCTGATTCTTTGGTTTGCTCCCATTTTTTCTCGGTTTGATTGAGTAGCGCATCCCAATATTCAATTGGGTCTATTTCGGCCAGGGCCAGCTTGATGATTTTTTCAGGGACTTGTCTCATTTTTAGTTCGCGCTGGATTCGAGATCGTCCCCATTTCTTAATTCGAAACTTTCCTCTGCAGAAAGATCTCGCATAACGCTCTTCGTCCACATATTCCCCTGCGATCATCTCCTGAATTAGTTTCTCAGCTTTTTCACCTTCAATTCCTTTTTCGGCCAACTTTCTTCGGACATCCCAAGTACAGCGCTCTTGGTAAGCACAGAACGTGGTTAGTTTTTCATGTGCTGCTTCAAGCTCCCAATTCTTTTTTGAGGGCTGATCCTCGTTAAACTTTCCCCAACTGGACATTTTCTGTAATTTTACTGAATAGTAATTTTCAAATCTATTTTTGTTAAACCTAATAAATTTTAATCCTCATCATGCGTAAGAAAATAATAGCCGGAAACTGGAAGATGAACCTCACTTTTGAAGAAGGCCAAAAATTGACTTCAGAGATCGTCAATATGTTCAAGGACGAAGAAGTAAAAGATGTGATCGCAGTGCTCAACCCTCCATTTCCGCATTTATTTCCTGTTAAAAAATTGATTGGGGATACACCAGGAATTTTTGTGGGGGCTCAAAATTGCTCTGAAAAAGAATTAGGCGCCTATACTGGCGAAGTTTCTGCGAAAATTCTGGCTTCATTTGGCGTAAGCTATGTGATTATCGGACACTCTGAGCGAAGGGGATATTTCAAAGAGTCTAATGAAACCCTTGCTGAGAAAGTGAAGGTTGCCTTAGCAGGTGGACTGATCCCGATTTTTTGCTGTGGGGAATCACTTGATATTCGAAATGCCGGTACGCATGAACCTAATGTGAAATTTCAATTGACGGACAGTCTTTTCAGCCTTAGTGTATCCGACTTTTCAAAAGTAGTGATTGCTTATGAGCCTATCTGGGCTATCGGTACTGGTAAAACTGCGACCTCTGATGAAGCACAAGAGATGCATTTGGCTTTGAGAAGACACATCGCTTCTAAGTACGGTAAGGACATCGCAAACAAGACCTCGATTCTTTACGGTGGCAGCATGAACGCAGGCAATGCAGCTGAGTTGCTTTCCAAGCCAGATGTTGACGGAGGATTGATCGGAGGAGCTTCATTGAAATCACGAGATTTCTTAGATATTATCAAATCTTATTAATTCATGGATTACCTGGAGTTTAAAATCAATTGCCTGGAAGAATTCCGGGAAATCCTTATTGCAGAGCTATCCGAAATCGGATTCGATTCCTTCCTTGAGACTGAGGAAGGAATTGATGCCTATTCCCTTTCTCAAGGCTTCAATCGTGAGGCTTTTGATGAAGTCATTTCTAATTATTCTGAGGCAGCTCAAATCCAGCTTTCCGAAGGGGAAATGGAAAAAATCAATTGGAATGCGGAATGGGAGAAAAACTACGATCCGATTGCTGTAGATGATTTGGTCTATGTTAGAGCTTCTTTTCATCCTTCACCACTCGGCTTCAAGCATGAGATCGTGATCAACCCGAAGATGTCTTTTGGTACAGGACATCATGCGACAACTTTCCAAATGCTAAGGAATCAAGGCGCCATCGATCATCAAGGTAAAAAAGTCCTCGATGTAGGTTCCGGAACTGGAATTCTGGCAATCATGGCTGATCTTCTTGGGGCGAGTCAAATTGAAGCATTTGACATAGACGATTGGTGTGTAGATAATGGCAATGAAAACTTTGAACTTAACGGAGTGAGTTCTCGGATGGGCTTGGGTACGATTCGAGAGGTCAATCCGATTGGCCCTTTTGACATCGTCTTAGCTAATATCAATAAGAATGTTTTGCTGGATGAAATGGGGATTTATTCTGACCTTTTGATTGCTAGAGGCTTTTTGTTACTCAGTGGTTTTTACATCGAAGACATCACAGATTTAGAGCAATTGGCTAATCAAATTGGCCTTGAACTAATTGCGCAGCAGAGCAAAGACAACTGGGCCGCGTTGGTGCTCCAGAAGAAATAACATGACGGAGTTAATCATTTATGCAGTTTTATTTTTAGTCCTGATCGGGCATTGTCTCATGGCTGGTAAAATGTATCGAGCTGTTCACGAAAATCAAACTTTGAGCATCCAGAAGAAAAATGAATGGAAACTCAAGGCATTGATTTTCCCTGCCTATTTTTGGAGACAATATCAAAATCGCTGAAACTGCTAGTTATCGAATTGAAATATTAAGCTGCTGGAGGGCATTTTGCAGCTTAAACTAATTTGATTCACTTAAAGCCCACGATTTTACTAATTTAGCCCAATGGAGTACATCTGGAAACAAAAAACCAAAACCTCACAAGCTGAAATAGACCGACTTGGCAAAGAGATTAACGTCAATCCGATACTAGCGAATATCTTGATTAATAGAGGAGTGAGTAGTTTTGAGGATGCAAAACAGTATTTCCGCCCAAGTCTAAGCGAGTTGCATGATCCTTTTTTGATGAAGGATATGGCCGAAGCGGTGGATCGCATTCAAGAGGCCATTGCTAATGAGGAGCAAATTATGGTCTATGGAGATTACGATGTGGATGGTACGACTGCTGTTTCTTTGGTCTATGGATTCTTGACGAATTTCTATCCTAATGTGGTTTTTTACATTCCCGATCGCTACAAAGAGGGTTATGGGATTTCAGAAAAAGGGGTTCGATATGCTGCTGAGGAAGGGGTAAAATTGATTATTGCCTTGGATTGTGGAATCAAGGCCATCGAAAAAGTGGCTTTAGCAAAACAGTTGGGAGTTGATTTTG
>JBLGAM010000076.1:0-16006 GCA_047612305.1 Planctomycetota bacterium | reverse complement strand
ATCTGGAAGAAGCACAGGAGTTGATGCAAAAAGCGGTAGACCATACAGCTTCCGAATTATTGAAAATCAGAGCAGGCAAAGCAATGCCTAACATGCTTGACGGCGTTATGGTCCAATACTATGGGGCTCATACTCCATTAAATCAAATTTCATCTGTCAATACTCCAGATGCAAGAACTTTGGCCATCAAGCCATTTGAGCGTACAATGATTTCTGAAATCGAAAAAGCAATTATAAACTCAGATCTTGGACTTGCTCCCCAAAACAATGGGGAATTGATTATTTTGACAATCCCTGCTTTAACAGAAGAGCGTAGAATTTCGCTGGTAAAACAAGCAAAAAATGAATGCGAAGAAGGGAAAATTTCTTTGCGAACAGTCCGAAAAAATACCAACGATGAACTGAAAAAACTCCAAAAAGATGGAGCCTCGGAAGATGATGTCAAGCGAGCTGAAGAGAAAGTGCAAAAATTCACGGATCAATACGCTGTGAAAATCGATGATTTACTTGTTAAGAAAGAAGTTGACATTATGAAAGTATAAATTATTGGTTCGAGATAGCTCTGAAAGAATGAAATATACAATAATAGTTTATGTCCTTTACTAAGCATCAACAGTCTACAAGAGCCTTGAAATGCCCTCCCCTACATGGCGGGGGCTGATCTTTTTTTTTTGAAATGAGAACCAAAAGCTAAAATTGGTATCTGGATCCTAGATTTCTCCCTCTTTCAACTGAGTCATATTCGAGATATTTAAAAAAATGCTTTTAAACTCGTCTAAAGGATATCATGGCACCTTTTTTCAATCAATTCTCTCCATTTTTTGTCAAAATCAATCGATTATGGTTTTTGACTAACAACTGCTCTACAAAAGTTAATTTTAGATCTTTCTGGGTTTAGGTGATATCATTAAAACACAAGAATTAGCGTATCCACACCTATTTATTAAGCCCCTTCAGGGCTAACTCATGCTTGGCTGATTTCTAGAGAAAGCTCTATTTTGGCTGATTGAAGAAATGCATTTAAATAGAAAAGAAGGCTCAAGAAAAAAATCTAACCAACCTCGACTGCTGTCTTGCTAAACCTTAGTGGACCTTGGAGCTGAGAATATGGGCGAGCAGTCAACCGCTCTCCATTCTTTTTAATTCACCTGAATAAAAGTCGCTACTCCGAATCTAGCTCCCCCTCTTAGGTAGTTTCCATTTTCAAAGCCAGCTCCAAACTCCACCCTGAAAATTCGGAAGAGATTGTCTAATGAATAGCCCAGTTCCCAATAATGAGGAGAGTTTTCGGTTTTCAAATAGTTAAAAAACACATTTTCCCGCACCCCAGAGAACCGAAGCATGGGAAGTTGAGTTAAAAGAAATTTTCTGAATTGGTAATGAACGATCCCCGAGAAATAGCTGGAGTTCGTGCTATACTTATAATAATCCATAAACCGGTAATTGGAAGCTGGACCGAAATTAGAGAAGATGGTTCTGTTTCCTCCAAAATGCTGGAAATCCTGGAAAAAGACTTGGTCATTATTTAAGAATGTTCCAGCAGTAATATTGAAGTCGAGCTTTCCACTTACTCCGAAATTGTAATCATGTTTAAAACTCATAGAAACATGATCAAAATCTGAGGCATTTCCGTCACTTCCAAAGACATTTCCAAACGCCTTCCGGTAGGTAAACTCTACCAAAGGAGAACGATCAGTTAAAGCGTATTTACGCCCATTTCGGATTCCATAGCGAATACCAGGTCGCCATTCGAGCGATGCTGTCAATTTTAGACTCTCATGATTCACAAAAGAATTATCAGTTGTTTCTACATTTTCTGGTTGATTAGGAGTGAATTCTCGCTCGGGTTTATTATAAAAACTATAGTCAGTCGCATTAAATAATTGCCTACGATTAGCGTAGGCTAAGGCACCACGATAAGTAAATCCGTAATTCACTCGATGAGCCCAATAAGCCCCAACAAAATCCTGCTCAAATAGCTTCATGTAATTTTGTCTGAGCAAAAGGGAATAGAAAGCATTCACTTGCTCATTGATCGGTTCTTCTCCATTGTACTGGTAAATATATCTACCACCTCTCAAGCCGAACGTGGTCCCAGACATTGGAAGAGTATTCGACCATTTGAAATCTACCTGACCGTAAAGCCGATTACTAGAAAATCCATACCGCAAGTCAGGTTCTATGCTGAAGTTTTTCCGAAGTACGGTTACGCTATCCGCTTGTTTGATCGATTGACTTTTCCGGTAAAAGAGCCCCATTCCAACTTTCCAACCTTCAACTGAATTGAAAGACATTTTGGTCCAGTTTTGATCAAAACCCATCGTAACTCCTTTTCCAAAACTGTAGGACCCCCCACTCATAAAGTCTAGCAGCTTTAATTTTCGCTTGGCTTTTTTTGCAACTGAATCCACCTCACTGACCTTAGCCGCTTCAATTACGGCAATACTATCATCTCTGGAATATCCTAAAATCTCCTGATCTGTCAGAGGCACCGGACGAATACTATCCCAATAGGTCTGATTGTATTTTTTAGCCATTGAATCTACCTCATAATAGCTTTCCTGGATCACATCACTGTTTTCACGCTCCTTCAGGGATTCCTTTTCATATTCATTCAAAAGCTTTCGGTATTCTTTTCGAGTCATCGGCTCCTCACTAGAAAGTTGTTCCAAGGCCGAAACTGACTTGTTGAATTGGGTGGCAGATGCAGGAACATCTTGGACTTTCTCATCAATAATTTGAGGGACTTCTTTCAAATCCGGATTAAGCGTGATGTCATATTCCCGCGTAGAAGCCAAGTATTTGAAATTGCCTTCAAATCCAAATATTTTACCTCCAAACTTATATTGATGCGTCAGCGGCATCCATACATTTTCTGCTACTGGGGCATATTGCTGAGTCGCTTGAATCTCAAACCCAAGGTAAGAAGTCTGAAGATTCAGACTGTGAATCGCCCACAAATCCTCAATGATGTAAATATAGCCCTCAAACACTTGCTCACCTCTAGATCGTGGGGTGACTTTGATCTTACTTACGAGCACATTTTGATCAAAGAAACTTCCCTCATATTTGAATCGGTAGTATTGAAATGCCGCTCGAGATAAGGGTGAAATAATATCGTTGATTTTCTCTTGATAAAAACTCGTTTGAATATACGGTGCAGGAGAAGTGGATTGATTATCCCCATTCGTTCGGATCGATATGACCTTTTCTTCTACCTTATTGGGTTGAGTAAAGGTGATTTTGGAGACGGATTCAGAAGTATAAGCCTCATTAAGATTTAAACCTTCCTTTTCTAAGGTCTTTTTCATGAAAAAAGGCGCATCTATCAATTGACCAGTACCCTTGAGATAGACCGTCATCGAGTACTTTTGTACCTGTAGCCGATGATATTTTGCTTTTGCGATGGCTTTTCGCATAATGGTCAAAGCTGGATCCTCAGCACCGGCATTGACCTCCACCGTTCCAAGTGTATAGACTTGAGGCTCAAGTTCGAAATTGACCTCTTTCCAACTTTCATCTGTGATGATAACTGTTTCAAGTTTTGATTTATATCCAAGGTATTGGACGAGTACATCATAAACACCTTTCTTAAGCTTCAACTCATATCTTCCTTCCACATTAGTAGGCACTCCGTCCCCAAGATTTCGAATATAAACCGAAGCATAGGCAAGGGGTTCTCCTTCGCTGGTTTTGACAATACCGCGGATTCCCTGAGCATAACTTTGAGATGAAAAAAAAATCGAAATCCATCCTATCAAGGCCACTACAAAAAGAAATTTAAATTTATGTGTCCCCATAAAAGTTGGTTAGCTGAAAACGAAGATAATTTGAATCAGAGCTCCAACTTAATTCAACTACGTGCAAGCGAATAAACATGTTTAAAAAAGAAATTATTGCAATAAGAGAGGAGATGCTAAATTTGAGAGTTAAAGATATCTCTGAAATGAATAAGAAAGAAAATGATAATGCTCAATAGGATTATATATTTCGTACTTGGCATAAGTATTTCATTCACTTCTTGTCAAAAATCAGAGACAAGTAAGCCGAATACTCTTTTTCAAAAAATTGATTCATCCCAGTCAGGGTTGACTTTTAGGAATGACCTTTTGTTTGATGAGAAGTTCAATATTTTCACCTACAGAAACTACTATAACGGTGGAGGTGTAGCTCTTGGAGATGTCAATAACGACGGTCTTTTAGATATTTATCTCAGTTCAAACATGGGAGAAAACAAGTTGTACATCAATGAAGGAGATTTCAAATTCAAAGATGTCACAGCTGAGTCAGGAGTGAGGGGGACCCGCGCTTGGAGTACAGGAGTGGCGATGGCGGATGTCAATGGTGATGGTTTTTTGGATATATACGTTTGCAACTCTGGAGATATTCAAGGAGACAATAAGCAAAATGAGCTATTTATAAACAAGGGAAATGGTAAATTCACCGAGATGGCAGAAACTTACGGATTGGCAGATCAGGGATATTCAACTCATGCTGCTTTCTTCGATTATGACAATGACGGAGATCTGGACGTCTATCTTTTGAACAACAGTTACCAGGCTATCGGTAGCTTCAACAAGATGCAGAATGAAAGACCAAAAAGAGATCCAGTTGGTGGAGATAAACTATTTAGAAATGATGGGGGGAAATTCACCGATGTTTCAGAGCAGGCAGGAATTTACGGAAGTACCATAGGTTTTGGTTTGGGCGTTACCATTGGTGATGTCAACAGAGACGGCTGGATGGATATTTTCATTTCAAATGACTTTTTTGAAAGAGATTACCTCTACCTCAACAATCAGGACGGCACCTTTACCGAATCGCTGGAATCAGCTATGCGATCCATCAGCGCGGCTTCGATGGGTGCAGACATCGCTGACATCAATGGAGATGGTTTGTTGGATATTTTCGTGACTGACATGCTGCCGGAATCTCAAAGGCGACTCAAGCAAGTGATGACCTTCGAAAACTGGGACAAATTCCAGTTCAACAAAACTCACGGCTATCATTACCAGTATTCCCGTAATATGCTCCATGTGAATAATGGAGACGGGACTTTTAGCGAAATGGGGCGACTTGCTAACGTAGAAGCAACTGACTGGAGCTGGGGAGCCTTGATTTTTGATATGGATAATGATGGTCTAAAAGACCTTTTTGTGTCCAATGGGATTTATCAGGACCTTACCGATTTGGATTATTTGAATTTCATCGACGATGATGAAACCAAGAAAAAAATCATTTCACAGAATGGAGTGAATTATAAAGCATTGGTAGATCCTATTCCTATTAATCCTGTATCCAATTATGCATTCAAAAACAAAGGAGATCTTGTATTTGAAAATGTCATTCATGAATGGGGAATGGGAGATCCAATTCATTCTAACGGTTCCGCATATGGAGACCTAAACAATGACGGCGCGATGGATCTCGTCATCAACAATGTCAATAACGAGGTTTTGGTTTTCAAAAATAGAGGTAGAGAGTTAAATCCTGAAAATCATTTTTTGAAAATCCAATTGGAAGGAAAAGATAGAAATACAGCCGCCATAGGCGCACAGGTGAGGCTTCTTGCAAGTGGAAATATCTTTTATCAGGAAAACATACCTAATAGAGGTTTCCAGTCATCAGTCGATCCAAGACTCAATTTTGGATTAGGTGCAGTCGACAAGATCGACGAGGTACAGGTCAGGTGGCCGGATGGGAAAGTGACTATTCTCAAAGAAATTTTGCCTGATCAAACACTGCTTTTGAAATGGAAAGAGGCGACCGATCCCGCACCTGATTTCAAGTTTTTTGAGGAGCCGGAGTCCCAGATATTTACCAAAGTAGAGGACACCACAATTTTAGATTTTGTGCATAAGGAAAACAACTTCGTGGACTTTGACAGAGACCGTCTTACTTATCACATGCTCTCAACCGAAGGGCCTTCTTTCGCCAAAGCAGATATCAATGGAGATGGATTGGAAGATTTATTTTTCGGCGGAGCAAAAGGCTTTGCAGGACAGTTATATATACAAAGGCAAAATGGAACATTTCAAAATGTTACCCCTGATGTTTTTGAAACTGACAAGATTTCGGAGGATACAGATGCTGTGTTTTTTGATGCCAATGCAGATGGGTTTCTAGATCTTTTTGTCTCTTCTGGTGGAAATGAAACAGGTTTTGGCGCACCTGATTTGGCCGACAGATTGTATCTGAACGATGGAAAAGGGAAATTCAAGAAAGCCGAGGATTACGGATTGTCCGGTCTCAGAAACAGTACTTCGGTGGTGAAAATTTTGGATGTCAACTCAGATGGTTTTTTGGACTTATTTGTTGGGTCTCGTGTTGTTCCATTTGCCTATGGGGTAAGACCAGATAGTTTCATTCTCCTCAATGATGGTAAAGGGAATTTCCATGATATCACAGCTCAGGTGGCTCAGGGGCTGAAAGAAGTCGGAATGGTGACAGATGCTGCTGTAGTAGATTATGATGGAGATGGCAATCAAGATTTGGTGTTGATTGGTGAATGGATGGCCCCAACTTTTTTTAGAAATACAGGAGGTAAATTTGAGAAAATCGAAATGCCCGAAATGGAATCCTATAAAGGTTGGTATCAGACCATTGAAGTTGGAGATTTCAATAAAGACGGCAAGCCGGATTTTGTTTTAGGCAATCATGGATTGAACACCAAGTTCAAAGCCACGATTGATAATCCAGTTAGGATGTTTGTAAATGATTTTGATCAAAACGGGTCAATCGATCACCTATTTACCCAAAAGGAAGGGGAAAAACATATTCCGTATACATTGAAGCATGACCTGGAACGGCAGATTCCTTCCATAAAAAAACGATTCCTGAAATACAGTGCTTATAATGACAAATATTTAGAAGAGATATTCAGCCCTCAAGAAATGGAAAACTCCATTATTCATGAAGTGAATTACCTGTCTTCATCAATTTTCATAAATCAGGGAAATGGCAAGTTTCAAGTTACAGCATTACCTCGAATGACACAGCGATCCTGGATTTATACTATATTGATAACAGATGTGAATGCTGATGGCGTGGAGGACTTGGTGATGGGAGGAAACTTGAGAGGAGCAAAACCTGAAGTCGGACAGTATGATGCCTCTTACGGAGAAGTGTTGATTGGAAAAGGAGATGGTACCTTTACGTATATGCCCAATAGAGAACATGGATTGAAACTGGATGGAGATATCAGGGATCTACATAGCTTGGAAATCAGAGGTCAAAGAATGTTACAGGTAGTAAGGAATAATGCAGCAGTGGAATTCTGGAAATACTAAGATCAATTATGGTTTCGGCGATTTAGATTTGGTGATCATCAATACCTCCAGTTCAGCATCATTCTTCGCAAACACCAACCATTTTTTGGTTCCTACCGACACCACTTCAATTTCCTTGATGTCGCCTTTGATTTTCAAGGCATTTTCCTTGTCTACTTTGAAAGAACCACTGGCATCTCCTTTCAGTATAAGCCCCCAACTCCCCTGATAGGCCCCATAATAAGGGGCTACAGGTGTTTTGTTCCCTCCTAAAATCAAGTCCAAGTACCCATCCTGATCAATATCATCAACTGCAATCGCCTCAATGGGGGAGAATTGTGCTTCAGATGGAAGCGCTTGGGGGCTAAATCTCCTACCATCCTGATTGTATAGTATCAAGGATTCAAATTGATGGGCTTCCAATACGGAAGCATCTTTTGTTTCGAAATTGTAGAATACTTCTTCAATTGTTTTGCCTGAAAAATCACTGTAGCGCACAAATTCTTTTTTGAGGGACGGGATTTGTTTCGAAAGTTCATCTTTCGTCGCAACCGTGTAATTTTTCCCGTCCACTGGAAAGGAAATAATCTGTTCCACACTTCCGTTTTGGTCAAAATCTTTTACCATCATTTTGACAGGATATTCCTTTGAAGGTTTCAATCGGCTATTCAAACCCAAATTACCAACCACCAAATCCGGGAAACCATCGCCATTGAAGTCTTCAACGGCGAGGGAATTCCACCAACCTGCTGATTTTTCTAATCCAAAGGCAAAAGATTCGTTGCTCAGCTTTCCGTTTTTATTCATAAAAATTGTGAGGGGCATCCATTCTCCTACTACAACCAAATCTATTTTTCCATCAAGATCTATATCTGTCCATGCAGCATCTTTGACCATGCCTACATATTCCAAATCTGGAGCGATTTGCTTGGTAATATCCTCATATCGATTACCTCCCAAATTTCTTAGCAAGTAGCTTCTCGGACTTTGGCCATATTTCCCTGCAATACTCCTTCCTCCAACCATCAAATCTTCTAAACCGTCTTCGTCAAAATCAAGCGCCAAAACAACTGACACTTGAGTATTTCTTTCCAATGGAAGATTTATGCTTTGTAGAAATTCTCCTTTGCCGTTATTAAGATAGATTTTTGTTTGTCCACTGATATGATCAGATTCAGGTGTATTACCTCCCCTTCCAACCAACAAGTCTATAAAACCGTCTTGGTTACTATCAAAAAAAATGGCGTAAGTATCTTCTAAGATAGCATCCTCTTCAAAAAGAGACTGATTCAGCTGATTGAACTTACCCTCCTTACTTTGAATAAATAATGCCCCCTCCTGTCCTGAAGCACCACCTACGTAGATATCTTCTCTTCCATCTCCATTCACATCTCCTTTTGCCAATGCAGGGCCTTCTTGGGACAATTTATGCGGAAGTAAGGGTTCCAGATTGAAGTCATTATAATTATTTTCAAGGTGTTCAAAACCCAGTCCTGTCATATCATTGTCAAGCGCTCTTAATAATAAATTTTTGACTGGCTGAGGAAAACTATGAGTAGTCAAAGCTTTAGATTCCTCAACGGTAAGAGTCTTGTTGATAAAGATATTTTTTAGATTTTGACTTTTGCCACTTGGCCAAATAATCCTCAGAGAATCTAAAATCGTGATTTCCCCCAAGCCTAAGTGAATTTCAGGAGCAGTCGATGACTGAAAACCACGGCTATTGAAGTTTTCCTGGACGATGATATTGTTGTTGCTATATGCTTCAACCCTACTCCCAATTCCAAATTTATTACCCCCCAGACCCTTGAACCTAATTTTTAAATAATTATTTTTTATAGTATCAGATAGTTGAGATAGCCTGTTTTCAAAGATTTCTGCTTGTCCATTGATGTTATTGACTATTAAATCCAAGTCTCCATCATTATCCAAATCAGTATAAACAGCACCATTGGAGATACTTTTTTCAGTAATTCCCCAATTACGGCTCACATTTTCGAATGTCAAATCTCCCCTATTCTTGAAAAAAAAATTCGTTACATCTCCAGGAGGCATTTTTTCGGACAGCTTTAGGTCGCTGATATCAGGTCTGTTTTGCAATCCATTTTTCAATTCGGGATTAGAGATGAAGTTAATGTAATCCAAATCATTGGGTCTTCGGACAATCCCATTAGAAATGAAAATATCTTTCCAGCCATCATTATCAAAATCAGCTATTAGGGTGGCCCAACTCCAATCGGTTGCATATACTCCGGAAAATTGCCCAATCTCCGAAAAAGTACCATTTGCGTTGTTTAATTGAAGGGAGTTTCTAGAAACCTGTCTTTCAAACCCAAAGCTGAGCTTGAGTTGGTAGATTTCATCGCTGTCTTCGCCTGCTGACATTTTTTGGATCACTTCATCTTTGGCCAACATGTCCAGGGTGATAAAATCTATCCATCCATCATTGTTGAAATCGGCAAAATCACTACCCATCGAAAACCTGCTACTGTAATTGATCCCAGATGAAATCTGTTCTTGGAAAGTGCCATCGGCCTGATTGAGATAGAGATAATCATTTTCATTAAAGTCATTGGAAACGTAAATATCAGGCCAGCCATCGTTGTTGATGTCAGTTATTCCAATTCCCAATCCATAACCGATTTGACTGGAGAATATCCTCGCTTCGTTCGTGATCCCAGTGAATTTTTTTTCGCCCTCATCAAGATTATTTTTGTACAGTCTATCCCCTGCCAAACCATTATCAATATGTCTCAGAGAAGCTCTACCATAGCTTTTTTCTGTGTGGACGGCATGATTGAGTAAATACATATCTAGGTCTCCATCTCTGTCATAATCAAAAAATGCTGCATGGGTACTAAATCCCTGAAAATCCAAGCCATATTCAGCCGCACTTTCTGTGAAAGTCAAATCACCATTGTTGATATACAACTCGTTTTTCCCAACAATTCCTTTCCAGTCCCCTAGTCTGCAGAGATAAATATCAAGCAGCCCGTCTCCATTGATATCGACCATGCTGACACCGGTTTTCCAGGAGCCAGGAGATTCCAAACCAGCACTTGTCGAAATGTCCTCAAAAATCATTTCTCCTTTATTCAAAAAAAGCTTATTTGGGCCTTGATTGGCAGAAAAATAAATATCAACAAGTCCATCATTATTGATATCGCCAACAGCAACACCTCCTCCATTATAAAAATAAAGGTATTCAATAATATTAAACTCCTCCGTTTCAGTCAAAGTATTGATAAAATCAACACCTGTTTTTTGGGGGGGTAGGCTTACAAAAAGCGCTTTTTTTTGTTGTAAATCAGATTTTTGGGAACATGAAATCAGGATGAACAGCGGAAAAAACAAAAATGGCAAATAGGCATATTTCATCTATTGGGTTTTTCAAAAATTCAATCCTTTTAGGGTCAATTCGTAGGCGCTTGCTCTTGGGATTGGCTTTTTTCAAATTCTTCTTTGAGTCTTTTTTCAACCTTCATATCAGTAAAAATTGCTTGAACAAACTGATCATCTTTTATAAAAAGGTTAATTCTTCGCTTTCCATCCATTCTATAGTAAATTTTTCCTTGGTACGGATCATTTACAACCTTAAAATCACCCCCATAGATCGATTTAAAGCTTTCCAATATTTTGGGAAACAATGCTACAGAAGAATATTCCTTGTTCCAAGGAGCCCATGAATCATAGGTATAGGTAACCGGCATTTCATAAATTTTCTCTTCGATAAACGTCGGGTAAAACCGCATGCTCACATCGCCACTGTAGGTGCCTAAAATTTTATGCTCAACACTAGTGGTGCCTCCAGGACCCTGGGTTATTTTTTGTTGGCTATTTAATTCAGTGCAATAGTCAAAAAAATCCATTCGAGGCATGCCTAAATAAAACCCTAAAAAAAGACTATCTGATTTAGTTAAATCCTTATCAGGGGAGTTAAATGCAGGGGAGTTGCAACCTTGTATGGTAATACTAAAAATAAATAGAGCAAGAATTGGTAGGAAAATACGCATACTGATTTTTCTTTTTATACTACGAAAGTTAATGATTCTTTGATAAAATTCCTTTAGAAAAGCCTTAATACCTCCAAGTTGTTTCTCATATTTTTTTTTGAATTTGGGGATTCGCCACCTTTAAAAACCTACCCAATTTTAAAAGTAAATAAAAGCATTTGTGATTATCCGCAATCCTACCAGTGTACCAGTGTCTCAATAGAAGTTTTAACCACTACGGATAATCGCTCTCAGACGGCAGTCCACAGCTCACTTAATTGAAATTCAAAGGGTATTCTCTTTGGTTACTGGTGTCATTGCGGATAATCATTAAACAGCATAACTAGAGTAGAAATAAAACGAGCGCAGCGTATTTCTATTTCTTTGCGGCTTCCCGTCTCTGCGAGACTATTTTCACGCAAAAGAGATGAGGCGCAAAGGGCTTTAAAAACAGGATAATTATCCGCAATCCTACCAGTGACTCAATAGAGGTGTTACACTGCGGATCATCGTTCACAGACGGCAGTCCACGGTCCACAGCTTACTTAATTGAAATTCAAAGGGTATTCTCTTTGGTTACTGGTGAAAAAGATAATAACCACAAAAGCATTTATGAAATATTGAAAATAAAAAAAAGCAGGCTGTCTGAAACAGCCTGCTTTTAAATTAGAATCAAAAATTAATTAATTATATCCTGGATTCTGCTTCAAGTTTGTATTGGCAAGAAGCTGTGGTTGTGGAATAGGGAAGATTTCCAAAAAGCTGCCTGGAGCGTGAACTTTTTTAGGTCTATTCATTCCTTCAAATGGCCACCAAGCATCACCATACTTTTTAAAGCGTATTTGATCTTGTCTTCTAGTCATCTCCACATACATTTCTCTACCTCTTTCGGCTAATAAATTATCAGCAGTCAAGGAAGTAAACGGCTCAAGGCCACCTGCTCTAGCACGGATTTGATTAACTAAAGCCAAAGCTTCAGTAGTTTTTCCTAATCTGAAGTTAGCCTCAGCAAGAGAAAGAATGACATCTGAAAGTCTAAAGATTACAAAGTCATTGCTCATATTTGGTGTACCACCTCTCTCAAATTCATATTTAGCTATTCTAGCTCCTGATTGTCTCAAACCTCCTGGAGAGATTTCATTCAAGAAAGGCATGAAGGTCAATGGTGGTCCATTTGGATCTCCCTTTACTCCAGTAAGGTCGGTAACTTCAACACCTGGATCGATAAGAACTGATCCATCTGCTCTTTTCTGTGGACCTATCAAGAAATTGCTTAATCTACCATCAACTGTACCAGTAGACGGCTCCAATGCCAAACCTTTCCAAACTGATCCTTGAGTACCTGGGTTTTCAACTGGATCAACATAAGAATTGTAAAATTCTTCTACAGTTTGATACCCATTCCAAGGCTGGTCAGTAAGACCAAAAGTAGACTGACTTACAATGTGAAGTGTCATCATCACCCAGTTGAATCCACCAGCAAATACCTTATCGTAAGGATAGACAAAAATATTTTCTGGAGATCCTGCGTTATTGATGGCAAAGTTAGCCTGATAAGAAGGGTTCAACGTGTAAGGACCAGAATTAATAATCGTAGAAGCATCAGCTGCAGCTAGAGCCCATTGAGGAGTTCCAGTGTAAACTTCAGCATTTAAATACATTTTCATTCTAATTGTCAATGCACTCCACTTAGTCAATCTTCCATAAGTAGTACCATCCTTTTTTGTAGGAAGTAATGGGATAGTTTCATTTAATTCTCCCAAAACGAAATCATACACTTCTTTTCTTGAACTATTAGAAGGCTTTTCGGTAGATGTAAAGTCTGTTACAATCGGAACGTTTCCAAACGCATCCAAAGCCCAATAGTAATACAAAGCTCTCAATGCTCTAAGCTCTGCGATGTAAGCAGGAGAATTCGCATTGTTCAGCTCCTCGAAAGAATAGATCAATCTATTACAGGTGTTAATTCCTCCAAAAAGAAAATTCCATGTGTTATTCAAAAATGGATTATCCTTTTGGAATTCATGCTGGTGCAGTTGCAAAAGAACACCACCGTCAAACCAGTCACCGCCCTTGTGAGAAACCACAATTTCATCGGATGCAATTTCATTAATTGACCAAAGACCAGAGTGATTACCCAATCCACCTAAAGACGAGTACGCTCCTCCTAATGCTGAAATAAATTCCTCATCTGTTTTGAAGAAGTTATCTGAAGTAATCTGACTATATAGCTCTTCCTCTAAATCAACGCAAGATGAAACGAAATAAGTCAGTCCTAGGCCAATCAAGAAGTATTTAAAATTTATTGCTTTTTTCATGATTTTTTTATGTTTTGACTTAGAAACTTAAATTTAGTCCTATAGTAGTAATTGTAGTAGTGAAATAAGTCGCTCTACGCTCTATACCAGGAGCAAGTGGATCCCCATTATCTGGGTCCTGATATCTTACTGATGGGTCTACACCAGTATATCCTGTAAACATGAATGGTGTTTGTACAGAGAGGAAAGTCCTGATTTTACCGATAGCTTTACCTTGTTTAACATTAAAATTGTAACCAATCGTAGCGTTATCCAAAATCACAAAATCTGCTTTTTCAACGTGGCTACTGTTATATTCTGCCTTTTTGATGTTTGGATCAAAATATTTAGTTTTTACAACGTTCCAGTTTTGAACTGTAGTACTTTCAGTGTTTTCATAAAAACCTCTGTAGCTATTGATCAACGAGTGACCAAGTGAGCCTCTGAAGAAGAAATTCAAATCCCAATTCTTGTAATTGAAATTATTATTGATACCAAAGTTGATCGTAGGATAAGCAGTACCCAATTGAGCTCTATCTGCATCGCAGTTACAATAAACAGGGTTTCCGTTAGCATCCTTAGCTGTACCATCAATCACTTTCATGATAGGTGCACCATTTTCATCAACACCTGTCTGAATTGGACCCCAAATCTGTCCCAAAGGTCCGTTCTCTTGAACTCGGATCAGCTGAGTAAGGTTTTGACCTGGAGAACCGAAGTTAGAGCGATAATTAACTGCTCCAAAGGACAAATCTCCTGCTGACAAGCTTCTAAGGTTTGTTTTTAATGTTGAGAAGTTAACACCTACGTTCCATTTAAAATCACTTTTTTGGATAGCCTTATAGTTTAACAATACTTCAAGTCCAGAGTTTTCAACTTCACCAATGTTAAGAAGTGTAGTTGGGAAAAGGTTTGGTGGAACAGGTACGTTGATTGGTAAAATCATTCCACTTGTTACTCTCGTGAAATAGTCGATTGTACCATCTAGTCTATTGTTAAAAGCAACAAAATCTAAACCTACGTTGAATTCGTCTTTAGTTTCCCATGATAAATCTGGGTTATTATTCGATACTGGTCCATAAGACGGCACAAAGCTTCCATTGTAAAAGAAGTTGCCCTGACGGCCATATCTCAGTAAGGAAATGTAAGATTCGCCTGGCTGAGTACCTGTTCTACCGAAACTTGCTCTTAGTTTCATTGCATTTACTCCTGTAATGTCCACCAAATTAGCAATGTTTACACCAGCACTAACTGCAGGAAACAATCCCCACTTATTATTCTCACCAAATCTGGTGGAACCCTCATAACGAGAACTAATTGATAATAAGTACGTGTCATCGATATTGAAATTAGCACGACCAAAAAACGCAACTAATTTATTTTTAGTGGCATAACTAGACACAGATGCTAAACCATTTGCAAAATCAAGAGCCGCGCCCAGGTTATTGTAAGTGAATGCATCTGTTAGGAAATTACCTGCTTGTGTATAATCACCTTGATTAAAGAACTCCTGGTAAGAATATCCTCCCAAGAATGACATATTTAATTTTCCTACTTCTTTATCGTAGTTTAATGTGGCTTCAAACAAATCATTTAAACTTTCATTATTCCGAATAGAAGCTAAACCTTTTCTTCCGAATCCTCCTCCAAACTTAGCAGTCTTAGGTGAATAGGTACCATTCCAAAAGGTTTCTCTCTGACTAGCATAGAAAACAGCAGCTTTAAAATTACTAGTAAAGTTGTATTCGCCTCGGATACTAGCTAATAACCTACTTTCTCTACCATCATTAATGTTTTGCTCTGCTATAGACACAGGATTGAACCAATCAAAAATATCTCGCTCAGAATAACCCCCAAAATTTGGAGACTGCGGATTTGGATCATAGATCGGAAGAGTTGGATTTGTAATAATTGCATATCTAAATGAATTATCGTTACCATATTGTCTATCAGCTGTGGTATTGGAAATACTAACTGAAAATAAAGCTTTGTCATTCAATGCTCTTTGAGTTAGATTCAATCTAGCATTTAATTGATCAAAACCAGAATTTATACCTACACCATCTACATTTCGTGAGTTTATGGACATTCTGTAATTAGTACCTTCATTTCCACCACTGATAGAAAGGTTGTTGACAAAACTAACACCTGTTTTTGTCACAGCATCAAACCAGTTAGTATTTGAACCAAGATCATTTGAACCAGGTAATGCTCTATACTCATCAGCAGTCATTACATTAATGGTCCGAGCAACATTTTCAGTAGCAACACTACTATTGAATTCGACAACAGATCTTCCTTTTTTTCCTTTTTTGGTAGTAACCAAAATAACCCCAGAGGATCCTCTTGTTCCGTAAATCGCAGCTGCAGATCCATCTTTCAATACATCCATCGATTCGATATCGTTTGGATCTACTGTACTTAAGGAAGCACCAATAACCCCATCAAT
>JBLGAM010000075.1:0-16369 GCA_047612305.1 Planctomycetota bacterium | reverse complement strand
TTTTGAATATACTGGGTTAGAACTTGTATTAAACTATGTTTTTATTGAAAACGAAACCTATCAGTTCTATGGAGGATTGGGAGGTAGGGTAAATTATTTTTCTGGGCTGGTGATTCCAGTAGGGTTGAACATATATCCATTCGAAAATAAGAGTTTTGGTTTCCAAATGGAAATGGCTGGATTGATTGGTGAAGTAGGTATCCTTAGGGGTTCCACAGGAATTAGATACCGTTTCAATAAAAATTAAAACTGCTTCATTTTTACCATCAAATCCCATAAAGCGATTCCTAAAGAGACTGAAATATTTAAGGAGTGTTTGGTGCCCAATTGAGGGATTTCTAGCACATAATCACAGGCTTCTAAGACTTCATCTTCGACTCCAAATACTTCATTACCGAAGATCAGGGCGTATTTCTCAGCATCTTTTACTTTAAATTCATTGAGCATTATGGACCGGTCCACTTGCTCTAAGGCACAAATAATATAGCCGTCGGATTTAAGTTTTTCTATGGCAAGAATGGTATTGAGCAGATATTCCCATTCAACTGATTCAGTCGCTCCGAGAGCTGTTTTCTGAATATCCCGATGAGGTGGTGTTCCTGTGATTCCGCAGAGGTATATTTTTTCAATTCGAAAAGCATCTCCTGTTCGAAAAGCAGAGCCGACATTATTCAAGCTTCGTACATTATCTAAAACTAGTACGATTGGTGACTTTTCAACATCTTTATATTCTTCTAGGGAGAGTCTTTTGAGCTCTTCCATACTTAATTTTTTCATCCCTTTTTGTACTCCTTTTTGATTACGTTAATTTGAAGCTTGAATCACCTGAATTTTTCCCATAAATAAAAGTTAAGCCCAACTCATGAGTAAGTCAAAAGACGGAAATGAAACTCCACTAATGAAGCAATATAATGCGATCAAAGCAAAGCATCCTGGGGCGCTATTGTTATTTCGTGTTGGAGATTTCTACGAGACTTTTGGTGAGGATGCGATCAGAGCAAGCAAAATATTGGATATAGTACTGACAAAGCGGGCTAATGGGGCAGCTTCTCACATCGAACTAGCCGGATTCCCACATCATTCTTTAGATACGTACTTGCCAAAGCTGGTTAGAGCCGGTAATCGAGTTGCGATTTGTGACCAATTAGAAGACCCGAAGTCGGTCAAGGGGATCGTCAAAAGAGGGGTTACCGAACTGGTTACTCCAGGACTTTCATTTAATGATCAGGTACTGGATACTCGAAAAAACAATTACCTAGCCTCAATTCATTTTGGAAAGGATGTGCATGGTATTGCTTTTTTAGATCTTTCCACTGGAGAGTTTATGTGCGCAGAAGGAAAAATTTCTTATCTGCAAAAATTGATTCAAAGCTTTGCTCCCTCTGAAATAATCTATTCCAAAGCTTCCAAAAAAGAAGCTGCTGATTTATTGAAAGATGAATACATCACTTTTCATTGCGAGGATTGGGTCTTTCAAAAGGATTTCACCTATGAAAAACTGAAGGGGCATTTTGGAACAGCAAACCTTAAAGGATTTGGAATCGAAGAATTGGATTCTGGGATTATTGCAGCTGGAGCGATTTTGTATTATCTCGAGGAAACAGAGCATAAGGAAATTCAACATATTTCTTCGATCTCAAGAATTGCGGAGGAGAAATATGTTTGGCTCGATAAGTTTACCATTAGAAACTTAGAGCTGGTATTTGCGCAGCATGAAGGGGGCGTTCCTTTGATTACTATCCTTGATAAGACGGTCACTCCGATGGGTTCGCGGATGATGAAAAAATGGTTAGTGCTGCCATTAAAAGAGAAAAATCTGATTGAAGAGCGACTTAATGTTGTCGATTTCTTTTTTCAAAACCCAACTTTAATTGAGGAAATTCTAGGTTCCTTGAAATTGATCGGAGATTTGGAGCGATTGATTTCCAAAGTGGTAGTGGGTCGCGCTAATCCAAGAGAACTCAATCAAATAAAAAAAGCTCTTTTGGTCACTAAGCCGATCAAGGAACTCCTCAAAACTCAAAAGAATCCTACGCTAAAAAAGCTCTCTGATCAATTGCACCTCTGTGAATTTTTACTGGAGAAAATCGAAAAAGAACTGAAAGAGGATGCCCCGATGCTCACGCACCAAGGAGGCATTATTAGAGATGGTGTGGATCCTGAACTGGATGAATACCGAGGGTTGGCTACTTCTGGCAAGGATTTTCTGATCCGAATCCAAAAAAGAGAAATACAAAAGACGGGGATCACTTCCTTAAAAATTGCATTTAATAAAGTATTTGGATATTTCTTGGAAGTTACTCACGCTCATAAAGACAAAGTTCCGCAGGAATGGATTAGAAAGCAGACTTTAGTAAATGCAGAGCGTTACATCACTCCTGAACTAAAGGAATACGAGGAAAAAATCCTCAATGCGGAGGAGAAAATGGTGGGGATCGAGCAGCGTTATTTTCAGGCATTAGTGGAAGAAGCTGCTCAGTATGTCATTCAAATTCAACAGAATGCAAGAGTTTTGGGTACTTTGGATGCGCTGCTGTCATTTGCTACGGTAGCTAATTCAAACAATTATTGCCGACCAAAGATCTCCGATACAGAAACCCTCGAAATCAAAGAAGGTCGTCATCCTGTCATCGAGAAGCAGTTGGCTCATGGCGAACAGTATGTACCAAATGACATCTATCTAGATAATGATACCCAACAGATCATCATTATTACGGGGCCAAACATGGCAGGTAAGTCAGCTCTCCTTAGACAGACTGCATTGATTGTCTTGATGGCTCAAATGGGCTCTTTCGTACCGGCCTCGTTTGCTCGAATAGGAATAATTGATAAGGTTTTCACTCGAGTGGGAGCCTCAGATAATTTATCCAAAGGGGAATCGACTTTTATGGTCGAAATGACCGAAACGGCGAGTATTCTAAATAATCTTTCAGATCGGAGTTTAGTATTGATGGATGAGATTGGACGAGGAACCTCGACTTATGATGGGGTTTCTATAGCTTGGTCCATTGTCGAGTACTTGCATAATCATCCTTCATTTAAAGCAAAGACTCTTTTTGCTACACATTACCATGAGTTGAATCAACTTGCTGCTGATTTTCCCAAGATTAAAAATTTTAATGTGTCAGTAAAAGAGGTAGGTGATAAAGTGATTTTCATGCGAAAATTAAAGCCTGGAGGAAGCGAGCATAGTTTTGGAATTCATGTAGCCCAAATGGCCGGAATGCCGAATCCAATTGTGTTGCGAGCAGCCGAAATAATGACACATTTGGAGCAGGATAAGTCTGTTAAAAAAGGAAAGGAAAATTTGAAATCAATCCCTAAAAATAATTACCAGCTGAGCATGTTTGAACTTGACCCTAAGTTCAAAGAAGCAAAGGAAATGATTGAAAAAATTGATATCAATTCAATTTCACCGATTGAAGCTTTACTCAAGCTACATGAGATCAAGAATAAGATTGAAGCTTAAATGCTGTATTTTATGTATCTTTAATTGATTAAGCAGCAGATAGGATTAATTTTTTATGGATAAAGTACTTTTAAAAAATTTACGGAAGCAAGACAAATATTCTAAGTTTTTTAAGGACTGGCAGCAGCAAGAATTTAAAAATTATCCGGATGAAGCGAAGATGCTTAAGGATTTAGAAACCTTAAGTAAAAATATCGGCATGCGTGAAGGATTAATCATCGCATGTTTCGATTACCGAAATTTAAGTCTTGCTTTTTTTACCGGTGAGCTAGAATCTGTCGCAGGATATCCAGAATCTATTTTTAGAGAAAAAGGAATGGAAGCTTCTTTCTCAATGGTTCATCCAGAAGATCGGGAAGAGCTTTTCAGATTTCAAAAAATAGTGTTCGATTCGTTCCATAAACTTTCGCTAGAGGAGAGATATACCTTTGAATTTAGCTACACCACGCGATGGGTTCATCGAATTACACAAGAAGTGATTTGGGTAATGGGAAGAGTAAAACCCTTTATTATTGATTCACTTGGTAATTTTGCCGTAGACCTACATATTATCTTGCAGCTACAGACCTCCCCGTCCGTCAAGTCATATGATTGGACCTATTCTTACCAAAATCAGAATGGTAAGCGGGTTTTAGTGAGTAAAACCACTCCCAATAAGCTCACGATTAATCTTACCAAGAAAGAAAAAGAAATAGCCAAAATGATTCTAGATGGAAAGGAGTCAAAAGAAATAGGTGAAGTTCTTAATATTTCAATAAATACGGTTGGAACTCACCGAAAGAATATTTTAAAGAAGGTTAATGCTAGGAATTTGGGGGAATTGATAAAAATTCTCTCCTCCTATGATTTTTGATAGTGCATTGAAAATCAGCTGAGAAGCAGATTTAAAGACGGTTTGCAAAAAAATTATAGCAGGAATTCTTGTAAATTTATTTCTGAAGCTTACCTTTGCATCCACAATACGCTTAGATCACGTTCTAAGTTAGAAAAGCGAGAGTAGCTCAGCTGGTAGAGCACGACCTTGCCAAGGTCGGGGTCGCGAGTTCGAATCTCGTCTCCCGCTCAAAAAAGCCCTTGATTCAAGGGCTTTCTTGTTTAGGGTCAATAAGTAGCTTGGTCAAGTCCAAGTGAAGCCGGGATGGTGGAATAGGTAGACACGCAAGACTTAAAATCTTGTGAGAGCAATCTCGTGCGGGTTCGATTCCCGCTCCTGGTACAGAAGCCTCGTAGAAATGCGGGGCTTTTTGTTTTGAAATCATATTTGATTTCTGATGTGAAAGTATAACAGTTGATTTTTTCTCAAATTCCTGAATACGGAAGAGGTTTTTAAGTTTTTTAAACGGATTGGTAGACTATCCGTCATGGCTTAATCCTAGCTGGATTATCAGTTGCAATTCTGATGATTTTTATATTTCCAGTCCGTAAGTCCAAAAGCTTTCTTTGTAGAAGATTGTCAAAGAGTATGCAAGACCCTCTTCTGGCAAATTTCTTAGCTACAATTTTGAAGGCTCTAGTTATTTTGCTTGGCTTACTTTTGATTTTCAGAACCATAGGCCTAATAGGGGTTGTTGTAGGACTTTTGACAGATGCTGGAATTTCAGCTTTTATTATTGGATTTGCTTTAAAGGATATTGGCGAGAATCTTCTCGCTGGAATTTTACTTGTATTTAAGCGTCCTTTTCGAATTGGCGATGTTGTCGATATAAATAGGATTAGAGGTGAAATTCTTACCTTAAACCTTTGATATACACAGATTAAAAAGGCCGATGGAAAGGATGTTTTTTTTCCGAATGCCGCCATCGTTAAAAATCCACTTGTCAATTTTACGATAGATGGATTTCTACGTTACTATTTCATCATCGGTCTAGACTATGGCTCTGACTACAAGGCAGCGATGGCATTGATTCTAAATACAGTTTCAAAAGGACTGGGTGGATTGGCTGATCAGAAAAGTTCAAATGTATGGGTGTCTGATCTTGCCGAGAGTACACTGAATATTCAGGCCACTTTTTGGGTGGTCACTTTCGATCTTAAGATTTTGGATGTTGTTGTAAAAAGTAATGTGATCCTGGAAGTATTGACGTTATTAGAAAAGAAAACACAATCTGCCGGCCCGAATTATTGAACTGAAAAACCATCAAGGAAAAAACCTGTAGACCTCTTAGTTATTTATCAAGTATCCCTTTCAAATCCGCCGGAGAATAATTTACTGACTTCAGCGTCTTATGGTCTCCCTCTCTAAAGACTAAAAACAAATCCCCCTCTTTTTCATAAAAGCTAGGCGTCCCTTTAGCTTCATAATGAGCCACCGTGGCTTTTGCCTCTTCCTCGGTTATGCAGGCCTTACTCATGTTGGAGCGTTGAACCTCGTCAAAAAGGGTTTTGAATTTTTCTCCCAAACCGAATTCTAGAATCGCACCTGAAAGCACATATTGAAGGTCACAGAGGGCATCGGCGATTTCCACCAAGTCTTTGTTTTCAATGGCATCTTCCAGTTCTTTTAATTCTTCGGCCAACAATGAGACCCGAAGGTTACAGCGTGTTTCAGACGGGATTGCCGGATTCGATACTATTGGATGCTTGAAGGTTTGGTGAAATAAAGCAACGGAAGTAAGAGATTTTGGATCTTGCATGACTAAAATTTTTTGAATGCATGAAATAAACAAAAAAGACCGGAATTTCCGGTCTTTTTTGTTTTCAATATTTTGAATTTTACAAAGAAGCTGCCGCAAATCGCTGACTGACAGTATTCCAGTCTACTACATTCCAAAAAGCAGAAATATAGTCTGGGCGCATGTTTTGGTAATTTAAGTAATACGCATGCTCCCAAACATCCAGTCCCAAAAGAGGAACTCCTTTGAAATCGGAAATATCCATCAATGGATTATCCTGATTTGCCGTAGAACCTACAGCCAGTTTTTTATCACCGCCTATTACTAGCCAAGCCCAACCTGATCCAAATCGTGTTTTTGCAGCTGTCTCAAATTCGGTTACAAATGCATCATAACTTCCAAAAGTGGAATCAATTGCCGCTGCCAAGTCGCCTTCAGGCTTTCCACCGCCGGTTGGACTCATTACTTTCCAGAATAGCTCATGGTTGTAATGACCGCCACCGTTGTTTCTCATTTTTGTCGAATAGCTACCAATTTTCGATAAGACATCTTCCAATGGTTTATTCACATCTACTTGCTCTTCAGATATGGCTTCTCCAAGATTTTTAGCATAGCCAGCGGCATGCTTTGTATAGTGGATCTCCATCGTCATCGCATCGATATTCGGCTCGAGGGCATTAAAATCGAATGCTAATGGGGTTTGGGTAAAACTTGTAGCAAGTATTGCTTTTTCTTCGCCCACGGCATCTCCAGCACATGCGCTTAAAATTCCTGTGCCCGCTAAACCCAAAGCAATACTTGCTTTAGAGCTATTGGCTAAAAATAATCTTCTGGAAATCATGGTTTCAAGAGGTTTCATTTTCTATATAGTTTATAAGTTTACTTCAATGACAAATTGAATTTAATCATTATATGCTAGGATTTGAAATTGAGAATCAGACAATAAGTCTGATTTTGCGTCAAGATGGTTAAGTTTGTAAACACAGATTGCCTTGGATAGGTTTTTGACAGTTTTGCAGACTCACAATACTATGGAACTAATCTTTTATAAATATCAGGGAACAGGGAATGATTTTGTGATGATCGATGATAGACAAAAGTTGATCGACACTTCAGACCTTTCTTCGATTTCTAGGCTTTGCGACAGACGATTTGGTATCGGGGCAGATGGATTGATTTTGATCAGAAATCATCCTGATTATGATTTTGAGATGATTTATTTCAACGCCGATGGAAGCCAAAGTATGTGTGGAAACGGGGCAAGGTGTGCAGTTGCTTTTGCGGATTTTCTTGAAATTATAAAAGGGAAAACCCATTTCCTTGCAATTGATGGTCCCCATGAGGCGGCGATTGATAGTGGTAAGATTCATCTGAAGATGGCGGATGCCAGCAAGGTACAGAGCAGCGGGGCAGACTATTTTCTCAATACTGGTTCTCCACATCACATTCGATTTGTAGAAAATGCTTCGACTTATCCTGTATTTGAAGAAGGGAAACATATTCGATACGACGAGGCCTATTCTCCAGCCGGTACAAATGTTAATTTTGTTGAAAAAATCACTGGAGACCAGATCTTTGTCCGAACCTATGAACGGGGAGTCGAAGATGAAACACTTTCCTGTGGAACAGGCGTCACTGCTGCTGCTTTGGCATTTGCTGCAGATCAGACAAATGCGTATATCAAAATAAATACCCTAGGGGGGCAATTATCCGTAAAATTTAATTCAAATCCTGATGGAAGCTTCAGTGAAATTTGGCTGATTGGTCCTGCAGAGCAAGTGTATCAAGGAAAAATTATTTTCTAAAAGCGTAATCTGAAGTCTTTCATACCAAAGACTTCATTATCAATTATAATAAAAAGGGCTTAATTTTAACCCTCAGTTTGAGAATTACAAATAGCAAAAATGTTAGATTTTATAGCAAAAGGACTTGCAAAGGTTTTTGGTACCAAGTCCGATAGAGATATCAAGGATTTACTTCCATTAGTAAAGGACATCAACGTTGAATTTGATGGCCTAAAGGGGCTAAGTGATGATCAACTTCGAGGGAAAACCCAAGAAATCAAGGATGAGATCAATGAGCATCTTAAAAGCTTTGATGATAAAATTATCAGCATCAAATCCGGCGTAGATGAATTAGCTGCTACAGCCATTCATGAAAAGGATCAGCTTTTCAATCAAATCGATCAAATCGAAAAAGATCGTGACCAAGCATTGGAAGAAATCCTAATGAAAGTACTTCCTAAAGCTTTTGCGGTAGTGAAAGAAACCGCCCGAAGATTTAAAGAACTGGGTGGATTGAAAGTTAAAGCCAATCAGAGAGATCGAGAGATTGCAGCGATAAAGCAAAATGTAGAAGTCCAAGGTGATGAAGCCATCTGGCATAACAAATGGCTAGCTGCTGGGACTGAGGTCATCTGGGATATGGTTCATTACGATGTGCAGCTTATCGGAGGTATGGTGCTCCACAAAGGTAACATCGCCGAGATGGCCACAGGTGAAGGTAAAACTTTGGTTTCTACACTTCCTGCTTACCTTAATGCGCTTGCTGGAAGAGGTGTTCACATCGTCACAGTAAACGATTACCTAGCTAAGCGTGACTCCGAATGGAATGCTCCAATTTTTGAATTCCACGGTTTGACTGTCGATTGTATCGATAAATACACTCCCAATTCTGAAGGAAGAAAGAAGGCTTACGCAAGTGATATCGTTTACGGAACGAATAACGAGTTTGGCTTTGACTACCTACGAGACAATATGGCTCGCGAAGCTGGGGATCTAGTTCAAGGCAAGCATCATTTTGCCATGATTGATGAGGTCGATTCAGTATTGATTGATGATGCTAGAACTCCTTTGATCATTTCAGGACCGGTACCGAAGGGTGATGTCCACGAGTTTGATGACATGAAGCCAAGAGTGTCTGCGCTTGTAGATGAGCAACGGAAGTTGATCCAAGGATTTTTATCTTCTTCCAAGAAATTGATTGCTGATGGCAATGAAAAAGAAGGTGGGTTGGCACTTTTTAGAGCGTTCCGAGGAATACCGAAATATAAGCCATTGATTAAATACCTTTCTGAACCAGGTATTCGAGTGGTTTTGCAAAAAACAGAAAACTTCTATCTTCAAGACAATAAGCGTAACATGCCTGAGGCAGATGAGCCGCTTTTATTTACGATTGATGAAAAAACCAATGTAGTTGATCTTACGGATCGTGGAATAGAAACCATGACCACTAAGAACGAAAACCCTGAATTTTTCATTTTACCAGACATCGGGATTGTCATCGCAGATTTGGAAAAATCTGAGGAAATAGACGAAAAGGAGAAATTAATCCGCAAAGAGGAGGCGATCAAAGATTATAGCACGAAAGCTCAGCGAATCCATACAGTAAACCAATTGCTCAAGGCATACTGCATGTTTGAACGAGATACTGAGTACATCTTAGTGGATGGGAAAGTGAAAATCGTCGATGAGCAAACAGGTCGAGTGATGGAAGGGCGTCGTTATTCGGACGGACTTCACCAGGCGATTGAAGCTAAAGAGAATGTGAAGGTTGAGGACGCGACACAGACTTATGCTACGATTACACTCCAAAATTTCTTCCGAATGTATCATAAGCTTTCTGGTATGACTGGAACAGCTGAGACTGAAGCTGGAGAATTCTGGGAAATTTATAAGCTTGATGTGGTGGTGATTCCCACAAACCGAGTTATTCAGCGGGATGATCGGGAGGATAAAGTTTTCAAAACTGTCCGAGAGAAATTTAATGCGGTAGTAGACGAAATAAACGAATTAGTAGCACTGGGCCGACCAGTCTTGGTGGGCACGACTTCGGTTGAAATCTCTGAAGTTCTCAGTCGAATGTTGACTTTGAAGAAGATTCCGCATCAGGTATTGAATGCTAAGCAGCACGCCCGAGAAGCAGATGTGGTCGCGGCAGCAGGTCAAAGCGGTACGGTTACGATTGCCACTAACATGGCTGGGCGAGGTACAGATATCAAACTTTCGCCAGAATCTAAGAAGTCTGGCGGCTTGGCTATCATCGGTACTGAGCGTCACGAATCTCGTCGTGTCGATCGTCAGCTAAGAGGAAGATCTGGTCGTCAAGGAGATGTGGGTTCTTCACAATTCTTTGTTTCTCTCGAGGATAGCTTAATGCGTCTTTTTGGTTCGGAACGAATCGCAAAATTAATGGATCGAATGGGTCTAGAAGAAGGCGAAGTGATTCAGCATAGTATGATTACAAAGTCAATTGAGCGAGCGCAGCGTAAAGTGGAGGAAAATAACTTTGGCACAAGAAAGCGACTGCTCGAGTATGATGATGTGATGAATTCACAACGGGAAGTGGTTTATAAGCGAAGAAGGAATGCACTGAAAGGTGAGCGTCTTGAGCTAGATATTCTCAACATCATTTATGATGTATCCGAGAGCCTCATCGATATGGCCAAATCCACGGAGGATGTGGAAAACCTTAGAATGAATGCATTCAGTACGCTTGGTGTTGATTATTCAATTAATGAAAATGAACTTAAATCAAAGGACTTAACTACCCTGACCCTGGAGTTATATACGTTGTCATTTGAGACTTATCAGAAGAAAAATGATAAGATCATGGAGACAGCTTTGCCGATTTTCACCCGAGTGCAGGAGGAGCGAGGAGCTACTGTTAAGGATATCATGGTGCCAATTTCCGACGGAATAAAGCAAATCGGAGTAGTGGTGAATTTGGAATCTATGCTTGCCAATGATGGCCGAGAGTTAGTAAGATCTTTAGAGAAAAATGTAACGCTAGCAATCATCGATCAAAACTGGAAAGAACATCTTCGAGACATGGATGATTTGAAGCAATCAGTTCAAAATGCTGTTTATGAGCAGAAAGATCCATTGTTGATCTATAAGTTTGAAGCCTTTGAAATGTTTAAGCGCTTTATCGGCAAATTGAACGAAGACATGGTTTCTTTCGTAACTAGAGCAGACTTGCCAAAACAGGACCCTGCTCAAGTAAATGCTGTTCAGCCTCGAAGACAAGCCGAACCTCAGGTTCAAGCTTCAAAAGCAGAAGCCGGAAGTACATTGAATCCTGGGGCAAATCGTGCTGCGATAGCAGCTTCCAATGCAGGAAGACCTGCTCCACAGGTAGTGGCTCCGCGCAAATCGGATAAAGTTTATGGAAGAAATGATAAAGTAACAGTCCAATATTCCAACGGGACGACTAAATCGGATGTGAAATACAAGAGTGTTGAGCAGGATGTTTTGGATGGGAATTGTGTAGTCATCGATAATTAATTAACCATGAGAACCCTTTGGGTAGTTGCTGTACTGTTGATTTTAGCTGGTTGTAAAACCAATAAGGCCACAGATTCCAAGAATGCCTATTCGAACTATCAGGAAGATGTTATAATAAGTTCCTTGCCTCAATACCCAGATTTCACGATTGAGACAAGGCCATCTACTGGCGCAACTGCTCCTAAATTCGACCAATCGATTGATGGTGAATTGCAGCAGGTTAGTGCGAGAATGATAGAAAAGAATAATTCCGAAGCCTACTATTCAGGATATACTATTTTGGTGTATTCTGGGATAGATCGGGATAAAGCTTTCAAAACTCAAGAAGATCTCCGCGCGTATTTCCCTAATATGAATGTGGAAATGCAGTACCAACAGCCCCGATACTTAGTCAAAGTGGGGAAGTACAATTTCAAAATAGAATCACAGAAAAACTTTGCCTTAATTAAACCGCAATTTCCAACGGCTCGGATCATTCAGGATCGTTTGCAGCGGGAAGGTTATGTTAACACACCCGAGAAAGATAATGTTGAAGGAGAAAATTAAATCGCTTGCAAAAGCGTATAAGGAAGAGGTAATCGCTACACGAAGACATCTTCATAAAAACCCCGAGCTTTCATACCAAGAGTTTAAAACTGCGGCATTTGTCAAAGAGCGATTAGAAAATCTAGGCATCACTCATATTGAGCAAAAAGCCACTACCGGCTGGTTAGCATTGATCGAAGGAAAAAATCCTGGTAAAAAAGTTATTGCTTTAAGAGCTGATATGGACGCATTGCCAATTATTGAGGCAAATGATGTTCCTTACAAATCCCAAAATCCTGGTGTCATGCATGCCTGTGGGCATGATGCACATACTGCGTCCTTACTTGGAGCTGCAAAGATTTTGAACGAATTAAAAGATCATTTTGAGGGGACAATCAAATTAATTTTTCAACCTGGAGAAGAAGTTGCTCCTGGGGGAGCTTCTTTTATGATTAAAGATGGTGTTTTGGAAAACCCAAGACCCCAAGGGATTATTGGCCAGCACGTGATGCCATTTATCCCTGTAGGTAAAGTAGGATTCCGCCAAGGTCTATATATGGCTTCTGCGGATGAATTATACATTACTGTCAAAGGAAAAGGAGGACATGCAGCGATGCCTGAAAGCTTGATTGATCCCGTCTTGATTGCTTCACATATGATAGTTGCTCTTCAGCAAGTAGTCAGTAGAGCGGCAAGTCCAAAGATTCCTTCTGTGCTTTCTTTTGGTAGAGTGGAGGCTTTGGGAGCTACAAACGTAATTCCTAATGAGGTGAAAATCCAAGGGACTTTCCGAACATTAAATGAGGACTGGCGTGCTAAAGCTCATCAAAAGATGCTTCAAATTGCACATGGAATAGTGGAAGGAATGGGTGGAGAGCTGGATTTTGAAATCCGAAAGGGTTATCCGTTTCTTCAAAATGATCCTGAGATGACCGCTCGGGCGACTGAGGCAGCCAAAGCCTATTTGGGAGAGGAGAACGTACTCGACCTAGACATCTGGATGGCAGCGGAAGATTTTGCTTATTATTCTCAGGTGATTGATGGTTGTTTTTATCGACTTGGGACCAGAAACGAAGCAAAGGGAATTATCTCGGGAGTGCATACACCTACTTTTGATATTGATGAGGATGCTTTGGAGATCGGAGCTGGACTCATGGCTTGGCTTGCCGTTTCCGAATTAGAAAAGGCTTAACTATTCGCTATTCCCAATCCCCTATTATTCCCTTATTTTCGCATCAGAAATCTAATTCCACTTATGAAAAAATCATTTCTTTTTGTATTCGTACTTGCTTTTTCTGTGCAGCAGGCATCCGCTTGGGGGCAGCTAGGTCATTACCTAATTGGCTATATGGCCGAGCAACAAATGAAAAAGTCAGTCCGCAAAAAGGTGGAGAAAGTTCTTTTCCCGATGTCGATAGGCCGCAGTGGGACTTGGATGGATGAGATCCGCTCCGATAATTCGTACGATTATGCCAACTCTTGGCATTATTTGACTTCTAAAAATGGTGAGTATGATCCTGCGGATCAGGAGAAAGATGGAGATGCTTTTGAAGCTATCAACCGATTAAAAGCAGAGTTGAAAGCGGGAAACCTTTCGCCAAAACAGGAGGCTGAAAAGTTAAAAATGCTCATTCACATGGTGGAGGATATTCACCAACCTTTACATGTTGGTACTGGTGAAGATCGTGGAGGGAATGACATAAGAGTCGAGTTTTTCAATCAACAAACTAATCTTCATGCGATTTGGGATAGTGGAATGATTGATCGTAAAGGAATGAGCTATACCGAACTTGCTGATGAACTTAATGGCAGATTAACGCCAGAGCTAAAAGAAACGTATCGCAATGTAAATATGGAAGATTGGTTAAAAGAAGCAGTGGCCCTTCGTCCTCTTGTTTACAAGCTGCCAGAGAATAAAAAAATCAGCTGGGTTTATATGTATGAATCCAATGATGCTGTGGAGGAAAGATTGGTAGCTGCCAGTGTACGATTAGCTCAGATATTGGAAGAGATTTACGGATAATCTGGAAATCATTTAAAATTAAATACGTTTTTAAGCTGAAAATTACCGCGTGACAAATTGAGATCCTGGAGCAAACTTCCAAAGAGCTTAATTACAATCAGATTAGCCAAAGCTCTTTATTTCTTCTAATTCTCTGCAAGCATATCGAGAATAGTTATGGCAAGCTTCAAATGCACTTCAAACTGGAAGCGGTGCAGAAGCGGTAAAAAATCGGATAATTGAATGATAATAGGAATTAGAAATTTAAAATTCAGGATGAAAGAAATCCCAATTTTAAATTTCTAATTCCGAATTTTAAATTCATTTTTAGCTCCATCCAAAAACTCAAGAAATTCCTGAATATCGGTCTCATACCCTCTTGGTGCAGCTAGCAGTTTTTCTTCATGATCCAGAATCACGTAGTAAGGTTGCGCATTATTGTTAAATCTGGTAATCTGGAAATCTGCGTTTTGCTTACCTAAGGTCTTTTTTACTTTCCCATCATAAGAAGACGTATACCAGTCGCCTTCCGGCAGTTCCAATCGCTCATCGATGTAAAGTGCTACCATCACAAAATCATTTTTTAAGCGAGCCAAAACTTGCGGGTCTGACCAGACATTTTCTTCCATTTTCCGACAATTCACACAGCCATGACCGGTGAAGTCGATCAGGAGTGGCTTGCCTTGAATTTTTGCGGCAGTCAATGCCTCTTCATAATCAAAGTAGCCTTGGATGCCGAAAGGGATCTCGAGCAAGTCTCCATATTTCACCGGTTTTCTTTCCGGTTCCGCGTTAGAAGACCCTTCCCCGATCTTGAATTGTTGTGTAGTGAGTGGAGGCAAATATCCGCTAAGGTATTTGAGCGGAGCGCCCCAAAGTCCAGGAATCATATAGACCACAAACATGAATGTAAGCAGGGCCAATAGTAATCTTGGAACCCCGATGTGATCCATCGGAGAATCATGTGGCAACCTTATTTTTCCTAAAAGGTAAAGTCCCAATGCTGCGAAAATCACAATCCAGATTACCAGGAAAATATCTCGATCCAAAATGCCCCAATGATATACCTGATCTGCGATGGAAAGGAATTTGAATGCGAGGGCCAATTCGAGAAAGCCTAAAAAAACTTTCACTGAATTAAGCCAACCACCTGATTTAGGAAGTCGGTTCATCCACTCTGGGAAAATAGCAAAAAGGGTAAACGGAATCGCAAATGCTAAAGAGAAAGCAAACATTCCCAAGATCGGCTTGACCAATTCACCTCCTGCTGAGCTGATCAGAATCGATCCTACAATTGGGCCAGTACAGGAGAAAGAAACCAATACCAAGGTAAAGGCCATAAAAAAGACTCCTATCAACCCACCTTTTTCTGCTTTTTCATCCACTTTATTGACTAAGCTGGAAGGCAAGGTGATTTCGAACATACCCAGGAAGGCTAGCGCAAAGAAAATAAAGATTCCAAAGAAAAACAGGTTCGGTGCCCAATGTGTGGCCAGCCAATTCGCAAACTCAGGTCCTTGGATTGCTGCAACTGCTGTCCCGGCAACGGTATAAATGGCAATAATCGAGAAGCCATAGATAAATGCATTTCGAATTCCTGTTGCCTTGCTAGTTGTCCGACCTGTAAAGAAACTGACCGTCATGGGGATCATAGGAAAAACACAAGGAGTAAGTAGTGCCGCCAAGCCCGCCAAAAAGGCCAAGATCATAAATCCCCAAAGAGACTCTTGGGTAACTTCAGTACCATATTCGGTAGCGATCGGTTCAGGTGCTAATTCGGATTTCTCCCCATCTTCATCTGAAAGGGTCAATGGAGATTCTGAACTAGTCGTATCAGCTCTGGGATCAGAAGCAACGGTTTCTGGATTCTCTATTACTGGAATGGATGGTTCTTGTGTTTGTTGACCTGGGCTCGCTTTGAAATTGATTTCTACATCTTCCTCATAGTTTACACATTGTCCAGTGAGGTCGGAGCACATTTGATAGTTTAGGACTCCTTTAATTAACCCTGACCCAGATTTGATCATCAAAGGCTGTTCGAATCTTCCTTTTCCCAAAAAGAAAGTGACATCTCCTTCCCAAATCTCATCAAATTTCTTTTTTGGATTGATGGCTTTTAGATTTCCATTATTGGAAGTAGCGCTTGATTTTTCAAGTTCAAATGTGGTTAGAATCGGCCCAAGATCTTTCGCAAAATCATTGGAATACACATACCAGCCCATCGGAATTTCTGCTTCCATCACCAAATTAGCAGGGCTCCCTATTTGGAGTTCTTTAGGCTCCAAGGTAAAGGTCCACTTCGGAGGCTTTACTAATTGGGCTTGAGCCAAGAAGGAAAACAGAAGTAACAGAGGGAGCAAAAGCAAACCAATCTTAATCCTCGGCAAATGTGTAAATCTATTTTGGGTCAACGCAAGTCGTTTCTAAATGAAAATAATTTTGAAAGGAATTGATTGAGGAAAACTTTAGTCTCCCC
>JBLGAM010000074.1:0-16382 GCA_047612305.1 Planctomycetota bacterium | reverse complement strand
TATGCTGCCCATTCCCGGGATTATGAGTAACCAAAGCTTTTCCCTGAAAATATCTCCAAACATAAGGCGTGTAGCCGATGGAAATGGAATCACCTATAATCAGGATCTTTTGCTGAGGGCTGTCAAAACCAGATAAAGTAATGAATAAAAGTAGAAGAGCGGAGAAGAAAATTCGTTTCATTTTGTTCAGTATATTAAAAATCAAGATTGAGAAATACAAACCTTGAAGGCCTGAGTGATTTTTTCTAGGGGTTGATTTAAAAGTGTCTCATTCATCATAAGCATCAGAACTTTAGAATTTGGGTTTGCATTTATTTGAATGTTAAACTCCTCAGATAATCGCTTTGACATTTGCTCAATTTGCAGATTTTCAGGGAATTGGAGAAAATAAATATTAGTCGGATTTTCTTTGGCTCGAATGCTTACTCCCGGCATTAATTCTAATGAAGCCAAAAGTTCATCTGATCTTTTCTTCACATCCTTCCACTTTTGTTCGATAGTGTCAAGAGCGTGAAGTGCCATTGCAGCATTTTCCCAATTTGATTGGATGTTTCCGCCATGGATTTTGATGTGTCTGGGTAATTCATCGATAAGTGCAGCATCTCCGCAAAGTATTGCTCCACCATTTGATCCCAAATACTTGTAAAGCGAGATATATACAGTATCAAAAAGGGATGAATATTCTTGTATCGATACTCCTGACCAAGCCGACGCAATGTAAATTCGAGCGGCATCCAGATGCATTTTGATGGATTGTTCATCGCAGACTTTCTTAATCGCTTTCAATTCTTCAAAAGGAATATACTCTCCAAAAGCCCGTCTGACTGGGTTTTCTACAGAAACGGCTCCAATTCCACTATAAAAGTATTCCTCAGAAGGAAGCCTCTTTATTTTATCTTCAAGGTCAATAGCCGTGAAATAGGTCTTGTTATCCGCAAGCGGGACTAATTGTTTATTGAAAACCAAGTTTGCATCAGCCTCATCACGATTGATGTGGCTGATGTCTTGGACAATTACTTTTGGTTGATTCCCACTAAGTGCTGCTATTGCTAACTGATTGGCGAGGGTTCCAGTGGGCATATAGATCGCTTTTTCCTTACCCGTGATTTCTGCGAATTTTTTTTCCAAAGCCTCAACTACTCCACCTTTTCCGTAGCTATCCATTTGAATTGGAGAGTCAGAATTGATTTTTTGAAGCTTATTCAAATACTCCATTGGGCTAAGCTGAGCTCCATCAAATCTAAAAACTACTCGATCACTCGCTTTAAAATTCTCAGATAGTTCTGGTTTAGAATCAGCAAATGCTGAACTGATACTCAACGCAGGAATCGCAGCTAGAGCAGAAGATTTCAAAAATGAACGCCTATCAAGTTTCGCCATCATGATTTAATTAAGTAAGATCATTTCCCTACTGCAATTTTGATTTAATTGGAGGCGGGCCATCCGGAAGAATTCCTTTGTAGATATAGTCTCCTTTCTCAGTTTTGAATTCAGTTTTGATTGACTCAACCAGTGCTGGATTTTGATATAAGTCTACCATAGTCATTGCAAGTGCTTTTGCAGCATATCCCATTCCTTTATGGCCAATAGACATTCCTCCGCAGGCTACGACTGCCCAAGAATGCCAAGGCGTTCCATTTGGCGCAGTGGTAGCAATCAAACTGATCACTGGCACATTCCAACTTACATCACCCACATCTGTAGAACCTCCCATAGAGTGCTCTAAGGTTTCTTCCAAGGGCTTAATCTCTGAGACTAAACCGATTTGAGGCTTGTTCACACTTTCTTGAATCTTCTTTGCGAAAATTTGTTCCTCGGCAGTGTAAGAAATCGGCCCTAAGGTTTCCAAATTCTTTTGTAAGACTGCAGACCCTGTTCTATTAATAAGCATCTCATGAATACCTGAGATCAGATTTACTTCATAATCGACATTAGCTAAAATTGCGGCACCTTCAGCCATTTTCTCTACTTGCTTCCATACAGGCAATAAGCCGTCTCGGCTGCTATCCCTAACTCGAACCCAAATTCTACTGTAGTCTGGCACCACATTGACCACTTGACCTGCATCTTGAATATGGTAATGAATCCGAACGGTAGGCTTGATATGCTCACGATAATAGTTGATCCCATTTGCATATAATTCTAAGGCATCCGAAGCACTTCTTCCGTTCCAAGGATCAGCGGAGGCATGTGCCGCTTGTCCTCTGAATTCCACAAGAAAATCCACTAGAGCCAAGCCTTTTTGAGCATTTACTTTAGTTTCATCTGCAGGATGCCAATCCAGCATCACATCTACATCATTGAATAGTCCTGCACGTATCATCCAAAGTTTTCCAAAGAATTTCTCCTCTGCGGGGGTTCCATAAAATCGAATTGTTCCCTTTAATTCGCCCTTCTCGATCAAGTCTTTGATCGAGGCAGCGGCACCCAATGAGGCCACACCAAAAAGATTATGACCACAACCATGTCCTGGAGCATCTACATGCAAGGGGTCTTTAAAAGGGACTTTATTTTGCGAAAGGCCCGGTAAGGCATCAAACTCACCCATAATTCCGATAATTGGTTTTCCAGACCCATATTCCGCAACAAAAGCCGTTGGAATCTCTCCAACTCCTCGGGTCACTTTAAAACCTAAAGACTCTGCAAAATCGGAAAGAGCTGCAGCAGATTGAGTTTCTTGAAAAGCGATTTCCTCAAAGGACCAGATTTTATCACTCAGGTCTGTTAATGCTACATACCGTGTATCAACTGACTGTTGAACTTTAGCTTTCAGAGGATCTGGCTTTGCAGTCTTTTGTGAAAAAGAAAGGCTTGATAAACCTAAGAATAGAATTGAAAACAAAATTGCTTTATGGCAATTTCGAAGATTGGGGCAATTGGTTTTGGTCATATATTTTTAGTAAAATTTAAATCGTATTCATTTTTTGAAATCTTATTCAACTCATGCAATCATGTATACTTAAGCCCCTGTAAACAAGCTGTTTATAAATAGTGGATTAAGGTAGTAGTCTGATAACTTTCTATGCTATTATAGAACACAACTGACTGCTTAATCCCAGCTGATATCACCAAGCTATACCGTAGTCTTCCCCATAATTACTAGATCCACCCCAAAAACTGCCATGCTTCCAATCAAACCAAATGGCATTAATCGGTCCGGATGTTCTAGCCCAAAAATCTAGCAAATAGCCTTTTTTAGCTAATTCAGCTCTAATCCAAATAGGAGTATCCTCTCTAACAGTCATTGCACCAGGTTTGATCTCGTGCGTGCCGAAAGAACTTTGCATCTGGTAAGAATTGATATTGGCAGCCTCTGCCGCTTGTTGCACATTCATATCAAATTCTACGATGTTCAAGAAAAACTGAAGTAAGTTTTGATCCTGAGAATCTCCTCCCTGAACTGCAAAAGCCAAGTAAGGCTTTCCGTTTTTTAGCGCCAAACTTGGAGTCAAGGTAACTCTTGGACGCTTGCCTGGCTCAACAAGATTGTATGGATTCAACTTTTCATCCAAGACAAAACTTTGCATACGTTGACTCAAACCTACACCAGTATTACCAGCGATTACAGCAGGAATCCAACCTCCGCTCGGAGTCACAGAAACTACCCAGCCCTCTGCATCCGCAGCTTCAATAGAAGTAGTACCGCGTTGAAATTGCTCCAAAAAAGGATCGTCCAGTCCTTGAAGAGGCATTCCTGGATTATTTATGGCTACTGCTGATTTATTTTGATTGAGTAAGTTGGTGAAAGGGTTAGTCCCTCCTTGATAAGGATATGGATCACCAGGCCCAATCGTTGGATCATTTTTATCTTTTATTAGTTTCGCGCGATCTTTTGCGTATTCCTTCGAAAGCAATCCATTCATCGGGCTTATTGGGTCAAATGCAGGATCAGAATAATAAAAGTCACGATCCGCAAAGGCCAGACTCATTGCTTGATAAATGGTGTGAATGTAATTTGCTGAATTATACCCCATGCTTTTTAAATCGAAATTCTCAAGAATATTCAAAGATTGAAGAAGCGCTGGACCTTGGGTCCATTCTTGAAGCTTATAGACTTCAATTCCTTTATAATTCACAGAAAGAGGTTCTTCGATTTTCACTTTCCAATTTGCCAAGTCGGCTTCGGTAAAAAGTCCACCTTGCTCTCGAGTTCCTCTTACGATTTCCTTTGCAATATCGCCTTTGTAAAATCGATCATAGGCGGCATAAATGGCTTCTTTTCTATTTTTTCCTGCTTTCAAAGCAGCTTTCTCGGTTTCGACTAATTTGGTTAATGTTTTGTATAAATCTTCCTGTATAAAAATCTCACCTGCTTCTGGAGCTTCACGATCTTCCCCCAAGTGCGGTAAAAACACCTTTTTGGAATAAGGCCAATCTTTGATTTTGGCCTTTCCCTTTTCAATATTGTTTGCAGTCATCTCCTCAATAGGATAGCCTTTTGCTAACTGCATTGCAGGAGCTAAAACCTCTGCCAGACTCATAGTTCCGTATTCAGCCAACATGGTCAACAATCCTCCTGGTGTGCCCGGTGTTGTCGCTGCTAGAGGTCCAAACTCTGGGGGATAGTCCATGTTTTGTGATTTGTAAAAGTCAACAGTCGCACCAGTTGGCGCATAGCCCATGGCATTTATAGCTATCACCTTCTTGGTATTCGGATTATAAATCAGTGCTTGGGTTTCTCCACCCCAAGAAAGAACATCCCACATGGTGGCAGTGGCAGCTAGCATTCCGCAAGCAGCATCTACGGCATTACCACCTTGTTGAAAGATCTGTGATCCAGCAGTAGCTGCTAAAGGTTTTCCAGTGATGGCAACCCAATTTTTACCATGAAGAACAGGCTTTTGGGTTTGCTGTGCGAAGGTCAGCGCTGGAAGAAGTAAACAAGCAATCAAGGTAAATTTCTTAAACATAATTATATTTTTTGAATGTTAATTTTCATCTAGCAGTTGGCTTATGATTGGCTGGAAGCCTTCAAATTGAGAATTGAAATAGGTGAAAATCTGGAACAACGAACCAGGATCTCGAGTGGGAAGGCTATTATTATTTATGAACTTTTCCATCTCCTCTGCTTTATCGCCAAATAACAGCATTAGTTTCTTTCGATTTGACGGAACTTCGATCACATTCTTCCCATCTAAAAAGAAATAGGTGTTCCTTTTGATTATTTTGTGATTTCGATTCCCCACCATCAATGCAGTATTGTAATTTGACTCTTTGAAGATTGCGTCTGTTCGTCGCATCAATGGTAATTGTCCATCAACCAGCACCTCAAAAAACCCGGATATTGGAACTCCTTCATCCAAGAAATCCATCCCATTTACAAAATATCGAGGAACCTTGTAAGCCGAATCTACCCATACCAAATTTTGAATTCGCAATCCCATCATTACAGATACGTTATTAGATTTTGGCTCCATCAATTCAAATTGATTTGCGATAATATTGTACCGAACTCTATACCCTTCCAAAATCTTTTGATCCCTGTAAAGAAGGAGAGAAGCGGTATTCCATTTTTTATCTAGGTAATTATTTCCTTCCACTTTTGCTGCTTCAGGAGCTATTCCATAGACCATATTTCCTCCCAGCATATTGGGACGGTCGTTAAACAGATTGGTTATGTTGGTTGCCCTAATGGTTTTTTGAAGCGCAGCACCCGTACCTTCAGCCCCATATTTGACCATATAAATCTGCCCTAGATCAAGATCCTGAGTTAGCTTGACGACTTGCTCATAATTATTATATCCATCAAGATTGAGCGAAAGCACATATCGATCCGGAGCAATATTTTTAAAATTAAAATTTCCTCCTGCAACAGACATTTGACCAAATACTGTTCCTCTCAATGTCACGCTAACTTCATCCAGAAACTGTTGCGATTCAGAATCCACGATTCTCCCTTTGAGCTCGAGATTTTGAGCAATTGAAAAGGTTAAGTTGAGGAAAAAACAGAAGTAAAAGAGTACTAAGGGCTTGATGTAAAGATTATAATTCATTATATATTGGTTTAGCTAAATCGTGATGAAATATAAGCCAATTGACTGATTCAAGCAATTGTGAGATGAAATTGCCGCTTAGAACCCCTGCTAAGTTCAAAGATTTGGGTTTATATCAGATTCAGAGGTATATTTGAAAAGACAGCGATCTTCTGTCTTTTTTAAAAATACCTAATCACTTCAACTTTGGAATTCTCATCATTTAACTTCGAACCTTCACTTCAGGATGGCCTGAATGCTATGGGTTATGAAAAACCAACCCCTATTCAGGAGAAAGCGATCCCTGTGATCATGGATAATAAGGACTTGATCGCATGTGCTCAAACCGGAACTGGAAAAACCGCTGCCTTCATCTTACCTATACTTAATAAAATAAGTAAGTCAGGTGTATCAAATCTGAATACTTTAATCTTAGCCCCAACACGCGAACTTGCAATTCAAATCGATCAGCAGATTCAGGGTTTTGCCTACTTTTTAGGAATCAGTTCGATTCCTATCTATGGAGGTGGAGATGGAATCGTCTGGGAGCAGCAGAAAAAAGCCCTTGAATTAGGGGCAGATATTGTAGTGGCAACTCCGGGACGATTAATTGCACTCCTAGCTGGTGGCAAAATGGATCTCAGTTCACTTCAGCATTTGATCTTGGATGAAGCTGATCGAATGATGGATATGGGGTTTTCAGATGATATATTGAAAATAGTCAATTACTTACCAAAAAATAGACAGACTATCCTTTTCTCTGCTACTATGCCTACCAAGATTCGACAGTTTAGCATGAATTTTCTCAACAAACCTGTTGAGATCTCTATTGCATTAGGTAAAACTGCTGAAGGAGTTACTCAATCAATGTATTCAGTTTATGATACTCAAAAGGAAGAACTTGTAAAAAATATTCTTTCCCAAAAGGAATACGAGGCAGTAATAATTTTTGCATCAACTAAGGAGAAGGTGAAATCACTATTCAAAGTCCTTCGAAAACAATTTGATGTTGAGGCATTTCACTCTGATTTAGAGCAAGCAGAGCGAGAGAAAATCATGGCCGCCTTCAAAAATAGGGCAGTAAAGATTCTTGTCGGAACCGATATTATCTCGCGTGGAATAGATGTCGTTGGTATTGAATTAATCATTAATTATGATACTCCTTCTGATCCTGAAGACTATGTACACCGAGTTGGAAGAACTGCAAGAGCAGATAAAGAAGGTGAGGCGATCACATTTGTTAATCCTAAAGACCAACACAAGTTTGTTCGGATTGAGAAATTGATCGGAATGCAGGTTACACAGAACCCACTTCCAGAAGGTATGGAAGCAGGCCCCACTTATACAGGTGAAGCGAAAAAGGAAGGTGGAAATTTCAAATCAGGCAATAAATCGAATTTTAAAAAGCGTGAGGGGGGTAAACCTAAAAATAAGCCTCAGCATTCTCATCAAGATAAAAATCCAAGACCAGCTTCATCAAATACGGCTTCAGAATCTGCTCAACCCGCACAGCTATATTCAAAAAGCGAGGGAAAATTTGGTGCTAGAAAAAATGTAATTGATCCCGAATGAGATCGTAAAACGGTTGCTATTTAAAAGTACTTCAATTAAATTGAAGTACTTTTTATTTTTAAATCCACCCTCAGCTATGCAAAATCTAAAAATTAGATCCAGAGGTTCTTTAGTTAGTTTTTTACAAGAGTTACTAGTCAAAGTAGGCTACGATATTCCAATAACAGATTATTTTGGATCGATAACAGAATCAGCTATCAACGACTTTCAATCCAAAAACAGTTTGGTGATCGATGGAGAGGTAGGTTTGAAGACTTGGACTTTGTTTTTCGAAGAAACCAAATCTGCTCATACCCTTCGTGACAAATTTTTGGAAGAAAATGATTTGATTGATTTTTCGAAAAAGAACGGCGTGGAACGCGCTTCAATCAAGGCCGTCAATGAAGTAGAAAGTTCTGGAAAAGGTTTTTTTGTAGATGGCAGACCGAAAATTCTATTTGAGGGTCATATCTTTTCGAGACGATTAAAAGGAAGAGTAATCGATACAGCCTCACTTTCCAAAGCAAGTAACGATGATATTTTATATAATTATTAGACAAAAAACACTATCTAGGTGGAACAAATGAATATTTGAGATCAGCAAAAGCAATCACACTCGGGACAGATCCTAGCATAAAAGAAGCAGTGTTTGCCTCAGCCTGTTAGGGTAAGTTATCAGATTATGGGATTTAACGCGTTAAAACTTAGCTATCCAATGGTCCAAGATTTTGTAAATGAAATGTATGTAAATGAAAGTAATCAGCTTGATGCCTTCGAAAGATATATAGCTAAATTTGGTTGTATTACTCATTTGAATCATGGGGATTGGGCCAAATTTGCAAAATGTTACGACGGGCTCGAGCACGCAAAAAACAAATACAATATCAAATTGGCAATGGCCTACAGGAAATATTTAACATAATTTTTATACCTATGGAAGTAAAAAATCTTATTCAATTTTTTGACCGTGATATAGATCGATTGATGACAGAAATCGAAAGTTATGGAGATGAGAAAAATCTCTGGACTACAACTGGTCAAATTACAAATTCAGCAGGAAACCTAGCGCTACATCTTGTAGGTAACTTAAAGCATTTTATAGGGAAAGAAATCGGAGGCTATGATTATCAGAGAGATCGAGAGTTTGAATTTGCTGGGAAAGATGTTCCTCGAGCCGAACTTCTTAAAGAAATCAATTCTTGCAAAAACCAAGTCATAGTAAGTTTGGAAGGAATGGATGACAGTTTACTTTCAAAGAATTATCCTTTGGAAGTCTTTGGACATCAGATGGACCACGGTTTTTTCCTACTTCATCTTTATGGTCATTTGAATTACCATTTGGGGCAAATCAGTTACCACAGAAGATTTCTAGATAATTAAGAAAATTAGGATTAACCAAAAAAAAACCTCGATAATCGAGGTTTTTTTTGGTTAATATAACATCCTAAATCGGATGGTTCCAGGTATTTCTTTTAATTCATTGATCGCGTCAGGAGAATAGGCTTTATTTATATCAGTAATCACGTAACCAATATTCTCATTGGTTTTCAAATATTGCCCTACAATATTCACTTCATAGTTGGCCAAAATCTGATTGATTTTCGCTAATACTCCTGGTTCATTACGGTGTAGGTGGATCAATCGATGCGCATCTTTCAAGAACGGTAGTTGAATATTCGGGAAGTTTACCGAATTGTAGGTGTTACCAGTATTGATGTATTCCATGATTTTACCTGGCACAAACCGAGCAATATTTTCCTGAGCCTCCAGCGTACTACCACCTATGTGTGGGGTGAGAATAGTATTTGGCAAACCGATCAACTCTGATTCGAAAGGTTCTGAATTGTTTTTAGGCTCTTCTGGGAATACATCTACAGCACATCCTGCCAAGTGACCAGAAAGAATGGCATTTTTTAGTGCGGGAATTTCGACCACATGACCACGGCTCAGGTTAACTAAAATCGCACCTTTCTTCATCAGCCTTATTTTCGATTGGTCAATCAGATTTTCATTGTCTTTTCTACCATCTACATGAAGGGTAATGATATCGCAAGTCTTTAGCAACTCATCCAATGAATCTATTTTTGAAGCATTGCCTAGCGCAAGCCTTTCTATAACATCATAATAGAATACGTTCATACCCATATTTTCTGCCAGAACTGAAAGCTGCGCACCAATATTTCCGTAGCCAACGATTCCTAGTTTTTTACCGCGAATCTCAAAACTTCCACTAGCTGATTTATCCCATTTTCCTTGATGCATTGCGACTGATTTGTCAGCAAGATTTCTCATTAAGAAAATAATTTCAGCAATGGCCATTTCTACCACCGAACGGGTATTGCTAAAAGGGGCATTAAAAACTGCAACCCCCTTTTCTTGACAAGTCACCAAGTCAATCTGATTGGTACCAATACAAAAAGCACCAATAGATAAAAGGCGATTGGCATTTTCAAGAACCTTCTTAGTTACATTTGTTTTAGAGCGAATCCCTAAAATTGAGATGTTTTTGATTCTCTCACAAAGTTCCTCTTCACTCATTGCAGAGGAAACTACTTCAACTTCGTATCCTTCTTCATTAAAAAGATTAACACCAATCTGATGGACATTTTCAAGCAGAAGAACTTTGATACGGCTCTTAGGGTAGGAAAATTTCTTATTGAGGTTATTTACATAGAGAATTTCATCCAAGCTTGGCGCTATGTGATCCGCCTGAGAAGTCACGCGAGGGCGGCTTACGTTCTCTGTAAAGGCGTAGAACTTATTTGCAAGACCAGAGGCCTTAATCTCATAATCAGTATAACCATCGCCGATCACATAGATATCACCGTCTAAATTGATCCGCCTGATAGTTTCAGCTTTACCATTGTTTTTAGAAAGTGGGTTTTCCCGATTAAAATCAATGATTTTCCCAGTTTCATCATAAACGAATTCGTTCGCAAAAACATTAGATTCTTGGATACCATAATCTGCAACAATTGGAATGATGAAATCTTTGAAACCGTTGGAGATAATGTAAATATTGCCAGCATTCTCTTGAAGAAATTCCCTATTTCGCTCAAACGACTTGGATACCTTCTGCTTTAAAACATCAATTAAATCACTAATCTGACTTCTAGTCGCATTCAAAATCAATATTCTTTGCTCCAGACTTTCGCGGAATGTCAAGGTCCCGTCCATTCCCTTATCTGTGATATTAATGATAGACTGAAGTTTCCTGTCTCGATCAGGGTCAGTAGCAAGGCTTATATCTCCTAAAATATCCAGTGCTTCTACTTGAGTAAATGTACTGTCAAAATCAATGATGAATTTGGTGGATTGAGGCATGTAGGGTGGTTGAAATGAATATTCAAGTGTAAAATTACAGCATTGTTAAAAAAATAGAAGTTTTATTGCAAAAATTGTTTCATTTCTTTTCTTAAATATCTTTTTTTTCAAAAAAAAATCTTTCTTTTTATTTCAGCCCTCAACTTTAAAAGAAAAATAATCTTTTTTAAAAATATTTTTCATTGGACTTCTAAGTCTTATTTTTGTGACTACAAAATGTATCAAAATGAATAAAAGATATTTATTTCTATTAATTGTTGGTCTGGGTCTGACTTTTTCCTGCCAAAAGGCTGAAAAAGAAGCTGAAATCTCCACAGAAAATTTTACTGAAATACCAGGAAACTATGGTGAAAACATCACTTTGAATAAAGTTACAAACTCAGTAGAGATGATCAGTCAAGTAGAATCTGACGGGACTTTCGAAGGAACGATCTCAGGAGAAATCAAAGAAGTCTGCACCAAGAAAGGCTGCTGGATGACGTTGGATCTTCCAAACGGAGAGTCCATGCGAGTAACCTTTAAGGATTATGGATTTTTTGTACCTATCGATTCCCAAGGATTTCCAGTAGTACTGGAGGGAGTAGCAACTTTAACAGAAACTGATGTAGCAACACTCCAGCATTTTGCAGAAGATCAAGGAAAGAGCACTGAAGAAATAGCTGCGATAACTGAACCAAAGCGAGAGATTACATTTGAAGCGACGGGAGTTGTGATTAAAGCTAAAGCTTAAGATGCCTATCTCATTGGATAACCTTCGGGTAGGAAGAAAATATCTCTTGATAAATCAAGGTGAAATCCGCAAACTAGAAATCATTACCAGGCTTAGAGGAGTTAATTTCCAAGTAAAAGATCTCGATACACTAGAATACTACACCATCGAAGAATTACTTCAATGGGGTCGGGGTAAAGACTATGATTTGGATGAATTATACTATTGAGAAGGGGTGAAAGCCTCTTTTTTTTATGAATACACGAAAATAAAATAAAGTAAGATCAAATAACTCTTTTCCCCAAAAGGCACTACCCTTGAAAGGAGAGGGCATATTTATAAGAAAACATGAAAAAAGAAAAAAGTGTCTTTGGAGGAATTCTGGGAGCCAAATGTCCACAATGTAGAGAAGGAGCTTTGTTTTCGGTCCCATTGATAAGCTTTAAAAAACTTTCTCAAATCAATTCAACCTGTAAAGTTTGTCAAGCAAATCTTAATCCCGAACCTGATTTTTATTACGGAGCAATGTACATCAGCTATGCCTTTTCCGTGGCTTTAGTAATCACCGCTTTAGTCTCACTTAATGTGCTTTTGGTTAAGCCAAAGCTTTGGATGTACCTAACCATGGTGCTGGTTTTAAATATTGTGCTACTTCCCTTGATGCTCCGATACTCAAAAGTACTTTATCTCTATCTAGTAGGAAAACTAAAATACCAGCCTTAATCCAAGTATTTTTTAGGGTTAAAAAGAATTAAAATAAGCGCTATAGATACTAAAAGAAGGAAGAACATCGCTGGTAATCCTCCTATAACAGATAAAATTCGAACGCCATCAATTCCCGAAAAAGTAATCATCACCCAAGCCAAAAACCCAATTAATACCCCCCAAAGGACTTTTATATTCGTATCAGACTGAAAAGCATCGGCATTAGTTCCCTTCATACTGATACTAGCTATGGCATCAGTGCTAGAATCGGCTGCGGTTACGTAGGAGATGAATATGCCTACTATAAACAGTAGGGCGAATAAATTGAAGTATCCTTCATCTCTGAATACTTGGTAGATAATAGATTCAGCACCCGAGTTGTCAAATAGATTTTTATACAACTCTGGATTTAAGTTAGCCAACTCCAACGTACTCCCTCCGAAGATCGCCATCCAAAACAGACAAAACACCGCAGGTAAAAACCAGTTGATTAAAAGGAACTCTCGTATCGTTCTCCCAATTGCTATTTTCCCTAAAAAAAGTGCAGTGATCGGCGCCCAAGCCATCCAAATAGCAAAATTAAAGGTAGTCCAATCATAAGTCCATTTCGAGCCTAATCCGGAGGTCTGAAAACTGAGGTCTAGAAAATTCGAGAAATACATTCCAAAGCCTTGGCTCAATGAGTTACCCACATCACCAGCAGTACCCAATACAAAGAATAAGAAAACAATAAGTCCAAAAAAAGCCAAATTGATCAAGGAAAGATTTTTTATACCTTTCTCAATTCCAGTTGCTGATGAAATAATAAATGTCAAGAGTAGTGATAAGGTGATTCCTGCTTGAAGCAAAGTGGGATCGAGTGTAGGAAAGAATGCTAATATTCCTCCCGAAAGGCTGAGAATACCAACTCCTAAGGCCGCAGCCATTCCACTAATCATTGAAAATAAATTCAACATATCTAAGCCATCCACCCAATATCTGTTAGGACTACGTCCAAATAAGGGCTGAAGCATTACTCCAAGGGTATAATTTTGCTTTCCCTTATAAAATAAAAGAGCAAAAACCATGGCTGGAACTGAATAGATGGCATAGGGAGTAAATCCCCAATGAAAAAATAAAGCCCCCAAAGCAAATGACTTCGCCGCTTCTGACTGAGGTAAAATATTTTTGAAATCAGGAGGATAAAAAAAATGAGAAATAGGTTCGGCACTACTCCAAAACAGAATTCCAACGGCAATCGTCGTACACAATACGATGGCAAACCAACTGATTCGGTTTAATCTAGGTTTGGCATCTTTACCCCCAATACGATATTTCCCCAAAGGACTAAGAAAAACTATGAATGTTAGAATTGTCATTCCAAATGAAAGCCAACTAAATCCTAGTGAAAAATTAATCAATATGGCTTTTTGGATTCCAAGAATACTACTCAGAAATAATTCAGGATAGAAAAGGCTGAATCCAACTGCCAAAATCAATAGGGCAAATGGTGGCCAAAAAACAATTGGTCTGATATTAAATTTAAAAAAGTCATTTTTGGAGTTCATAATTATAAAAACAGAATAGGGCTTATTAGGTTAAAATAGCGAAGAGAATTTCAATTCAAGCTATATTGTTTTGAGCTGGACACTAAACTAAATGATAATGATCATAAAAATAAGTTTATACTTAATGTCTGCATTTTATATGGTAGCAGGGCTTAATCATTTCATTGATCCAGCAAGCTATTATCCACTTATTCCAAGCTACTTACCCTTTCCTGAATTTGTAAATATTTTTTCTGGAATTGCGGAAGTAATCTTTGCGGTCGGCCTATTATTCCTCAAATATCGAAAAATCTCCGCCTGGGGCATTATTTTGATGCTCATCGCTTTCATACCTGCACATGTTTACTTTATTCAGATTGATTCCTGCATTCCAGATGGGCTTTGTGTGCCGGAATGGGGTGGTTGGGTTCGACTGATTGTTGTTCATCCAATATTGATTGGTTGGGCTTGGATTTATACTAAAACAACATAAAATGGACGGAATTAATGTTTTTGGGCAAAAAATTAGTCTTTGCAGTAAAGATCCATTGACTGGATATTATCGAACTGGTTGTTGTGAGACTGGGCCAGATGATTTGGGCACACATACGGTTTGTGCTGTGATGACTTTAGAATTTTTAGAGTTTTCAAAATCTCGTGGAAATGATCTCATGACACCCATTCCAGCGTATAGTTTTCCAGGATTAAAAGCTGGTGATCAGTGGTGTCTTTGTGCCAGAAGATGGCTAGAAGCTTATGAATCAAAGGTTGCTCCAAGCGTAATCTTAGAGGCAACAAATGAAAAAACCCTCGAAATCATTCCTTTAGAGATACTTATTGACTATTCAAGTCGAAAAAAGTAAGTGAAAATTTTATTTTAGTAAATATTACTAACAAAAAACAAAGGATTACTAAACCTATTCCAGAAGCCTCCGTTATATAGATGTTTTGAAATAAACTATGGAGACTATACTCATTAAATACAAAGTTGAGGTGAGTGGTAATTTATATATTAAAGAACCATTTAGTTCAGATTTAGGTGCACTAATCGTTCGTCAAGGCACCAGACTAATTCAAGAACTAGGAGTAGAGAACTTTACTTTCAAAAAGTTGGCAAACGTGATAGGAAGTACCGAAGCAGCAGTTTATCGCTACTTTGAAAACAAGCACAAACTCCTTTTATATCTCACTGCTTGGTATTGGGGATGGATGGAAATCAACCTTGTTTATGCTACAGCCAACCTTTCTGATCCCAATGAGCGCTTAGGTGTCGGAATCAAGTTGATGGTAGAAGGACCCATTTTTACCAAAAATCAATATCTTGATCCTATAGAATTGCACCAGCTCGTTATCAATGAATCCCTTAAAGGTTACCTTACAAAAGAGGTAGACCAAGAGCATGCAAGTGGAATTTTTACGCAGGTATATAAGTTTGGAGAGCGGATATCATCGATAATCAATGAAATCAATCCAAATTATCAATATCCCAAAACACTGGTATCAACTGTGATGGAATCAAGTCTTTTACAAACGTTCAATTCAAAGCACCTTCCCGGTATGATCGAAAACTTGATGGATTCAGCAGGCCGATATCAATTCTTTCATCAGTTAGTCATTAATGCCATCACCCATGAAAAGTAACGACGGAATGTCTCCTGTCAAACGGCTGTTCAGCCTCCTCCGAGAGGAAAAGAATCAGGTTTATGCAATTTATTTCTACGCCGTACTAAATGGTATTGTGACTTTGTCCTTGCCTTTGGGAATTCAGGCTATACTTAACTTTATCTTAGGTGGCAGAATCACTACATCCTGGATCATTTTGGTAATTATAGTAGCATTGGGTGTAGCTTTTGGAGGTTTCTTGCAAATCTCGCAGCTTCAAATTTCGGAGAAACTACAGCAACGAATTTTCTCTAAAGCAGGATTGGCCATGGCCTACCGCCTTCCGAGGGTAAAAACTGAAGTCCTACACGGGGAGCATGCGCCTGAGATTGTAAATCGCTTCTTTGATATTGTGAATCTTCAAAAAGGACTTTCAAAAATATTAATTGATTTCTCGACCGCATTCCTTCAAGTGTTTTTTGGATTGCTCCTGTTATCATTTTACCATCCTACATTTATCCTATTCGGTCTTGGACTAACGGGTATTCTCGGTTTAATCTTTTATTTCACCAGCCCAAAAGGAATGGAGACTGCTCTAAAAGAGTCTACCTACAAGTATCAAACTGCTTATTGGCTAGAAGAAGTTGGTAGGACTCTTAATACATTTAAGCTAGTTGGGAATACGAGACTGCCAATTCTTCGAGCAGATAAGTTAATTCAGAAATATGTGGAATTCAGGACGAAGCACTTTTCTGTTTTGATCTTCCAATATAAAGTAATGATTGTATTTAAAGTACTGATCGTAACGAGTTTACTGCTTGCTGGAAGTTTGCTTTTGATCAATGATCAAATCAGTATTGGTCAATTTGTTGCTGCTGAGGTAATTATCATTTTGGTGGTCAATGCAGTTGAAAAATTGATTCTATCATTGGAAACTGTTTATGACACATTGGTTTCTGTAGAAAAACTAGGCCATGTGATGGATCTAGAATT